>JAATFT010000018.1 GCA_015655075.1 Clostridiales bacterium | reverse complement strand
TTTTAATTCTTTAATGGACTCGTTTCGGAATGCCGTTCTTAAAAGCAGGACCATGTTGTATACAAGGCATGCACAATTTCCTGTTACCGAGATCTGATGAAAGATAGAATACAATTTACGAAACAATGCCGGATCAGGTAAAAATCCAATCCGTCCATAATATAAAAACCTATACACATAGGTATTATAAAAAATCATTTCTGTCAGAAAAAGTACCACCAGTACTCCGGTTATTGCTTTGGTAAATTTCGTTTTTTCATTACAAAAGGATCTGGAAAATATATAATTTCCAGCTATAAACAGAACACTGCATAAATTAACTACATTTACTATCGTATTTTTATCAATGTCCGTATACATCATCCATGCATGCAGCCTCTTGCTGATATTGAAATACTGGTAAATTGTATTGAAATAGTTATTATCCTTCGCCACATACAGCATAGTAAAGACCATAACTCCTGTAAACGAAACCGTCATCACAACAATCGGAAGAAATGTGTTTTGAAAATAATAATTTCTCTTCATAATCCTGTCTCCCATTACATTTTCTGATTTTATTTTTATTATGATACTTATATATAGATACTGCAAGGCTATTTTTTATACAATGGTTTGGCTTTTTTATAAAATCTGACAGCCTTATTATCACTCCCGTCCCATCCCCATAAAAAGAGCAAGGAATCGTATTTTTCCACAATTATTGACTTATAAATTTTAATATTATTACTTCGAATTTCTTACTGGCAAGGCTATATTTTCCCTTCGCATTTCATAGTATACACTACTTTCCAGTGTACGTATTCATGAGTGGTATAAACCACAAAACCATGTGCCTTGAGAAGACAAATAAGATGCCCGTTGAGCCTGATTACCTCTTGGATTCTTCAATTGCAGCGACAGCTTCATTTTCATCTCCCCAGCTTGTTATAAATGTCAGTAGCAATTTTACCGCCCCTCCACGTAACAAAAGGTCAACAAGCCGCAGGATTACTACGGTTGCTGACCTATCTTGTTATATTATTTTGTTTTATTATCTGACTAATAATTGATTCACCAAATGTATCCCGCAACGCCCTGATTTTCTTCGAAAGCAAACAAACTGTCTCCACATGCCTTGAGGAGATAATAAAGATGCCGCCTGAAGCTGGCAAGTCCTTAACGTTGGAATATATTTAGAAATATTTTTAATATTAAACCTATAAATACGTTACATATAGTATTCATATCCGGATCAGGCAACTATTGTTTCTCTTTGTGCTCCTATTTCATGAAGCTTATGAAGCCATTTTCCTGATTTAAAGCGCAGATATCCTAATGGTAGCTTATATATTTCAAGCACAATATATGCGCAATAAATATAGACCACATCTAATTCCAGGAAGATTCCGGTAACAATCGTCCATGGCATTCCAATTAACCATATGCTTCCCATATCCATGATGGTAAGGTATGCCACATCACCGCCACTTCTGAAAATTCCTTCAACATTAATGGAATTTTGAGGATTCAGAAAAATATATACCGCCAGAACTGCCATGCATTGCGAAACATAGATACCAACCTGCGTTCCGTCGATATTATACACGATTAACATCGGTTTAATTGCCATCAGCACGAATATTGACGAGATAATTCCAACGATAAACGCACATTTATGAAATCTTTTACAAAAACGGTTAACCATATCAATATTGCCCTTTCCAATCTCATTCCCTATTACAATTGAACTGGCGCCGCAAAATCCTCCGCTTACAATCTTTGAAAGCATCTGCAGCGTCTGCATAATACTCATGGCTGCAAGAGCATCCGTGCCGGCTCTTCCGTAAACAATAAAATAGACGGTTGTTCCCAGTGACCACATCATTTCATTGCCAACCAACGGAATTGCCTTGAAGAAAAAGACTTTCACATAATCCATTCCGTAGCCGAATATGTTCCTAAAACCACAAAATACCTCACTTTTGGTAATTACAAAATACGATAGCAGGAATATGAATTCTATCAATCTTGTAATCGATGTACCGATAGCCGCCCCCGAAATTCCTAATTGGGGAAAATCAAACATTCCAAATATCAATATATAGTTTATAAAGCATTTTAGTACCA
Organism: Clostridiales bacterium; assembly: GCA_015655075.1. Lineage (GTDB taxonomy): Bacteria > Bacillota > Clostridia > Lachnospirales > Lachnospiraceae > Anaerocolumna. The sequence goes on along the minus strand of JAATFT010000018.1, from coordinate 51,480 downwards.
CGGAAATACAGGTGCATGTCATTGTAATTTTTACTTTATTCATGCTCCGTAATACATAGTTTAACGGGAATGTTAAGCCCATTAAGAAATATGCCGGCGCTACAGCCCTCATGTACCGTATTCCCAAAGCATGTACTTCTATATCATCATTGAACAGCGACATTAGAGTTCCCGGACAGGAAAGTACCAGTACAGTAACAAAGCTTCCCATTGCTACCGTTGCCGTCAAAGTGATTCCCAGGATTCTCTGAAATCCTTTGATATCCTTCTTACCCCAATACTGCTGCATAAACATTGCACAACCGCTGCAGCTTCCATAAAGGAAAGAATTATAGATGCTTAATAGCTTATTTGATGCGCCTACCGCTGCAACCGATGCCGTTCCCAGGGAACTAACCATGATTTGATCAATAAAATTAATACTCTGCATAAATACAGCCTGAATTAACAGAGGAAATACCGTTTTAAACAGAAGAGAGAAAAATTCTTTTTGCTCTTTCTGCGCATTATATGTATTTGTTGTTGTCATATAACCTCTTCACTTTCTTGTACAAGTCACTTTTGCCTGGATAGCAGTTTGTTATATGCAATAATTGATACTATTTTCTTCAAAATTGTAGACGCTGAATTCGCTGTTACCTCACCAGGGTCATAATAAGGCATAACCTCAACCAAATCGGCTCCTTTAATATCCAGTCCGGCCAATGCCTTTTCCATAATCTGAACCGCATCATGAACGGAAAATCCTCCCACTACCGGAGTTCCGGTTCCGGGCGCATAGGCCGGATCCAGAAAATCAATATCAAAGGTAAGAAAAACGGGTCTGTTTCCAACCTTCTTTTTAATTCTTTGCGCAGCCTCATCATAACTCATATAATGAAGCTCCTTCGCTAATATAAATTCTCTTCCCCATTCTTTGGAGAATTCTTCTGCCGACGTTCCATCGGCAAATCCGCCTCTGATTCCCAACTGAATCATATGCTTTCCGTCAAGATATCCCTTTTTCAATGCCCAGCTGAACGGACTTCCATGTGTAAATATTTCTTTTTTTGCAGTCTGTCTCATCCCTGTATCAAGGTGTGAATCAAAGTGAACCATAGCCATAGGGCCATACGTCAGATAATATGCTTCCAACTCAGCTAATGATATCGAATGATCCCCACCCACAATAACAGGTGTAACTCCTGCATCCAAAATAGCCTTTGTCTGTTCTGTTATCTTGTAAAAACAATCCGGCAGGTATCCCGGCATTAATTCAAAATCACCATAATCGATCACCTTAAGATTGTTTACAATATCAATATTCAAATCAGGGTCACTTAAAATATTACAAAAGCCTTTGCTTCTTAAATATCGGGGGCCAAATCTTGTACCTGAACGATTGCTTACAGCAAGGTCAAAGGGTACTCCTGCCAAAGCAATATCCACCCCGTCAAGCTCTCTTGAGTAATCTGCATGTAATAAACTTATCGGTGCATTTCCCAAAGGAAATTCATCGAATTTTTTAGGGCATTCCGGTATATTCATATATTCCTCCACTCTTTCTATCCTGCAAGTATTCAATTATTAGTCCTTTTCCATTTCAGCTTTCTTCTTCGATAAAATAGTCAGATACTGATAGACAATATGGTATGCTGCCAATGCCGTAATTCTGCCCGGGTCATAATCTTCCATAACTTCTACCAGATCAAAACCTGCAACATTCAGTCCTGTTACTCCCTGACGCAATAATTCCATGGCTTCATATGTAGTAAATCCTCCCGATACAGGCGTTCCCGTACCTGGTGCCGCAGAAGGATCCAGAAAATCAATATCAAAGGTAACCATACATTTCTGATTGCCAACCTGCTCCCGAATCATTTCCGCCGCCCTGGCAATTCCCATGTCATGCAGTTCTCTCCCTGTTATAACCCTCATTCCGTTTTCTTTTGCATAATCCATCCGATATGTTTCAGCATACCCGCGGATACCAACCTGTATAGAATGTGATGTGTCTAAGAAGCCGTCCTCAATAGCTCTTCTAAAGGGCGTTCCGTGGTTGTACTGAATCTCTTTACGGTCGCTGGTGTCATTATGGGAATCAAAATGTATCATGGCTACCCTGCCATATTTCTCACTATAGGCACGCAATTCAGCATAGGTAATCAGATGGTCTCCGCCCAGAACTATCGGCGTTAAATCCGCATCCAGGACTTCCTTTAGCGACTGATAGATGCACATTAAAGATTCCTCCGTATATCCAGGCATAACCGGCACATTGCCATAATCCATTCCTTTTAAATTCTTGATAATCCAACGTGCATCCTGCACATTCGGCCTGAATCTGTCTGACCATTCCCTTATCGCCCTTGGGCCGAACCTGCAGCCCGCCCTGTTTGTAGTAGCCGTATCAAACGGCACTCCAACGATTGCATAATCCTCCTTGTCAAATTCCTTCTTTAAAGGCAGCCCCATGAAAGATTTAATATTTAATAAGCCTTCCTTCTGTTTCTCTATTTTTTCTAATTCAAAATACTGAAATTCAACCTGAAACACTGCAAATCCACTCCTTCCTATTATGCTTATATTCCGTTATTCCCGCTTTACGGCATGCCAGTATGGCAATAAATTCATGTATAACTCTTGAGGCAAGAAGCTGAGTGATTTCTGCAGGATCATATGCCGGAGCTACCTCTACAAGATCATAGCCTTTAATATTCAGGCCCATCAGCGCCGTTCGAATCAGCTCCACGGTTTCCCATGATGAGAAGCCGCCGGGCACGGGAGTCCCTGTTCCCGGTGCATACTGCGGATCAACAAAATCAATGTCAAAGGTTACCATGCAGGGTGTATTTCCAACACGCTGCCTAATTAGCCCGGCTGCCTTATGCACACCCATTTTATGCAAATCTAATGCCGGTATCCTCATTAATCCATTCTTATCCGCAAATTCATAGTCATTTTCTCCCATCAGGCCTCTCATGCCAATCTGCACCGAGGTCTCGGGATTAATGCAGCCCGCTTCAATTGCTCTTCTGAAAGGATTCCCGTGACTGTGGTATTTCTTATCTTCGTCACTTCCCCACGTATCCGTGTGGGAATCAAAATGTATCAAAGACATCTGTCCAAACACATCACGATAAGCCAAGAGTTCCGGATAAGTGATCGAATGATCCCCTCCCAGAATTATAGGAACTACATCCGCATCAAGAATCTTCTTCGTTTCTTCTGTTATGACTTTAAATGACTTTTCCGCTTCACCTTTTATTACTTTAAAATTCCCATAATCAACACCTGAAACATAATCAAATATTTCTATTCCGATTTCCACATTATAGTTGCCTGTTCCATAGGCTTCACGAATTGCTTTGGGCCCAAATCTTGCCCCTGCACGATGACCGGCTAAAGTGTCAAAGGGAATTCCCGCGATAACAAAATCAACATCCTCAAGGGTCTGTTTATAAGGCAGTCTGCCATATGTACCAGGCATACCGTTCTTTCCCCATTCCAGCGGTTTATATTTTATATGCTTATCTTTATTTTCCAATTTTGCATTTCTCCTTATTATTTATTTTAGTTTGGCAATACAGCAGATGGGCAATCCCCCAATCATTTATGCAGGTTTTTAAAATTAACGGAGTACTAAATCTTTATAGTGATTGATATGAGGATATATCTTTTTGTTACACAAAGGTCAATCGATTAACTGGAAATGACCTTTGTGCATCACAAAGATCTAGCTTTGCAAAGCCGATATTATAGTAGACACAACACTTATCCGTCATATGGGCGGGATTTCTTATATACTAGTGCGTATTTGAAAAATGCTTGTGCCGTTATGACCGCCCCACTTTGCGGTATGCTGCGTCGCACCTTTCTTTCCCATACTATTTACTTATTCTTCTTATAAACAGGAACCTGCAGTTCGATAATCGTTTCTCTTTTATCACTGGTTAACGTAATATCAATTTGATAAGCCTGATAAAATCTTCCTTTGGATACATAACCCATTTCCTTCATATATTGCTTAACTTTGTCAAACGAATCTGTATAAATTCCATATGCCCCATTATAACCAATACATAAATATAATCCTGCCGGAATCTTCTGGGTATATAAAAACTTTTTTGGTTTCTTTTCGCATAGTACCATTGGTGCACAGGGAAATGATTTGGAAATGGAATTAATATCCGAATCCGAATATGCTCCGCTTCGGTTGCTGAAAATAATCGGAGCAACCTCCTCCAAATAACGCTCCAGTTTAGCGATTTCATAGGATAATTCCAGTTTACTTTCACTTATATCAATCATTTTGCCATATGTAATCATATATCTTAAGGGAATTTCCTTTTCTGTTACCTTATTTATATATTTCTGGGAATTTTCAATAACACCGTCAACAAACTCTATTTTCTGGCGTATCGTAGTCTCCAGGGCCAGCTTTTCCTGTATCTCAATATCCAGTTTTTGATAATAATCCTTTAACATTGTAACTGATTTTTTAAGATTTCTTTCTTTCAGGTACTCCGAAATTTTAGGCAATGACATGCCTAATTGCCTCAATTCCAGTATGGTTCCCAACTTTTCATACTGCTTTATAGAATAAAACCGATATCCGGTTTCCGGATTAACATAATCCGGTTTAAATAAATTAATTCTGTCATAATGTCTTAAAGTTTCCGTTGTTGTTTTCCTGAGTCTTGCTAGCTCCGTTATAGAAAAATATTCTTTATTTTTATTCATGGCGCTATGCCCCCTCCATTCCAGTTATGCCGACAATTTTCCTATATGTTAATCTATCATGGCTTTTAAACTAGTGTGCTGACAAGTTGATACTTGGACTAATGATGTAGAATCGATTTTCATTCTGCGAGGCGGAGGAATGAGTCGTAGCGGTGGCTACGTCGATTGACGACAACGAAGCAGATAGAAATTCAGGCAGGTTATTACACAAAATATCAACTTGCCAGTGCACTAGTTCAGGTTGCGCATAGTTTCTCTTGAAACACTTTCAAGTATAGAGCAATTTCTTCTTGCTTTAGGGAGTGTCCTATATTGGTGTCAAAAGTCAGTAACATTTGTGCAGCACAAAGATGAAAACTTTATAAATACCCATATCTCATTGACATTAAAAAAGATATTAAATAGTATATGGATATTAAATTAAATAGTAAGCAATAAGGAGGAATTTATATGTATTCATCAGCAGATACTATCTGGATATTATTAGGCTCGGTTCTGGTTTTCTTCATGCAGGCAGGTTTTGCCCTGTTGGAAACCGGTTTTACCCGTGCCAAAAATGCAGGAAATATCATAATGAAAAATATTCTAAATTTTTCTATTTCTTCATTAGTTTTTTGGTTTATCGGTTTTGGACTCATGTATAACGGCTCAAAGGGAGGCTTCACCGGCATACCTGATTTATTCGCAAAAAGTGACTATTCTTCAACTTACCCCTCACCTGCATTTTTGATTTATCAGACAATGTTTTGTGCCACAGCCGCAGCCATAGTCTCAGGTGCAATGGCCGAACGAGCCAAATTTTCTTCTTATTTAATCTATTCCGCAGCTATCAGCGCATTGGTTTATCCTGTCTCAGGCCACTGGATATGGAACTCTTCCGGATGGCTGCACCAATTAGGCTTCCATGATTTTGCCGGTTCAACCGCCGTACATATGTTGGGTGGCTTATCCGCATTCATAGGTGCGGCAGTATTGGGCCCAAGATCCGGGAAATATGATAAAGACGGAAAATCCCGTGCCATTTTGGGACATAATTTAATATTAGCCGCACTTGGTGCATTTATTCTATGGTTTGGCTGGTTTGGATTTAACGGATGTTCTACTTTATCTGCAACCGGTGACGATATACTGCTAAAAGTCAGTCGGATATTTTTAAATACAAATATATCTGGGGTAGCTTCGACAGTTACCGTTATGTTTATAACATGGGCCAGATACGGTAAACCTGATATTTCCATGACAATCAACGGTATTCTGGCAGGTCTGGTTGCAATCACCTCAGGCTGTGATGCAGTTACACCCCCCGGTGCTTTTTTTATAGGCCTAATCACCGCCTTTACAATGGTCTTTAGCATTGAATTTATAGATCATAAATTAAAAGTAGACGATCCCGTAGGCACAATAACCGTTCATGGTGTCTGCGGTGCTTTAGGTACAATTCTTACAGGCATCTTCAGCCAGAATTCCGGTATTCTTTACACGAATCGCTTCGATTTCTTTCTGGTACAGTGTACCGGCGTACTTGCCACAGCCATATGGGCTGCTGTTACTATCGGTTTGCTATTTACCGTATTAAGACATACCGTTGGTATTCGTGTATCGGAAGATGAGGAAGTTCAGGGCCTTGACTACTCAGAACACGGTCTCATGAACAGCTACGCTGATTTTATGCTGCCGGCCGGCAATGCTTCGCAATATTTCTCAAATCCCGGTACATCTGCCGCTTTTGCACCTTCCGCTGTCCTGGATGCTTCCTCCGGTAAATACTATGATATACCGGAGGTCCTTAGGAATACTGACGGCAAGATTCGAAATGTAGTGGTATTAATGAATCCCAGCCGTTTTGAAGCTTTAATGACAGCCCTCGATGCAATTAATATCACAGGAATGACAGTTACGAATGTAACAGGCTGCGGTATACAAAAGGGACATAAGGAATATTACCGGGGCGCGGTATATGATACCCAGCTTCTGCCTAAATTGAAAGTTGAAATAGTAATCAGCACCGTGCCCGTCGGCTTACTCATCAAGACCATCCGGGATACTCTTTATACCGGAAAAATCGGCGACGGCAAAATATTTATATACGAGGTTGAAGATGTAATTAAGGTCAGGACCGGCAAATCAGGCAAGGCGGCATTAGTATAGGCAGCAAACATGGAGCCATTATTCAGCTATATGAACATTTGCAACCGTAAAATTCCAGAAGAACGCCGGGCCTTCCTCATATGTAAAGTTCTTATTAATTACATAAGTATCATCCTTATAGTATAATGATACATAAGGGCAATCCTCTGCTGCCACCGTTGCACCTTCAATCATCAATGCCGCTCTTTCCTTATCATCATCAAGTAAATATGTCTGATCAATGAGTGTGTCGAATTCCGGATTACTATACTGCGCCTTGTTTGAACCGCCTGCATAGAGCATTGATGAATGATAATGCGGTTTCAGATATCCGATGGGATCCAGATAATCGGATACCCAGCCCGTCCCATAGATATCATATACGCGTTTTCCGTCTTCATTTAAGGTATATCCGTAGGAAACCCCATAAGACTCGGAATTCTGGATTGTAACAATATTCATTGTAATACCGATGGATTCAACCATCTTCTGAATCGCCTCTGCCTGTGATACACCCGACGCGATACAATAGTAATCACAGGTAAATCCATCCGGGTACCCCGATTTTGCCAAATATTCCTTTGCTTTTTCATAGTCCTGCTGATAGCCTGGCATGGAAGCATCCGCCGCTTCCCATGCCTGTTGGTCCATATAAAACATTGCCGGATTAAAAATAACACCTTTTGATTCCGTTGCAAACTTTCCTCCGATTAAGCTTGTAATTGCCGATTTATCAATACAATATGCAAAGGCTTTTCTTGCATTCTCATCATTAAAGGGAGCCTTATCACTGTTTAATGCTAAAAATTGTGCGCTTGTTGCCGGATAATTCACTAAATTTAAATCGGCCGCACTTTCATAAATTGACGTTGTTTCACTGGTTAAATTTCTGACATAATCCAGCTGTCCGCTCTTTGCCTGTAAAGCTCTTGAGGTATCATCCGTAATAATTTCATAATATATTTTGCTGACATCAAGGCTGTCCGGATCGTTCCAATAATAAGGGTTCTTTTCCAGAACTATTTCCGAACCTGAAGTCCATGAAGTTCTCATATATGGTCCTGTTCCTACAACGGAACCGTCTGCCGTACCATATTTATCTCCTTCCGCTTCTACAACAGATTTTCTCACCACCGTGCAGGGAGATGTTGCCGGAACATATTTCCATGTTGTATCCGGCTGCGTGAGGAATACCGTAAGAGTCCATGCATCTTCATCTGTCTCAAAATGGTCAACATTTTCAAAAAGATAACTCATGCTGTATTCCGCATCTAATACTCTTTCCATGGAATATACTACATCTTCCATTGTCATATCGGAACCATCTGAGAATTTTACTCCCTGGCGGATATGGTAAACATAGGTTGTATCATCCTTCTGTTCCCAGCTTTCGGCTAAACAAGGCTCCAAATCCGTGCCCTCGATGTTGAAATTCAATAATGTATCATAGCAGTCATAGGTAACCAGGGTGCATGCAGTCGTATTGAAATCCTTTGGGTCAAAGGACGGCGGTTCAGCGCTGTAGCCTATTCTGAACACATTCTCGCCACTGCCGGATACGGAATTGGATGCATCTGCTGAACCTGTGGAATTTGGTGAGCCTGATGTATCCGGTGAAGTAGCACTGCATCCACTCAGACTGCTGGCGGTTAATACAAAAACCATAAACATAGTAATCATTCTTTTTACATTCTTCATAACTTTTTCCTTTCTTTTTTAATTTAGTACTCTCACAAATCTGCATACAAAGAGTTTCCGAGAGTGCTCTAATTTATATTAACCTCTGATAATGGGTTAATCCAAGACATCACTGGGTAAAGCATAATGACAGGCCACAAAATGACCGTTTCCCGCATCCCTTAATTTAGGAGTTCTGTTATCGCACAAGCCTTCCCTGAATTTTGGACATCTGCTTGCAAAGCGGCATCCTTCCTTAACGTTAATCGCATTAGGAATATCGCCCTCTAAAATCATTCTTTCTTTTTGCTCCAGCGGATGTTCCTTGGGTTTAGCGGACAGAAGCGCCTGCGTATATGGATGAAGCAAATTATTATATACCTCACATACCGGTCCCGTTTCCACAATAACCCCAAGATATACAACTGCGACATGGTCACACACGTTTCTTACAACTGTTAAATCATGTGATATAAACAGGATGGTGTATCCTCTTTTTTCTTTAAGCTCAAATAAAAGATTTAAAATCTGCGCCTGAACCGAAACATCCAGTGCCGATACCGGTTCATCGGCCAATAAAAATTTCGGTTCAAGCATTAACGCTCTGGCTATGGCAAGCCGCTGAAGCTGTCCTCCGCTGATTTCTTTAGGAAGTCTTGATAACACGTCCTCATCCAGATTAATGTAATTGAGAAGCTCCCTTATCTTTTTCGTTACCTCCTGTGTCTTCATATGATACACATGCCCCAGTTCATAAAATGCTTTTCCAATGGTCATTTTAGGATTAAACGATGCAAGGGGATTCTGAAAAATCATCTGCATATTCCTTCTGCGGGCTTTCATTTGTTTTGAATTTAATCTTGATATATTTTCATTATCAAAAAAGATATCTCCTTCGTCCGCCTCTATCATCCGTAATATACATTTCCCAATCGTAGATTTTCCCGATCCGCTTTCACCTATGACGCCAAAGATTTCTCCCTTTTCAATATTAAAACTAACATGATCTACCGCATGAAGGACTCGTATTTTTGATTTTGCTATTTTAAAATTGTCAAGGTAATAATATTTAACAAGATTTCTCGCTTCAATCATATACTCTGCCATAATCAGTCCCCCTTTTTATAAAGATGGCATGCCACCGTATGTTCTTCTTTTACTGCGGTTTCACAGGGTATCTTAACCTTACATAAATCCATTGCATATTCACATCTTGCTTCAAAAGGACATCCGATAAATTTCCGGTATAATGCAGGAGGTGCCCCTGCTATCGTTTTCATTTTTTTCCCGGTATCACTGCTACTTGGTCTGCTTTCCAATAACGCCTTTGTATATGGATGTGCCGGATTATCAAAAATATCAACTACATTTCCGCTCTCAACAACTCTTCCGGCATACATTACTGATACACTGTTGCATATCTCAGCCACAACCCCTAGGTTATGCGTTATAAATATAATTGATGTATTGCTTTCCTTCTGGAATTTCTTCATCAGTTCAAGTATTTGCGCCTGAATTGTTACATCCAATGCAGTTGTTGGTTCGTCCGCAATAATCAGCTTGACTTCACAGGACAACGCCATTGCAATCATAACCCGCTGCAACATGCCTCCGCTCATTTCAAAGGGATACTGGTTATAACGTTTTTCCGGAGGAAGAATCCCTACTTTATCAAATATATCAAGCACATATTTCTTTGCTTCTTTCTTTTTTAAATTCTTCTTTATCCTGACAACCTCGGCTATCTGCTCGCCGGCCTTCATAATAGGATTTAACGATGTCATCGGATCCTGAAATATCATAGATACATATTTCCCTTTCATATTGGTTAAGTGTCTGTTGTTCATTTTCAAAATATCCAAAGGGCCTTCCTCCGTATCAAGCAGGATTTCCCCGCTGTATTCCGTTCTTTCCGGATCATGAAGCTTTAATATTGACTTTGCCGAAACACTTTTTCCGCATCCGCTTTCTCCTACTACCCCATGAACCTCGCCCTTTTTTACCTTCATGTTTACGCCGGAAACAGCATGCACAATGCCGCGTACCGACATAAGATTCACATCCAGATTATTGATTTCAATAATATTTCTGCCATCCATAATACATTCCTCTTTCCTAAATACATTCCTCTTTCCTGGATTTTAATAAAGTTACAGCCTTTCCGAGCTTTTTCTTTTCTTTTTCCCCTTTCTTATATATACTTTTGAAGGAAGGAAGTTTTCTCTGGGTCGGATCAATATATGTCTGAATTCCATCACTGAATATATTAATTGCAATCGTTGTAATTAATACAGCTAAAGCCGGAGCTATTAATAATACCGGATTCATATACAGCATTGACATTCCGTCTTTGAGCAAGGTCCCCCAGTCTGCCAACGGCGGCTGAACACCAATACCAAGATAGCTTAACGTAGCCATTGACGTAATTGCTGATCCAATATCCAATGTAAATTGTGCTATCATAGTAGTGATTACATTTGGAAGAATGTGCCGGAAAATAATTCTAAAATCCGTATAGCCAAGGGACTTTGCCGCTTCCACATAAACCTGTGTTTTTTCCGTCATTATCAGAGAACGTGCAAGCTTCGCCGTTAATGGCGTATATACAATGCCTAAAGCAATTATACCGGACCACATTCCCTTGCCAAATGCCGCTACAAGAACAAATGCCAGCAATAAGCTGGGTAAGGAACATACCATATCCCAAATTCTCATGATTATATTGTCAATTCTGCCGCCATAGTAGCCGCTGATTAATCCGATGGGTACTCCTGCAAGAATTTCAAATCCTACAATCATAAATGCATTCAGGATGGAAATTTTAGCTCCACATAACAGCCTGGATAAAAGATCCCTTCCAATCCTGTCGGTTCCCAATATGTGCCCTTTGGAAAAAGCTCTTACAAATGAAGCATTGTAATCAACTGCCTCCGGGTCATATGGAGCAATAAAATCTGCAAATATTGTTGAAATAACAATAACTGCTAGCACAACGGCAGCTATGATCACCGGTATAGTAAAAAATTTTCCTTGCTTTTTCTGCCTTTTCATAATTACCTCCTATTTCAGCTTTACCCTCGGGTCGATGACTGCATAAAGCAGATCCACGATAAGACTCATGGTTAAATATATTGCCAGCATAAATAATACTAATATCTGGACAACCGGATAATTATACTGCTGTATTGCTGTAACTAATAAACCGCCTACTCCAGGCAAAGAGAAAATCTGTTCAATAAGGACCGTCCCTCCAATCGAGTTGGCAAACATCAAACCTGCAATTGTTAATACCGGGATTACCGCATTATGAAAGGCATGTTTAAATGTAACATTTGAAGATGAAATACCCTTTGCATTCGCTGTATTGATATATGGCGCCTGCAGCTGTGATATCATGCTGCTCCGCGTAACCCGGCCTAACATTGCTATCATATGAAGTGCCATGATAAGGGACGGAACGATTAACCTGACAAAACATTCTCTTATGTTTGAAAAACCACCTGAAAATGAATAGCCGGGTGCCACCTCTGTAATAACAATAATAACTAAAATACTTAAGAGAAAGCTTGGTATGCTGGAAAAAATCAACATAGTAACAGTAATAATAGAATCAGCCGCTTTCCCTCTGTAAAGTGCCGCAAAGGTTCCTAAAAGCACCGCCGCGGCCATCCCAATGACAGAGCTCATTACTACCAGTCCCAGTGTTACAGGAATTCTTGATGCAACCAGCGATACAATATCCTGTCCATTAACATAATCAACGCCAAGGTTTCCTGTAAAGATGCCCTTCATCCATATAAAATACTGTGTTAATAACGGCTTATCCAGATTAAACTGTTTTGTCAGCTTCTGTCTTAATTCCTCTGTTGACTGCCTGTCACCAATCATAACCGTGACTGGATTCACATTTGACAGCCTTAATATAAAAAAGACCAGGAAGGAAACAATCAATATGACCGGAATCATGCCAATAAATCGTTTTACAATGAATTTTACATAATGCATATGACTTTTTGTGTGATGTATTTATGTAAATACCTCATACGCTCCTTTCTTTTTTTATTTAATTAACTTTAACACTGTGAGCTTTTATAGTTACCTATAATTTCGATTATTCATCGAAGTATATGCCTCGTGCCAGGTGCGTTCTTCCAAAGGCAGATATTTTCATTACACAAGTGCATACGCATGCAAAACATTTTTATCATAATAAACTGCATTTATGCAATAAAAAAGGCAGTTCCTTTTATTCATTTCACTCATTTAAAGAACCGCCTTTGGCTTAACAACTTATTATATTTTGCTATTTGACTTTTTTGCATAATAACATTATCATTGTCGAAAATCAATATTTTTTTCTTATTTTCATTCAATAATGCTTTGTGTTACACAAGAGTTTTATGAAATTATCTATTGACCTTTTGCATAGAAAAGCTGTATTTTATAAGTGAACCAGTGTATATAATTTATAATTATGATTTCCTTATACAGGGAGGGTTATATCATGAGAATCACACCAAAAGAAGAAGAAAAGTTAATCCTGTTTCTTGCCGGCGAACTTGCCGCAAAGCGGAAAAAACACGGGCTGAAATTAAACTACCCTGAGGCTGTAGCATACATCAGCTCCCGCCTGCTTGAATTAGCACGCAGCGGACATAATGTTGCCTCATTAATGCAGATGGGTACAGAAATTCTTACCGCCGACGATGTCATGGAGGAAGTACCCGCCATGCTTACAGAAATTCAAGTGGAAGCCACCTTTCCGGATGGAACCAAGCTTATTACGGTACATCATCCCATACGTGCAAAATCTGAATCAGATGTCCCTGTAGGTGCTGTCATAGCTTGCGACGGAACGATTGAATTAAATCCAGGCAAAACGACAGTGAGAATTTCTGTTGCCAATACAGGAGACCGCCCAATCCAGGTTGGTTCGCATTATCATTTTTATGAGATCAATGAATTGTTAAAATTTTACAGAGAGCAGGCATATGGATACCGATTGGATATTCCTTCGGGAACATCCGTACGTTTTGAGCCCGGCGAAGTGAAATATGTCAATCTTGTCAAACTTGGCGGCAATAAAACCGTGTATGGCCTGCGTGATCTGACCTGCGGTCCGATTATTTCATAAATCATGACGATTCAGTCACTAGTACAACGTTCTCTAAATAACTGGCTATTAGGCTGAGGATAAATCTTCGAGAGTGCTGGTTCACAAACACAGGCGTAGTGGTGCTACGCCGAGGCTTGTGGACCAGCGCTATCGGAGATTTAGACCAGCATAATGGTCCAGTTAATTTAAGAACATTGTACTAGTACAGCAGTGCATAAGTTTCGATGAAATTCAGTGCCTGATATTTGCGATGGGGCAAGGCGGAGGAATGAGGCGTAGCGGTGTTCTACGCTGATTGACGGCAACGCGGCACCGGCGTAAATAGCGGGTGCTGAATTCACTGAAATCTATGCAATGCTGTACTAAGGGTTCTTACAAAAATACGAATAGTAAGGAGGCTGCTTATGAGCTATATAATTGACAGAAGAAAATACTGCATGATGTATGGTCCAACTGTCGGCGACAGGGTTCGTCTTGCAAATACGGATTTATATATTGAGGTGGAAAAAGATTATACCGTCTACGGTGAAGAATGCAAATTCGGCGGAGGCAAAACCTTACGTGACGGAATGGGACAGTCTGTTAAAACAACCAGTGAAGAAGGCTCTCTTGATCTCGTGATAACCAATGCTCTAATTGTTGACTATACCGGCATCACAAAAGCGGATATCGGAATCAAGGACGGCATAATTGTTGGTATTGGTAAAGCCGGCAATCCTGACATAATGGATGGGATCACCCCCGGTATGACAGTTTCTGCCGGCACCGAAGCATTGGCCGGAGAAGGTTTGATTATCACTGCCGGCGGAATTGACACTCATATCCATTTTATCAGTCCTCAGCAGATTGACTGCGCGTTATACTCTGGAATAACGACAATGATTGGCGGCGGCACCGGCCCGGCAGACGGAACGAATGCTACCACATGTACTCCCGGTCCATGGAATATGGAAATGATGCTGTGCGCCTGTGAGGAATATCCCGTGAACATCGGGCTTCTTGGCAAAGGTAACTGCTCTGATGAAATGCCCTTAATTGAACAGGTGAAAGCCGGGGCAATGGGATTAAAAATTCATGAGGACTGGGGCTCTACTCCCGCCGTAATTGACCACTGTCTCAACGTAGCCGATGAATACGACGTACAGGTGGCCATTCATACCGATACGCTCAACGAAGGTGGCTGTGTTGAAGACACCATAGCGGCTTTAAAGGGCAGAACCATACACACATATCATACTGAGGGTGCCGGAGGCGGACACGCTCCCGACATCATAAGGGCTGCTTCCTTCCCTAATATACTTCCTTCTTCTACAAACCCGACCATGCCATACACAGTAAATACCATCGATGAACATCTGGATATGCTTATGGTATGCCATCATTTAGACAATAAAATTCCGGAAGACATTGCGTTTGCAGATTCCAGAATCCGCCCTGAAACTATTGCGGCTGAGGATGTCCTGCACGATATGGGAGTATTCAGTATGATGAGCTCCGACTCACAGGCTATGGGACGTGCGGGTGAAGTGATTACAAGAACATGGCAGACGGCAAGCAAGATGAAAAACGAACGCGGCTTTCTTTCTGAAGATAATAGCCGCAATGATAACACCCGTGTGAAACGATATCTATCCAAATACACAATAAATCCGGCAATCACCCATGGTATTTCAAAATACGTCGGTTCCGTGGAAATCGGAAAGCTCGCTGATCTTGTATTATGGAATCCCATGTTTTTCGGAATTAAACCGGATACTATTATCAAAGGCGGCTTAATTGCCGCAGCTAAAATGGGAGATGCCAATGCATCCATTCCTACAACAGAGCCGGTTATGTACAGGCACATGTTTGCTGCTCATGGCTTAGCAAAATACAAGGCCTGTATGACATTTGTATCAAAAGCTGCCCTGGAAGAAGGCATTGGTGAAAAATATCGGCTCCATAAGACTGTTGTTTCGGTAGAAAACTGCCGTAATATTGCAAAAAGCGACATGAAATTTAATTCAGGCACGCCAAAGATTGAAGTGGATCCCGAAACTTATAAGGTTACGGTTGACGGTAAGGCAGTTACCTCAAAGGCTGCCGAAAAGCTTCCGTTAACACAGCTTTATAGCCTTTTTTAGATATATATAACATAGGTAATTGCGAAACTATATAGTTTTCTGAATATACCATACAATTAATACGAATTTCATAGCTTCAGTTGCCTTTCGGGCAAGATTCAGCTCTGAAAGAGTATTAATTGTACGGTATATAGATATAATAGTCTTGTTTCGCAATTACCTATATATAGCAGGAGGAGAGGAGAATTGAAAATTGATTGCTAAAAAAATAATAGGTTCTCTTCATGATGAACAATATAAGCATCTGAAGCCCGATTATATAACGGTAGAATGGTACGAAGTTTTTAAGAAAATCCATAAAAAAATAACCCGCAGCGGCCTTGAGATAGGTATCTTTCTTGATAATGAAATCCTTACGAAAGGGCTGAATCAAGATGATATTTTATATATGCTTAACGACAACAGCTGTATCGCAGTTGATATCCCTCCATGTGAAGTAATTAAAATCTCCGCACATGACAATCATGAACATATGCTGATTAAAGCCGCTTATGAAATTGGGAACCGGCACGCACCAGCCTTTTGGGGCAATTCATACAAAGAAATCATAACTCCTTATCAACCGACCTTATTGGACATGCTTGGAAAGCTTCGCGGCATCATAGTTACAACCGAAACAAAAAAGCTTAATCTTGACAAACGGCTTTCCGCTTCCTTCAATAACCACACTCATTAACCGAAGAGGAACTGATATGAATCAAAACAGGTATATACTGCTTCAAATTAACGATGCCACATTCCCAATCGGGGGATATTCCCATTCTTACGGATTGGAAACTTATATACAAAAAAACATTGTACACGATTATGACAGTGCGGCAGAATATATTCATAATAATCTTTTCTATAATCAATGCTACAATGATCTTCTTACCGTAAAAATAGCATATGATTACTCAGGAATGCAGGAGGATTTTTTCAGTAATATACTTGCATTTGATCAAATTATTACAGCTTCCAGGATGCCTTTTGAAATCCGGGATGCCGGTTATAGGCTTGGGTCCCGTTTCATAAAGGCTGTTTCAAATATGGATATTATTTATGATAAGGACTTTTTCGACAGATATATCCAACAGAAAAAAAAGCATTATTCCCTTGCCTATGCTCTTTTTTGTTTAAGCATAAGTATCTCATATGAAGATGCCATATCAGCCTTTCTGTATACCCAAACATCAATGGTCGTAACCAATTGCGTCAAATCAGTACCATTAAGCCAAAATGACGGGCAAAAAATACTGTTTGCCTGTCATAGCTATTTTGCTCAGATAATAGCAAAACTTTCGCGGCTTACAATTGAAGATTATGGTTTATCGACTCCCGGATTTGATTTGAGCTGCATACAGCACGAAACACTATACTCCCGAATCTATATGTCCTGATTCATTTGCTGTTATGCTATACAAAATCGTGCACATTTGCCGGAGATATTTATAAATAGTGCTCTGTTAACTTTAAACAAGGCTTAACGAGACGCTAAGAAAAGAGGTATATTATGAGCTATATAAAAATAGGTGTTGCCGGACCCGTAGGTTCGGGCAAAACCGCATTAATTGAAATACTTACCAGAAAGCTTGCCAAAGATTATGAAATAGGTGTAATAACCAATGATATCTATACAAAAGAAGATGCTGAATTTTTATGCAAAAACAGTGTTCTGCCAAGAGAAAGAATCGTAGGCGTTGAAACAGGCGGATGCCCCCATACCGCCATCCGCGAAGACGCCTCCATGAATCTCGAAGCCATAGATGAAATGATGGAGCATTTTCCCGAAATACAATTAATATTTATCGAAAGCGGCGGTGATAATCTCTCTGCGACCTTCAGCCCTGAACTTGTCGATGCTACACTCTTCGTAATCGACGTATCGGAAGGAGATAAAATACCCCGAAAGGGCGGTCCCGGAATCACACGCTCCGACCTGCTGATTATCAACAAAACCGATCTTGCTCCTTATGTAGGGGCCGATTTGTCCGTAATGGAACGTGATTCCAGGAAAATGCGCAAAGACAGCCCCTTTATCTTTACAAATATCCGCGGCAATGAAGGGATTGACGAAGTAATTGACTGGATCAAATCCAATGTATTATTAGAAGGAATGCAGGAGTTTCCATATGATGACAAATAACTTCGGAAAAACATCCGAATTGCAAATCACCGCAGCAGCTAACGAAAAATCTACCGTGCTTGAAAAAGTATACTTTACAGCTCCTCTTAAGGTTATGAACCCCATCTATCCGGAAAAAGGATATATGCAGATTATATTATTATCCGCATCTGCCGGCTTAATGGCAGGTGATACCCAGAAGCTCAATATTTATGTAAAATCCGGATGCCAAATGGAGCTCACCTCCCAGTCCTATGAAAAAATTCATAAAATGGATACCGGTTTTGCTTCGCGCCATACGGTGATAAATATAGAGAAAAACAGCTTTTTTCGATACAATCCGCTTCCAGCCATTCCCTTTTCCGGTTCAGCCTTCCAAAATCATACTATCGTCAGATTAGAGGATAAAACCTCAAAATTAATTATGTGCGATATTATCTCCTGTGGAAGGCATGCGTCAGGAGAACGTTTTCAGTATAAATACTATAAATCCCTTACCGATGTGTATTGTGATAACAGACTTATATTTCGCGATAACACGAATTACGGGCCTGATTTACTTCCAATGAATCATATCGGATTTTTTGAAAATTATAATGTTCTGGCGAATATAGCTATTTTTAATATCAGCCTGCAGGATGAATCTTTCACAAATATCAATACCTATCTTAAATCAATGAACGGCATCACCGGCGGAATCACCCGTCTTGAGTATAACAACATATTAATCAAGATCTTTTCCAATAATGCTCAAATTTTAGAAGAAATCAATGACTATATTTTTCATATGATTCTTCTATGACTAAACAGCCGTATAAATCAAACCGTTTTAATGAAAAGTCTGCTCCGTTCTTTCTATTATCTCATCCTGAAGTGCCTTGCTCAAATTCCTGAAATGATCGCTGTATCCGGCGACCCTGACTATAAGGTCTTTATATTCCTGGGGGTTTTCCTGTGCTTTTATCAGTGTCTGCCTGTCGATTACATTAAACTGGATATGGTGTCCGTCCATTTCAAAATAGGCACGTATCAGATTAGCCATCTGTTCCAGGCCGTCCTCTCCGGCAACCACGGAGGGGGTAAATTTCTGATTCAGTAAAGTGCCTCCGGTGCTAAGATGATCCATCTTGGAAGCGGATTTCAGCACGGCGGTTGGTCCCTTCACATCCGCACCCTTTTCCGGGGATATGCCTTCCGATACCGGTTTATGTGCCAGACGCCCGTTGGGGCTGGCTATCATTACATCCCCGAAATACACATGACAGGTGGTGGGAAGCATGTTAATTGCATAATGTCCTCCCTTTATATTAGGACTTCCGGTGACGCTTCTCCAATAATAATTGAATACCTCCTGCATAATCTTATCCGCATAATCGTCATCGTTACCGTATTTCGGCGATCGGTTGAGGACCAGATTAAGGCTTCTGTCATGACCTGCAAAATTATCCTTCATGGCTTGCAATAATTCCGCCATGGTAAATTTTTTCTCATCATACACATTGTATTTAATAGCTGCCAGGGAGTCGGTAATGGTGCCTATACCCACGCCCTGTATATAATTTATATTATATCTTGCGCCGCCGGCATTGTAATCTTTCCCTTTTGCAATACAATCATTAGTGATAATTGACAAAAATGGCACCGGCATATAGTCCGCATATATTTTTTCTATTATATTGTTGCCCCGTATTTTAATGTCCAGGAAATAGGCGACCTGCTTTTTATATGCCTCAAACAATTCCTCATAAGACTTAAAATCTTCCCCTCCGCCTAATTTCAATCCCAGCTGCCGCCCGCTCATAGGGTCATAACCGTTATATAAAGTAAGTTCTAAAATCTTGGGAAGATTAAAGTATCCGGTCAGAATATAGGCTTCATTCCCAAAGGCCCCTGTCTCCACACAGCCGCTGGTACCGCCTTTTCTTGCATCCGTAATTGACTTGCCCGCGTTAAGAAGCTCCTGTATAATGGCCTCCGTATTGTAAAATGCCGGCTGTCCCCAGCCTTTTCTGGATATTTCACAGGCTTTTAATAAAAATGATTTCGGAGTCTTTGTACTGATCTGGACATTGGAGCTTGGCTGGAGTAATTTCATCTCATCCATACATTCTAAGATAAGATAGCTTACTTCATTGACGCCATCCCGCCCCTCCGGTGTGATGCCTCCCGTGTTAATATTTGCAAAATCCGTATAGGTACTGCTTTCTTTCAGGGTAATGCCTACTTTAGGCGGTGCGGGCTGGTTATTGAATTTCACCCAAAGACATTCCAACAGTTCTTTTGCCCTGTCCCTGTCCAGTATACCTTCTTTCGTGTCTTTCCGGTAGAACCGGATCAGATGCTGGTCCAGCCTGCCCGGGCTGTAAGCATCCCAGGGATTTAATTCCGACGTCACCCCAAGATGGACAAACCAGTACATCTGCAGGGCCTGCCAATAGGTTTCCGGTTTATGGGCGGGCACAGCCTTACAATTTTGTGCTATCTGCAGCAGTTCCTCCCTGCGTCCTTCCTCCTTTTCCTTTTCCCGTAATTCCATTGCATAGTCATGATACCGCTGCCCCAGGATAATAATTGCGTCACAGGCAACGGCCATTGCTTTCAACTGATTCTCTTTATCAAGCGCCTCCCTGTCATGGAGAAAATCAAGCGCCTTTATTGCATTTTTAATATCGGCTTTATATTCCAGAAAGCCTTTGATATAAATATTTTCCGAGCCGACGGTATGGCCGGGCCCCCTCTGTTCCATAAATTCCGTAAAAATACCGCTGTCATATGCCAGTTTCCATTCCTCCGACATATGTTCGATAATCTTATGGCGGATAGAACGCTTTTCCCAGAAGGGGATAATTACCTCCTTCTGGAATTTGTAATCCTCTTCCTTTACGTTAAAGCCGATTAATTCCCTGTCGTTCATTATGTGAAGATCCTTTACCGTATGACAGCACAATTCGGGAAAGGTGGGAGAAGCCTGGGGGCCGTCCCCCTTTTCTCCCACAATCAATTCCCCTTCTCCAATATAAAGGCTCTTATTGGAAAAATAATGCTTTAAAGCCAGTGCCCTAAGCTCCGGGACTGAAACACTTCCTTCATATAATTTATATGCCTCCGTAAATAGCTTAGCCCGCTCCATATCAATATGGGCGGCCGTTTCCATACTGGTTCTTCTTAAATTCTGAATCCGTTTATTCATTCCCCGTTCCATACTTAACCTCCGATTTTTATATTTTGAAATCCATATTCATGGAAAATAGTTGCATACCCTTCCAGTTCCTCTCGGGCAGGTCTCGTAAAACTTTCTTCCGGGTATTCCCACTGCAGACGTTTATACTTGCCGCTTCCGGTATTGTGATAGGGCAGTAAATTAATTTGCTGTAAGGAAATTCTTTTCTCTTTCAGAAACCCGGCGGTTTGCACCATATTTTCTGCCGAAGCATTAACGCCTCCTATGACCGGAATGCGTATCCAGATCCCGGCGCCTTCCCGGCTTAGCTTTTTTAAGTTTTCTAAAATCAAAGAATTACCGACTCCGGTATATTTTTTATGCAAATCAGGGTCCATATGCTTTACATCATATAAAAAAGTATCAACATACGGCAGAAGCCTTTTTATTACCGGGAAAGGGGCATATCCTGTGGTGTCTATATTCACCCGGTATCCCCTTTCATGCAGTTTCAAAAGCAATTCTTCCAGATAATCCGGATCCTGGGCTAACACTTCCCCTCCTGATAAGGTCACTCCGCCTTCCGACCTTTCGTAAAATACCTTATCTTTTTCTATTTCCTGCAGCAAATCATCAACGGTATAATACATGCCGGATATTTCCCGGATATTTTGAAGGCAATAATCCGTACAGACACCGCATTGGCTGCAGATACCCGCCTCTGTTACGGCAATACCGCCGCGGATTTTAACGGCCCTTTGCGGACAGACCTGAACACAGCTGCCGCATCCGGTGCACTTTTCCCCGTTAAATAACAGCTGCCTGGAAAAATTCTTCGTTTCCGGATTGTGGCACCAGGCACAGGTAAGGGGACATCCCTTAAAAAAAACCGTAGTCCTGATTCCCGTACCGTCATGTATGGAATATCTCTGTATATCTGTAACAAGCGGCCTATTCATTCTATTGCTCCTTTGTACTATGGTTTATACTTTGGTCTAATAAAATTTTATAATTAATAAATCCGTTTGTCAAGATGAATTTGGTTCTTTCCATTCTTAGTTGAGATGATGAATATATTCCCCGATGTAAGAGTAAATATCGTAACTTCGAATTCAATTTGTATGTTTTAATCAACCAACATTGGAAAGAACCACGAATTTTACAAATGAAAAAAGAATAAATGGATGTAAACAGAATGCTTTACCGAGAATAATTTTCCAGAAATTTAAAAAAGGTATTCCTGTTATCCTTACAATAACAAAAATACCCTTTGGTAACTTTTCTATGTTCTATATATCCTGAATTGTAAAGTGCAATTCACTTAGAAAGAACTTAGAATAAGCACCCTCTGCGCTCATTTCGAGGTTCTTCCAGTGTAAAGATGCTTTTTCTTCACACTGGCTACCCAAAAGCATACCGGTTTCCGAAACAAATATATCAGGTTTCCTTGAAGGCCCTGAGCATTAAGGGCATATATTCCTTGCTGTATTGGGCCAGGGAATAACTTCCCCTGTTTAAACACCAATCTGAAATTAAGGCGCGTTCACAAAGAGTATAATATTTTGTGATTTCACGGACCGACTTATCCTTTGTTATCTGTCCCTGTTTTTGCCCTTCCTCAACAATATCGTTTATTAATTTATAATAAACCCTGTTCTGGTCCAATAAATTGGATTTTGCCTTAGGCAGCAGCTGTGTGGAATACAGGGAGGAGAGTAAATCTACGTCAATCTGCTTCTCAATAAATAAATGCATTTCATAATTCATATAAAGCAGCTTATCATAGCTGTTTAAATCCTGGTCCATCTTCTTTTCCAGTTCCTCATATTGACGATCCAAAACCGTGGACAGGGTGTCAAGCAGGGAATCCTTCCTGTCAAAGTAATAGTAAAAGGTACCTTTCGAAGTTCTTGCAGTGGCTATAATATCTTCAACCGTCGTATTTTCATACCCTTTTATATGAAATAAATCCCATGCGGCATTTACTATTTTATCTTTCGTATTTATCTGATCTGTCATTAACTAACATCCCTTCATAAGATTAAAAGATAATGCATATTTAAAGCTATTGGATATTTTACCATATAACTTGGCTTGTAACAACTTAAAAAAGGACAGGCGCTAAAAACCTGTCAATTACAGAAGGAAACCAAAACTTTCTGCCTATAGATAAAGAAAATAACGGGGAAAAAATTAATTCTCCGTTATAATCACACCTCTGCCCTTTATCGTTTTGTAGGTATTTCTGCAAATTGTTTCATAGAAAGAACAAAATTTATCCACAAGACACACAATTATACTTTCCTTAAAAACAGGAGGTATCGGTGTCAGGGGAAACATATGCCTACAGATTATATCCCTCTCAATGGGATTTAAATTTTTTATTCCCATGGCATTTTTCAAAGCTGTTTTCGGATGTCTGAAACCATGAAATCTGTGGGAACGATCTTTTGCATGCCAGTCATATAAAAAGTAGTCGTGAAATAATGCTCCGGTAAGCAGACTGTCCCGGTCACAGGTAATACGAAGCATCCTGACTAACAGTAAGCTGTAGTATGCCACAGCTATACTGTGCCATAGACAGGTCGTATCTCCATGCTGCATATATCTGTCCATGCTAAGGAAAGCCGTTGTAACGGCAAGTTCTTTTAAGCAGGTATCTATATCTTGTATTATCTCGTCGGAAAAAATAGCCGTCACTCCCTTTTGCCTTTAAATATCTTATCCATAAAGATATTATTTTCATTTTTATATCTTATTAACCCTATTCTATCAGATAATAACACCGGAAACAATAGATATCTTGAAGGAATGGACCGATATATTTATCCGAGCATGGGGTATGCCTTTTCACCAATCAAAATTCTTTTTTTATCAACGTCAGCTCTTCTATTACTAAATGGGATATTACATAGGAAACAAGGCTTTCCGCTCCCATGTTCAAATTCATCCCGCTCTCCGTCAGACCGTCGTGGCAGCCTCCGGTTTCCCTGTCAATCAGGCTTATTCCCTTGGAATTACTGCCCTCGTACCACTCATAACAGATTTTGGCTTTCTGCAGATACTCCTTTTTTCCCGTTGCCTCCCAGGCTTTCTTATATATCAGGATTGCTTCACATGCCTCCACCGCCTGTTAATCGTATGCCGCAGGACTTCCATGCTTTACAAGCCATCCCTTGCATCCCACCGGCTTGAAAAATCCATTTTTAAAAGTTATCTTTTCAAGAAATTTAAGGCTTTTTTCCGCCACTTTAAGAAATTTCAATTCCTCCGTTACCTGGTAAGCCGCCAATAAAGACCATGGCAGTACGTAATTGCAATAGGTTACCATATTTTCAAACCAATCCCATTCTTCCTCCCGGCTTTCCTCATACTGGCGGCAAAGCGATTCCCCTATGTCGAAAATGAGATTTTCGTAATCCCTTGTATCAAGGCTGGAAAGGCCGATTAACGCATAAGCTTTTGAACGGAGGGCCGTAAGTCCGCTTACATGAGGGATTGCTTTTTTTAACATATCGGAAAGGGTATTCTTAATTCCTTTCGGCGTGAGATCATTGGAAATTGCAAACCCAACGGCCCAAATGCACCTTCCGAAGCAATCGTCGGAGCCTTCCTCTTCCAGCCATTTCCGGTCATATCCCATAAAGTTCCTAAATTTACCATTCCCATTTTGCGCATAGAATAAAAAGCTGGAATATCGGTAAATTAAATCAAGGTATTTTTTCTTTCTGTCCCTTTCATATAGCAGCAATGCCATAATCAACGCCCTGGCATTATCATCGGTTGTATAACCGTGGTTCCTGTCCGGAATCCCGTATATCGAATGCTGCAGCATACCGGTATCATCCGTAAAAAGGAAAATCCAGTCGTCTTTCAGAGATAGCTTATCAGAGTATTCTTCCTTCATATAACCATACTTTCCGCAATTCCTGATTTGCCCAGTACATCAGTGAAAAGCTTCGCATAATGATTTGCCACATTTTTCCACATCATTGTTTTTCCCACGCTTAATGTACGTTTTTCCATTTTTTCTTTTTCTTCAGGATTGTCCAATATATACCGGATATGTGCTGCCAGGGAAGCAGAATCGCAGAATTCTGCCAGCAGTCCCCTGCCTCCGGAAAGCATTTCTTTTGCATAGCCGTAAGGGGTGGATACTATAACCCTGCCATAACCGGCGGCATAAGCCAATGTCCCGCTGACCGCCTGATCCTTTTCGATATAAGGGGTCATATAAATATCGGACAATTGCAGATAGTGAATGATTTCATCCTTGGACAGGTATTTATCAACAAAACGTACATGGTCCTTTATTCCAAGCTTCTCGACCATTCCCACCAACTTTTCCCGATACGCCTCGCCGTATTGTTTTCTTACCCCCGGATGGGTCTGACCCAGGATAAGATACATAACCCCCTTATGATCCCTGGCCACATCGGCTATGGCCTCAATGCCGTATTCCAGTCCCTTGCCCGGACTGAGCAGTCCAAAGGTGCTGACAACGCTGCGGCCTGACAGCCCGTATTTTTCCTTGAGTTTCTCCCTCGACCTCGTTTTGCGGGAAGGCACCCCATGGTGTATTACCTCTATTTTATAAGGATCTATGTTGTAAACACTCTGAAGAATAGGGATTGTATTTTTTGCCATGGTAATAATTTTTTCACTTTTTTCTCCCAGGCGTCTTATTATTTCTCTTTGCTTTTTAGTAGGAGCCTGAAGTATGGTATGCAAGGTTGTGACAAAAGGTATCTGCAGATTGTCAATAAGATCAAGGATATACTCGCCCGACTCTCCGCCGTATATGCCGTATTCATGCTCAATCATCAGCAGCTCAATCGGAGAATTGTTAATGGCATCGGCGATTTTTCTATAACTGTCCCTGTCATGCTGGCAAAGTTCCATAATCACCCTGTCGCTGTAATTATAAGCTTTATCACTTACCGCTATAACCTTGGTTTCGTTAAAAAGTTCAATCTTATCAAACTCTCTCACAAGGTCCTGGGTAAAGGTGGCAATTCCGCATTCTTTTGAAGGATAGGTACTTAAAAATGCAATATTTTTTATTTCGTTAGAAATCATATAAAAACCTCCTGTCTATTGATAATCAGTGATATATTACTTCCGTTATTAAAATAATTTTCAATTTAATAAGGTTTATAACAGGTACTTAGAATGCCAGTGATTTTTTAGACTTTCAAATATTTTCTTTCAAGAAGAAGCTTGCCTAGAATCAGCACCATGGGCTTTGGCAAGCCGTTTGTAACTGGTCTTAAACGAGTTCCAAACCCGCCGGCTAAAATAATGTCTTCATGAATATCCCTCCTTGTATGTTAACTTATTGTTAACCTGCTTACTTATCTTTTTTATCACTCCTTTCATCATGCCTTTACCAGGAAATATCACATTTTTTAACATATCTTTGCTTCTCTTTTACAATCAGGTCCTTATTTCCCTTTTGCAATAAACGTTAAATATTCCTTTAAAAAGCAATTTACAAACTCTTTTTAATTAAAAAAAATAAAACTCAAATTATATGTAAACAGCAAATATCATGGTAGGAGAAGAAAAACCACGCCATTTTTCCTCCCTACTGCTTTGCCAATACTTACGGAAGAGTTTTTAAAAAAGAATATTAAACCGTAAAAAACACGCTGCACGATTTCGTTCGCAGACACGTTCACAATCATTCAAGCAAATTTTAAATAAACAAACATACAAGTAAGCTTGATGATTGTTCGCTTAAGGAAGATAGATGATCACTTTCTTTACCTTTGCTAAATCGTTTCATTAGCACTCAATATTATTGAGTGCTAGTGTTATTATAGTTTATCTGGTTTTATTTGTCAAGGTTATTTTTTATTAATTTTAAATAAATTGGCAAATAACAAATTCAATATTATAAAATATAGCAAATTATCTTTCAATTTAATATATATACATTTTTATAGGAACAAATCATTCTTTCCAAAAGCTAGTACAGCATTGCATAGATTTCAGTGAATTCAGCACCCGCTATTTACGCCGGTGCCGCGTTGTCGTCAATCAGCGTAGCCACCGCTACGCCTCATTCCTCCGCCTTGCCCCATCGCAAATATCAGGCACTGAATTTCATCGAAACTTATGCAATGCTATACTAGGAAAGGAAACCGGATATTACCGTTTCCTTATCCGGTCACAACATCCCGTTTCTTCAGCCACACAGCGGCAAATATAATACAGGCAATCAGATAAAAAGAGCTGACGAGAATAAACTGTTCCATACTGCATTGCATCGGTTCCTGGGGCCGGTTAGCCCGCATGCCGACACTTAAGAGAGAATAGGGATACAGTGCTCCATACCCTTTGGCCAGCGCCGCCAGGCCTGTGACACCTCCAATCAGCGCAATTCCCACCGGCACGGCAAAGCTGCGGATGACAAGACTGATGCAAAGCTGAAGAGCACAAATAACGATCCCGCCGACACCACCATACAGAAGCCAGGCCAAAAGCTCAGACGGAACCTGACCATGCAGCCCGATAAGCTTTCCGGAAATCACAAACATTACCCCGATCCAGATTTGTGTCAGAAGCACCATAACCGAAGCCGCAAAAAGCTTTGAGAGATAGATATGCAAAACCGGCACAGGCGCGGTCATGACGGTATTCCAGTTGTGGTTTATGTGTTCCAGGCGGCACAGGTAGGCGCAGTAAACGCCTATGATAGATGGAAGAAAAAAATAACTGGTAAACAGGGCATGCTGCGACCACAGGTCGTACCACTGCTCCTTAAGAATACCGATATTTTGCAGATAGTTGAAGGTTCCCATGACGGCGGGCAGAACGGGAAGAATAAAAAAGGCAAGCCAAACCGGACTGTGCCGCAATTTCATCCCTTCGGCGCGAAGCGTTCTAAAAAACATAATTTACATCTCCTTTCGTACAAATAATGTCCGTCCAATCATATAGATTGTGCAAAACATAACGGCTAAGATAATAAACCCGGTCCAGTCAGCCGGAACATAATAATAATCAACGATGCGCGTGTCCCTGTCCCAATCCATCCTAACAAGCATCAGAACGCCGTAATACCCCCAGAGAAGAAATCTTCCAAGATCTTGAGGGAGGAACATGCTAAAAAGGCCGGCAAGCCCCCCGATAAGCCCCACGGAAAAGGAAACCATCTGGTTGACAAATAACAGGGACAATACCTGCTGCAGCAACAGAATAGTAAGGTTTACGGCAGTGGTAAAAAGCAGGTAATATAATAGCTTGTCAAACGGCACGCCGCCCTCAAATCCTTTTGCATAACCCATAAATACAATAACCAGAAGCTGTAAAACAACTACGGCGAGCATGTACAAGGTTCCGCACAGAAATTTGGCTCCGAACAGCCTTCCCGGGGAAACCACCGTTTCCAGGAGCTTAAGTGCCTGGCCCTTGTGCTCCACATCACTGAGCCGGGACGCCACCACAGCGGCAATGACCGGCATCATAATGGAGTTTAACGCCGGAAACTGATACAGGCAGAACATCCAGCCCTGCTGCAGGTCACGAGTGTCCATATTCCGAGCTGCCCATATTCCCCATAAAAGCTGCACAAAAATTAAGGCGGCAACAATTGCCCAGACCCTTCTTCGCCGGGTTTTGTAAAATTCCATTGCGAGAGCTTTCATCATAGGCTCACCGCCGTTCCGGTCAATTCGAGGAATATATCCTCAAGGCTTTTACGCCGCTCCTCTATGCGCACAACGCCGATATGTCTTTCAAAAAGCAGGGAAATATACCCCGCAAGCTCCTTATCGGCAAGTTCCGGCAGCAGAAGGCAGTCTTTTTCTATCCTGCAGGAAATTTCCTGCTCTCCAAATACTTTGGCCGCCGCCTCGTTATTCAGAGTGCGCACGGCAATACTGCGCCCGCTCTTTTCATGAAGCGTGGGCAGACTATCCTGAAAAACAAGCTCTCCCTTACTGATGATTCCCACATTTGTGGCAAGCTGGTCAATTTCACTGAGCAGATGACTCGAAACCATAACCGTCATACCGTACTGCTGCGGCAATAAGCAGATAAGCTCCCGCATCTCCTGGATTCCCGACGGGTCAAGACCGTTTGTCGGTTCGTCTAGAATCAGAAGCTTTGGATCCCCCAACAGCGCACAGGCAAGTCCAAGGCGCTGCTTCATGCCCATTGAGTAATGCCCCACCTTTTTTCCCTTCTGATTTTCAAGGCGGACAATTTGCAGTACCCTGTCGATGTCCTTTTCCGGCACTCCCTTAAGGGTGCTGATAATTTTCAGATTTTCCCCTCCGGTCAGGTGCCCGTAATAGCTGGGGGATTCGATGAGAGAGCCAACCTCCTTCAAAATGGCGAGTCTGCTGCGGCTGTTAACCCGTCTGCCGAACACATCAATGGTACCGGCTGTGGGTTTTACAAGCCCCAATATCATTTTCATTGTAGTTGATTTGCCCGCACCGTTTGGTCCGAGAAAACCGTATACGACCCCTTCCGGCACGGAAAGATCCAGATCCTTCACCCGCAGAACCTTCCCGTACTGCTTGCAAAGGCCGGATGTTGTGATTATATCAGACATTTTTATATCCTCCTGTTTTAAACTGGAAATATCATAACAGAGCCTCCTTACGTGAGCCTGTACTGAAGCTTACATTTACCTTAAAATTGCTGAAAAATGCCCAACTCTTTTTGTATTTATGATATAATGAAAGCGTAGTGAGGAATTGCAAGCCTGCATGCAAATTCCGAGGGAACAGCAAGATCATGAACATGCTTTTTGTCCATGACATAATGATTATATTACAGGAACAAAAGAACATGTTCCTATAGTCGGATGCACGGGCAAAAACAGCGCCTTTTATCGGAAGATAAAAAACATCTGACCATAAGTTTATACTATAGGAACAAAAGAACATGTTCCTATAGTCGGATTTACGGCGCAAAAACAGCGCCTTTTATCGGAAGATAAAAAGCATCTTCCGATAAGTTTATACTATGGTGATAACTATGAATGATATTTTTGACTGTAAGCTGCTTATCGTAGACGACGAGCCGGAGCTGTTTAGGATGGTAACCGAAATACTTCGGCGTGAAGGCTTTAAGCGGATTATTTCCGCTTCCGGCTGCAAAGAGGCGCGCCGTATCTTTGCGTTGGAGAAGCCGGAGGGCGTGATTCTGGATGTTTCTCTGCCGGATGGTGACGGCTTTTCACTGATGCGCGAGTTCCGCGCCATATCGGCTGTTCCGGTATTGTTTCTTTCCGCGCGTGACGAGGATGAGGACCGCCTGCTTGGTCTTGGACTTGGCGCGGACGACTATATTACGAAACCGTTTCTGCCCCGGGAACTGACTCTGAGACTTTGCGCGGTGTTAAACCGTGCCTATTTTCCGGTGGTGCTGAAGCAAAATGCTAAACCGGTCTTTTGTCTGGGTGAAACCCGGATAGACTTAAACAGCGGCGCCGTTATAACCGGAAAAGGGCAGCTTACGCTCACCGCAAAAGAATTTACGCTGCTTGAAAAGCTATACGAAAACCGTGGAAATATCGTTACCGGCGACAGCTTATGCCGCGCGGCATGGGGAGACGACCTCTACGGCTATGAGAATACCCTGATGGTGCATATCCGCCGTCTGCGGGAAAAGATTGAGCCGGAACCGTCTTCCCCGCATTATCTTCTCACTGTGCGGGGACTTGGCTACAAGTTAACGGGGGTTAAAAACAAATGAAAAGCGTAATGAAAATCCTGTCCCGCTATGTGCTCTCGGCCGCCGGGGTAGCGCTTATTCTGCTTATTATAAATTTTGCAGTATTAGCGGCGTGGGCGGTTCAAAACAGCAGGATAGAACAAAAGGATTACAGCGTCTCACAGCTTGCAGATGGTCTGACCAAATCGGGCGGCATTTACAAGCTTTCCGAATCCGCCCGAAATACGATTGAAAAGCGGTTTCAGTGGGCGATGCTGCTGGACGATAACGGCAATATAATATGGAGTAAAAATCTGCCCGGAGATGTCCCCCTCAAATATACCATTTCCGATGTGGCTGTCTTTACCCGGTGGTATTTAAACGACTATCCGGTTTATGTATGGCGGCATATGGACGGTCTTTTCGTGCTGGGCAAAGCTAAGAGCAGCGAGTGGAAGTACGGCATGGAGGTTCCCCTAAAGGTAATGGATAATATCCGGGTGTGGATTCCGGCCGTTTTAATTCTCAACGGCGCAGCGGCCGTCCTGCTGTCGCTGCTGTTCGGCCTGCGGCTGTTCCGTTCTCTGAAGCCCCTTACAAAGGGCATTGAGGATATGGCCGAAAAACGTCCGGTAAAGCTTTCCACCCGGGGGCTTCTCGGGGATCTTGCCGCCGGGATTAACAAAACCTCCGCCCAGCTTACAAAACAGGAGGCAGCTCTTAATAAGAGGGACAACGCCCGTACAGCATGGATTGCCGGTGTGTCCCACGATATCCGTACACCGCTGTCCATTGTGATGGGTTACGCAAGCCAGCTTGAGGATGATCCTAATCTGACAGTAAGCCGCCGGGAACAGGCGGGCATCATCCGCAGACAGAGTGAACGGATCAAAACACTGGTAAGCGATTTAAACCTTGCCTCAAAACTTGAGTATGACATGCAGCCCCTCCGAAAAAATACGATTTCACTGCCCGCACTCCTGCGCAGCGTCGCCGCCTGTTTTTTAAACGGCGGACTTTCCGACGG
This sequence comes from Clostridiales bacterium, assembly GCA_015655075.1. GTDB lineage: Bacteria > Bacillota > Clostridia > Lachnospirales > Lachnospiraceae > Anaerocolumna. The sequence continues at coordinate 19,752 of JAATFT010000018.1, read as the reverse complement.
CTATTCTATCGATGTGACAATCGGCGAAAATGCACAAACCGCCTTTCTCTTCGGAGATGAGGAGCTCATAAGGCGGGCGGTCTCCAATCTGATTGCCAACAGCATCCGGCATAACCCGGACGGCTGCGCTGTCAAGGTCACACTGGAAAAAAGTCTTGGCAACTGCACCCTGGCCGTTTCCGATGACGGAACCGGATTTACACAGGAAATGCTGAAAAATCTGAATCACCCCATAGGTTCCGGCGGACTGCAAAATCATGGCTTAGGCCTCACCATCGTCCGGCAGATTATAAAAGCTCACGCGGGAACCTCCGAATTTCACAATCTGCCCGAAGGCGGCTGTAGAGTTGTACTCTGCCTGCCCGTAAGCGGGAACTGCTAAGAGGGTGTCCCAAAAGTCGAATTTCAGCTTTGTACAATAACAATATACAGCGGCCCTATTTGATTTGAACACTGATACTGTACTGAGTGGATGAGAATTACTTTTGGGACACCCTCTTTCGCTTATCTAACAATCCAATACTATATCTTCATCTTTATACAGCATATCCTTAATATACCTTAATACGTCCGATTCTTTCTGCAAATTATAATTTTCTGATACTTTCGTGAAGTAATCACCAATTGACGGGATTGAAATAACTTCATTTGAATAATCTATTGTTTGTATACCACGTCGTGCTTTTTTCCATGGTTCTTCTTTGTGTGTAATGTTCTCCAATATTTTACCGCTATACATTCCAAAAGTTTTTGTAACCATATCAACAACCGCTTTTTCATCATTATTTAATTTTTTTTCCACATTTTTATCATATATATAATGCTCATCATCTTCAATTGGATTGTATCCATATCTTTTGTATTTATGATATACTTCCGGATATACCGGTCCATGTAACCAGGCCTCACAATTTACCTTAAATAAAACTTCTTTATATAACGCCAAGTAGAATCCCTGTACAAAATATAATTGCTTTTGTAATGATAAAGGAGTTACTTCTTCATTTTTATTCAAAATATACTGAGTTACAATTTCAATTTTACTAGCTGATTCAGAATTGTTTTCTTTATCAGATATAGCCATCATCGCCTTATTATAAGCAAGCTCACCTATCTTATCTTTGCTCTCAACCAACATGGTTTTCATAAACTTTGTATCATATAACGATCTTTTCATTATATCTGAATATTTCTTAGATGGTACCTGACCATCCAAATATCGTGTTACTGTAATTTCTCCAAAGCCCAATGCAAGTGATAAAGGTGCTTTACCAATATTATATTTTTCAAGTATTTTGTTAATCTCACTTTTAGTAATTATATCCTCAACTAATCTATAATGTGCATCAAATAATTCCTGATCTTTATCAATCAATCCTGGTACAGATATTTCTTCTCCACATTCCTCACAATATGCTCTTACTGTGGTATATTCATACGTTTTTCCTTTAATAGCCTTCTGAGCCTTAACTTCCTTCAGCTCATAATTTACATATTTTCTACATTCAATGCAAAAATCTTTTCCCAAATTTCTACTTTTAATATTTGTCATAATGATACCTCCTCAACTAAATTGTGGTAAAACCACCTTGCTTATGGCTTAAACGGATAGCTAAGATTATTATCTTCGATGTGAAATGATATTACAATTAAAAAATCAAATGGTGCATCTATTTTATTAAACTTAATATACAAATTCAATATTTCATTTTCTTCATCATATCTTTTAAGTAAATCTACTTCTTTTCCAAATACATACAATATCTCATGTTCATATCCAGGATGCTCATTTTTTAACAAGTGAGAGAAATCTTCAGCCTTTAATCCTAATAATATATTCTTTGCATCTTCTTCAGTAATAACATAATTATCAAATAAGGCTATATTTTTAGGTCTTTTTCTATTTCTATCTATTCTAAACTTACCCTTAGAAATTAATTTCCTAACTTGTTCTAAATATTTCTCGATATCTTCTTTTGTTACTATTGGTAACGCCGGCTGTATATTAGACAATTTATTTTCTCCCTTACCTATCATCACCCAAATGATAAAATTATTTATTTTTTCTATCATTATCATATACTAATAATAGATTTATGTCAATATCCTATCATTAGTATATTCCAATAATCACATGCATTGGAGTGTTATTATGCATAAGATTACTTGCCGGTAAATGTCTCATGGCATGCGGGCCATGGTTCCTCCGGTATTTGTCGTTGTGATTCTAAAATGAAACCGACCTGCCAATCGGTGATATTTCTCACCAGATTCCGGCAGGTCGGTTTGTCAATTTATACGGAAGAGTCTTTAACTCCCTTTTTTCTTATTTTGAATCCTTCGTCCGTTTATATTATTTTTAACGGTATTCAGCTTCTTTGTTTTGTTTTTCATGGTGAAATAGGGTATATGAAAAGCGGTCCCTTCCTTATCATGTATATGGACAGCTTCATTGACTCCGGGGCCCAGTGCCACCAAAGCAACGTCAATATCATCGGCTGTTTTAAGATATAAAGGTTCATTGATATATAAATCAGACGATACCCCCGTACTTCCTGCAATTTCAGATTTTTTCCCCTCCAGCGACTGCAGGGAAACAGAATTCCGGTCGGGAATATCGATAATTTTCAGATTTTTATCAAGTTTAAAATAACTTCCCTTGGAATCCAACAGAGTAATTTCATTCCCTTCCGAGTCTTTATCCGCTTTTTTAAATATTATGTCATTCTCTTTGCAAGCCTTTTCAAAAGCCTTCTTTATTGAAACGCTTCTTTTCTTTAACATAATATCATCTCCAATCCTATAAATTCACTGCTTCTTTTTTAATAATTATATCCTGATTAAAAATACACATCTGAGTTTCAATATATGCTATGTCAAATCTGTCAAATAGTTCCCCCAATTCCATGGGCAGATACGGCTGATGGGGCAAATAAAAATTGCCGATTATCATTTTTAAATGATACCTCTCTTTTAGAAAATCACAATAGGTACAACGTATTTTCTTAGTGCTGATAACAGCATTCCCCTCCATGCCGCCGCACTTAATACATCCGGACAATAGCTGCGGCAAGAACTCATCCTTATACAGGTCAACAAATTCCTTATAATCGGATAATTTACGCAAATCTAAAATTTCATCCTTTTTCACCCGCATTTCACATCGTATAATCGCACCCTCCTTTATCTCAACACCAAATTTAGAGGTGGGATTTGTTGTCCACCACTTGGCCAGTGAAAAATCGGGGTACAAATATATCCCGTTCCCAAGCCAGTGCTCATCATTTTTTTTACAGATAAATTCTTTATTTATGATACCTGGAACGCATCTTTTATCAGTGCCGTGAAATGCCTCTACAAAAATAGTATCGGAAATATTGTCTGACATATAAATACCTTCTCATATTATTATTTATTATGTATATCACTGACATTTCATACATAATAATAATCAAATATATTAAACTGAATATATTTAATCCATAAAGAGAGGCATAACAGTTCTAAAAATCAAAAAATTATATAGCTTGTCCCCTTTAAATTTCCCCCTCTTATATTTCTATTATAATCCATTATTACGTCACTGTCAATCTGTTCCATTCAGCTGGGGGTAGCCAACGCCTTTTCTCTCTCCTTCTCAATTAGGTTAATACCTTTCAATTGCCATAACGGTTTACGGCGCCGGTTCCTCATTTAAACAGCCGGTTAACTCTGTCCGCCTTTTTAAATATAAATTTTACTCTTTTCATAGATAAACCCACGATAAAAAATAGAATAACCGGGAGTCTTTAGCCTTTACTCTGCCGTTTACTTCTTTTTATAACACTCTTGCTAAAAAGGAACGGGTTCTTTCTTCCTTCGGAGTGCTGAATATGACACCTGGCTTATCCTCTTCTACAATATAGCCGTCATCCATAAAAATAACCCGATCCGCCACATCCCTGGCAAATCCCATTTCATGTGTAACTACGATCATAGTCATCCCCTCCCTGGCAAGAGCCTTCATAACTTCTAACACATCTCCCACTAATTCAGGATCAATGGCCGAGGTGGGTTCGTCAAATAACAACGCTTTCGGTTCCATTGCCAATGCCCTGGCTATGGCAACCCGCTGCTGCTGTCCTCCGGATAAGGTTTTTGGATAAACATTTGCTTTCTCCTCCAGGCCTACCTTTTTTAATAACTCCAAAGCTTTCTCTCTTGCCTGGGCTTTACTTTTTATTTTTGTTAAAACCGGGGCAAGCATGATATTTTCCAATACGGTTTTTAAAGGAAACAGATTAAATTTCTGAAATACCATTCCCACCTGCTCACGGAACCGCCTGATATCGGTGGAGGCGTCCATAAGATTTTCACCATAATAGCTTATCGCACCGCCGGTTGGTATTTCTAATTGATTGATACAACGTAAGAGAGTGCTCTTACCTGAGCCGGAAGGACCGATGATACAAACCACTTCCCCCTGTTCTACAGTCATATTAATATCCTTTAATACTTCCAAATCACCAAATCTCTTAGATAAATGAAAAACTTTCAGCATATTTCCTCCAATCTATCCGACAATGGGATATTAACCTGCTAACTTTTTTTTCACTCAATATACAGTACTCCTGCTATTTTTCGTTATTAGATATTAACCCACCAACTTTTTCTCCACTCGTTTCTGAATCAACATAAGCAGTGATATAATCACTAAATAAAAAACAGCTCCCGTTGTATAGGTCGGTATGGTATTATAGGTAAAGGCCTGGTAATTCATCATCTGTTTTGTAATTTCATTAACAACTATAATTGACAAAAGCGCCGTATCTTTTACGGATATTATGAATTGGTTAAATAACGCGGGCAGCATGGCTTTAAAAGCAGGGGGTATAATAATATGCCTAAGGGTCTGATACGGCGACAATCCAAGAGAAAGTCCGGCTTCCTTCTGTCCCGGATCGATTGCCTGCAGGGCGCCTCTTACTATTTCAGATATAAAGGCACCGGAATTTAAAGAGATTACTATGATACCGGATAAGTTGCTTGATAATTCTATATGAATCAGTTCGGGAACCACATAGTAAACATACAAAGCCTGCACCACTAACGGTGTTCCCCGGATCAGCCATATATAAATTCCCGCTATTGATTTTGCAATCTTATTCTTTCCCTGAAGGGAGTATCCGCTGACACTTCCAATTATAAAGCCAAAGAAAATTCCGACAACCGAAATTAAAAGTGTTATTTTCAGCCCTTTAAACAGCATGGGCAATAATACAGATAAAAAGTCCATGAATCTTCCTCATTTCTCATTTTATACTTCAAGCATTATTCCTGTTATAATCAGACAATTCTTTATTATCGCAGATTTCCTAGAGCGTGTTTGAAAAATGCTTGTGCCGGGTGGTCTGAACGGTGCAATGATTTTTCAAACACGCTCTAATACAATTAAGCCGCCTGCAAGAAGAGAGAATTGTTTCCGTTAGCGGGACTGTAACATACTATATGAAACGCCAGAAATTGTTGACGTTGTATATATGAAATCACTTCACACCGAAACAGCCTCTATTTTATGGAATTTATTCACAAGCATTCGCTATTTGCACCATTTTTCATCAATCTTGGCCATCGTGCCATTATCCGTTAATTCCATTATTGCTTTATTAAATATTTCAGTAATGCCTTCATGGGCATCGGCAGCTTTGAAAGAAACAGCTATGGCATAAGGAGCCTGCCCTTGATTAAACTCGTCGCCCACCATTTCCAATTTACTGTCCGACTTAGTCTTTATATAGTAGGCGATTCCCGGCGTATCCTGAAGGGCGGCATCCACCTTACCCTGTTCTAAGGACTCATATACGGTTGTAATGGTATCATGCACTTCAATGCATTCTGCGGGAAGATTAGCTTGTGCATATAAATGGGAAGCGGTTCCTTTTTCCACTGCCACCTTGTATTTACCGGTTTTTAACTCTTCAATTCCCGTAATTTCCTTAGGGCTGGATTCTTTATTTATAATGGTTATCTGACCTGAATCATAGTAAGTATCTGAGAAATTCATTACTTTTTTTCTTTCGTCGGTAGCGCACAACGCCGCCATGGCAATATCAAGCTTGCCTTCGGCAACGGAAGTTGTAAGCGCCGAATAATCCATTGCCTGAACACTGTCTTTTATGGTGAATCCCAAAAGCTCCTGCAAAGCTGCCAGAAAATCCAAATCATAACCGATTAAAGTCGTTCCGTCTTGATCATAATAGGTAAATGGTGCAAACAAACCCGCAGTACCGACAGTCAATTCCACCCCTTCCAATGCACCGGCCACACTGCCTGATTCTGTTTCACCGGGAGCAGTGGTTTCGGCTGAAGCCGTTTCATCAGAATCGGTTTCATTTGAGGTTTCATTTTGGGTTTCCTCATCCGGTGCCGCCGCGGGCGCATTCTCCTTGCCCGAGCAGGCAGTTATACTAAATACCAGTACTGCCGCAAATAAAATAGACAATAACTTTTTCAATGTATTTCCTCCTTTTATATGATTAGAGCACTCTCGGGAACTCCCCTGTACGCATCTTTGCGGCTGATTTTTTGTCAAATCTGCATACAAAGAGTTTCCGAGAGTACTCATGATTATTTATAGAAAACAAAGTATCTTTGTCGTCTATCAAAACAAAAAAGGGACCGGCCAGACTCTAGCATTTACGTGCCGTCCTCTTAGTGACGGGCTTTCCTATACACGTCTGTGCCTCCTGCCTGAAAGGCTTTTTCTTTTCTGGAAAATTTACGGAATTTCCTGGAAAAGAAAAAACGACGGCATTCTAACTAATAAACGCCATCGTTTTTTTTAACTTTATCATATTTTTATCAGTCAAAGCGGAGAAGGATCAACATGAAAGATATCCCTCAAAACAAGATATAACCCCTGGTCGCTTTGCGGCTGGATACCTTACAAGCATTATGATTATCCTGTCTGGAAGGCTTTTTTATTGAGCAAAAAATTCCATAAATTTCCTGTCCAATAAAAAAACGCCAAAAGATTTACCTTCTTCTGACGCAATTGCCTTTCCTCTAGAGCTGTAATAAAACCTATCATACTTTACTAAGACAAACTGTAGTATGTACCGTAGTATATATCTTGGTATGTATTATAGATTGAAACTTACAAATTGTCAAGACTAAAATTGTCTACAAAAAATAATAATTTCTTCCTTACTTTTGAGGGTCTGTCGCACTAAGTGTTTTAACTGCTCATATCTTACGGCACATTGTCTGGCAAAAACTAAATATAGTAAAAATAACGTTAGAGCGTGTTTGAAAAACCATTGCACCGTTTTGACCGCCCCACTTTGCGGTATGCTGCGTCACAATTTTGGAAACGAAACCCCATCACTACGCTCTCAAAATCGCTCCTTACCTCCCACAAAGTGGAGCGTCCAACCCGGCACAAGCATTTTTCAAACACGCTCTAGTGTGCTGACAAGTTGATACTTGGACTAATGGCGTAGAATGGATTTTCATTCTTCGAGGCGGAGGAATGAGGCGTAGCGGTGGCTACGTCGATTGACGGCAACGAAGCAGATGGAAATTCAGGCAAGCCATTAGACAAGATATCAACTTGCCAGTGCACTAGTACGGCAGCCCCACGTCCGAAAGACTATTCCCCTTCTGAAAATCGTATAACACAAAATCATCATTTCTTCTATGCAAATTATGACAGAGTTTACAACGGATTAGTTGGCAGCCAGATTCTGGTTATGGGTATCAGTCAAATATACCACGGCGCTTTCGAGTCTGCGTTCCTTAATCTTCGTGACCTTAATTAGCAGCCCATACTCTTCCAGCTCCGGAGTACTGCCGTCGCACGGAACACTGCCTAAAAGGCCAAAGACCATCCCGCCAAACGTATCATAGTCCTGCTCCGGAAGCTTTACACCAAGCTGGAGAGACACTTCATCCAGAGGAGCCCCACCCTGTATATTCCAGGTTTTAGAATCAATACGTTCAATTAACGGTTTTTCCAACGGAGCGGTATTATCATCTTCAAGGTCTCCCACCAATTGTTCCAGCAAATCACTCACAGTGATAATTCCGCTCATGCCTCCGTATTCATCAATAACAACGGCAAAATGATTGCGGGTTTTTTTCATATTACGGAACAGGACATCCGCCCGGACTGATTCCGGAACAAAATAAGCATTCTGCACCGCATATTTCATTACATTATCACGGGTTTTAGATTCAAGCCTAAAATAATCCTTTGAATATAAAACACCGACTATATTATCCGGGCTGTCTGAACATACAGGATAAATGGAATGTCTACTTTCATTTATTGTCTGAGACCACTGTTCATCCGTTTCATCAAGCCACAGCATGGAAACCTCTGTACGGTGGGTCATAATTTCTCCTGCCGAAATATCATCAAATTCAAATATATTTTGTATCATATTTTTTTCATCCGCCTGGATTGTACCGTTTTCTTTACCTGCATCTAACAACATGCGTATTTCTTCTTCCGCATTTTCATCTTCTTGGCTATTGGGATCAATACCTAACAACCGCAGCACGCCATTTGTCGACACGGTAAAAAACCAGACGGCAGGAGCGAATATTTTAGACACTGTATAAATTAACCTGGACATACCAAGTGCCAGCTTTTCCGCGTTTTTCATCGCAATGCGCTTTGGAATTAATTCGCCTAAAAGAACAGTAAAATAAGTTAAAACTATTGTTATAATAGCTATCGCTATTACTCCGAGTACGGAAGCCGGAATTCTTATACCAAGATCTACAAAAAATCTCGTAAGTCTATCTGAAAAGTTTTCCGAAGCGACGGCACTGCTTAAGAGATTAACTAATGTAATGCCCACCTGTATTGTTGCAAGAAAACGCGCGGGCTGTTCCGTAAGCTTTGTAAGTCTGACAGCACGTTTATCATTGGCGGCAGAAAGCTTGGCCAGCTTATTATCATTCATCGTAATTACAGCGATTTCTGCACAGGCAAATATTGCATTTAGCATTATAAATATAAGTTGTAAGAAAAACAGCCATAATAAATTATTATCTGACAAAAAAATAACCTCCCGATTTTATAGTTCCATATAAAGTTTTCACTATATATCCACTATATATAATTCATCCTATAAATATTTATATTGTAACTTAAGTTTAATAAAAAGTATAAAAAAACATATAGCAAAAAGAACAATTTAAATTGTCCTATGTTATATGCTCATATTTTCTGTATTTATAATTTCCGTAAAAAAGAAATGCTTTAAAATACCATCGTTCAGGTTCCGAAGAATCGTCCAACTATATACACCTATCCTTTCTTTAAAGAAAATTATAACAATGTCACATAATTTTGTCAAGATTCTCTTCGCTGTTATATAAATTTGCTTTCCATATGACATGAAATGTATTAAAATAAAGAGCAGAATTTTCGTATTTATTTTAGGCAGGAGGATAATTATGTCGGTTCAAACAGCAAAAGAATTTTTTAGACAATGGAATATGGATAACAAGGTGATGGAATTTCCCATATCCAGCGCAACCGTAAAAGAAGCAGCAGAGGCACTTGGCTGCGAGGAAAAAAGAATTGCAAAGACCATGGCCTTTACAATAGACGAAAAGCCTGTTCTCATTGTGATGGCCGGTGATGCCAAAGTAGACAATTCCAAATACAGAGCAGCATTTCATACCAAAGCGGTTATGCTAAAAAGTGATGAAGTTTCGGAATTGATTGGACATCCCGTGGGAGGTGTCTGCCCTTTTGGTATCCGGGAAGGGATTAAAGTATATCTGGATGAATCCTTAAAAAGATTTGAAACAATATTCCCCGCATGCGGAAGTCCAAACAGCGCAATTGAACTTACAATACCGGAATTAGAAAAATGTTCCTTTTACAGTGGGTGGATTAATATAGGCAAGGGCTGGAGCCATTGATAAATCAATCAAGGGCGGATTGAAAGCCCTTACCGCCCCGTCTCCGGTAATTTAAAACGGATTTAATTATTTTGTAGTCCCGCCGTCCACGAAAGAAACCGGTAAGATTGTAAGTTCTTCTACCTGCTCTTTATTTATTAATTTCATTAAATGGTTCACACAGGTAACTGCCATGTCCTGAACCGGCTGTTCAATGCTGGACAATTGATAGTCGCCTACATTTAGCGCCCTAAGTCCGTCATAGCCGATTATCTGGACATCCATGGGTATTTTTACCCCCATTTTCTTCAGTTTTTCAATAATAATCTGTCCTAAAGAATCAGAGCTTGCAAAAATGCCGTCATATAAAAATTTACCATTGTCCATGGATTGTTCCAGAAATTGATATATCTTACAATTTGTTGCTCCATCTCTTTCAATCGTGGTTTCTTCACCGAACTCCAGGCAACGGTAATTAATTCCGGCCATTTCACAGGCACGTATAAAACTACTCCCTCTTTTTAAGGTCTCACCGCTTATGTTGGAGCCGGTTCTGATATAAACGGTATTTCTGCAGCCTTTTTCAATTAATTTTTCCGCCGCCATCTTACCGCCCTGGTAATTGTCACTGGATACGCAGCATACTTTGGATTTAAAATGGCGGTCAATTGAAATGACGGGTAAATCATCACTTAAATATTCGTCGCTGTTACTGTAAGTTACGCTGATAATCCCGTCCACTTTGTTTTGTCTGGCCATATTAATATAAGCAATTTCTTTTTCTTTCTTGCAATGTGAATTACATATCAATAATTTATAATTAATCTCTGAAAATGCCTGTTCCACATAATTTACCAGCAAGGCGAAAAAAGGACTGATCAGATCGGGTACAATAATTGCCGCCGTATAAGTTCTCTGAGCTTTTAGTCCTCTCGCATAGGTATTCACATGATAACCAAGCCGCTTAATGGACTGTTCCACCTTCTCCTTATTTACTGCCGTAACATAAATATTATTCAGTACTTTTGACACGGTACCAACTGAAACGCCCGCATCCCTGGCAACATCTTTTATGGTAATCACTTAATAACCCCCGTCTATATAATATAATTAACGCCGTCCTTGTGTTATAAATGGAATAAGGTCCATACGTATGCAATAAACGCAGCCTGCAATTCCTCTCTGTGCTTTTATTATATTATAAACAAAGTGCGTGTTTATAATCTTGTTGCTCCAATTATTCCGCTTTCATTATATCATGAACATAAAGCGTGTTCATGATCTTTCGCGACCTTCAAAATCCGCAGGCAGGCTTGCAATTCCTCATTCCGCCTGTCATTATATCATATACTGAGTTTAACGGCAAATGTCTTCATTGATACCATATTCTATTCTACTGCCACTTCGCACCATTCTTTTGTAACACCGGTTCCGGGTGATATTATATTTACAGATTTCCCAAGTATATTTTCCTCAGCTTCCACAGCACCGTAAACAGTTCCGTCGTTTCCCAGGAATTCAATCACCTCCTGGTCTACTTATTAATTTAAGATTCTTATCCCGGCTATTATCAAGAGAAATGCGGAGTATTTCCCCTTCCGGTTTTTTCGTATCAATGGTGAAATAATTTTCCTTAAGATGAATGACCGCTTGCCTAAACAGATTTCTATTTCCTGTATCTTTTCTCCTTCCACATACAGATGCAGCTTTACCTGCGAAGAATTAACCGATACCAGAATCCATAAATAAGGATTCGTTACTTTTAAATTCAAGCCTTAAGCCCCCATGCTATAATAAAGCACTTCAGAAATACAGTCATTCCCTCAGGTTTTTACAGCTCCTGTGACAACGCCTTCGATGATATATTTTTGCAGACACAGATATAAAATAATGATAGGAATCACCGTCATAACCAAAGCCGCCATAATCAGGCCCCAATCCGAGGAATATGTCCCATAAAACGCCCTTGTTGCAATGGGTAAGGTAAACAGGTTCTTTCTCGTCAGCACAAGACTGGGCAGCAGGAAATCGTTCCAGATTCCTAAACTGTATAAGATTACAAGGGTTGCTGTCGTAGGTTTTAACAATGGAAAAACAATTTGGAAAAAAGTCTGCCTCCTACTGCATCCGTCCAGCCTGGCAGCCTCCTCCAGAGATATGGGAATACTGCTTTTAATAAAACCGTGATACATGAAAACCGACATGGCTACCGAAAAGCCGGCATGCATAAAAATTAAAGTTGCCCTGTGATTTAAAATACCAAGTATACTGCCGTAAATAACTACTTCCGGTATCATGACCACCTGAAAAGGTATAACCATGGAGAATACCATCAGCCCGAACATAACCCTTCCCGCAAGCCAATCCGTGCGGACAAAGATGTAAGCGCACATAGAAGATATAAGGATTATGACAAATACACTGCATATGGTAATGACCACTGAATTTGAAAATACTTTTATAAAATTCATTTTTTCATAAGCCGCTTTAAAATTATCGAAAGATACTCCCCTGGAACCAGCCATGGATAAAGGTTCTTTCACAATATCCCGTTTGGATTTAAAAGAGTTGATAACAATCATGGCAAAGGGAAACATATAAAGGATAAAACTGCAGATCAGAATTATCATTTTAAACAGTACCGTAACTTTTTTTGCCAGAAGGCTCTTCGTATTGGTATCCATTATGCATCAACCTCCTTACTCTTGCCAAAATAAGCCTGGGATACTGCTATCACCGCTATTATCAAAAACAGGATTAATGCCTCGGCCTGACCGATGCCGTACTCTTTCGAGGAAAATGCCTTCTGGTATACATGCATGGCCACCATTACCGTAGAGTTGTACGGACCGCCTTCTGTCAGTGAAATATTTACATCATAAATCATAAAACTTCTTGTAATGGATAAAAATACACAGATAGTAAAAGAAGCCGCCATCATGGGCAAAGTAATATAGCGTATGGCCTGGCCTTCCTTGCATCCGTCTATTTTACCTGCTTCAATGATATCCTTTGGCACGCCGGTAAGCCCTGCAATATAAATTAACATGAGATAACCCGAAAGCTGCCATACCGTAACAACAACCAGACTCCAGAAAGCTTTTGTCGAGTCCGAGAGCCAGGAGGATGAGAATATGCCAATCCCGGTTGCTTCACCTACAACAGGAATGGCTCTGCTGAAAACAAATTTCCATATGTAGCCTAAGACAATACCTCCAATAAGGTTCGGTGTAAAGAAGCCGACACGGAAAAAGTTCTGACCTCTGATTTTACTGGTTACCAGATAAGCCAGACAAAAGGCTGCCAGATTAGATAATATAACTGTAAATAAAACATACCGGATTGTTCTCCATAAAGACTTCCAGAATTCCATATCCTGAAATACAGCCCTATAGTTAGTCAGCCCCACAAAAGGTTTCGCATCCAAGATGCCGTCCCACCCTGTAAAGGTTAAATAAATCCCGTACAAAAACGGTATAATAACAACCGCCGAAAATACAAAACATGCAGGGCCTGCAAAGAAAAGGAATGCCTTTGCCTTGTAGGAAAATTTATTCTGATTCTGCATTTGCTGCTCCTTTCCAATCTATAGACAAAATTAGGGGCTGATTTGCAGCAGCCCCTTTAAAACCATAAGGATCTATTTTTGTGCTTTCCAGTAATCAGCTATTTTTTGAATCAAACCGGTCCGGTCCGTCTGCCCTGCAAGATATTCCTGCATAAATGCTCCTACGGTTTTCCAATGATCACTTGGCGACTCGTTAAAGGATTCAAAAATTTTGCCCTCTGCCGCATATTTCTGTACGGAAAGTCCCAACGGATTCGTAACTTCCAGCTGGATGTTACTGAATGCCGGTACCAGATTACAGGAATTAACCATAAAGTCCGCTCCGTCTGCCTCGCCTGCCATCCAGGAAAGAAAATCTTTTGCCGCCTGCTGCTGTTCGGGAGTAGAGTTAACGGAATCAATCATAATCTGTTTTGTAGCGCCGCCGCAAAGGTAACTGTTTACATCTGCATTTCCCGTGGTATCATTCTGAACTACCGGCATAATACCGTATTCCGAGCCTTCAACAATATAATCGGCCATATTTTCATACGCCCAGTTTCCGTTAAACCAGAAGGCAACATCACCTTCTGCCAGGCTTACCGCATTTAAATCATAATCCGCCGCCATGGGATCATCCCTATTTGTGTTATATTTCATTAATAAATCAAAAGTGTCCATTAAAGAATTAAATCTGGCGTTTTCAGATAAGTCTTCCGTTCCTGCTTTTAACCCCTCCGTAAAACTGACGGCGGTTGCTGCCGTACCGTCCTGTTCTTCATAAACCTGGGTCAAATAATGGCCTGCCAGACTCCAGTCCTCTTTATTGATTGCAACAGGAGTTTCCATGCCGCCCGCAACCAGCTTATCCAGTAACGCTTTTAAATCATCCATGGAGGTAACAGCCTCCGGATTGAATTCCTCACCGGTCACTTTTTCAATAGCCGTCTTATTGTAAATCAGGCCTCTGGCCTCAATACAGAAAGGAAAACTGTATAATTTATCGCCGATTGAAATACCGTACTGCTTTCCTCCGTCCTCTACCCAGCTTTCATCGGATAAGTCAATCGCTTTTTCGCCGGCAATATCCAGGATATCCTGGGGATCTCACATAAATAAGGTGGGAGCTTCACCGGAGGCATATCTTTTTGCTATGTCTTCAGCCGGTGAGTCGCCGGTGGTCACATATACCTCAATGGAAACCCCTGTTTTTTCTTTGTACGCTTCTGTCATTTCCTCAAATTGTGTCTGGATTTCGCTTTTTGTGTTCAGCAAGGTGATGGAAACCCCTTCGGTGGAAACCGTTGTGCTTTCATTTTCAACGGAACCATCGCTGCTTTGTGTTTCCGCATTTGTTTGGGTCTCATCTGACGTATCCGTGGTTCCTGATCTCGAATTTCCACACCCCGTTACCAATACTGCAGTCACCGCGGCTGCCAAAAAAATACTGAGCATTTTTCTTTTCATTACCCTTCTCCTCCTTTTAAAAATTTTTATGTTTACGGGAATTTATACAAAAAGTACGCCTTCAATATGAATCGTTTCATATTTTAACTATAAAAAAAGCAATTTTGTACTTTTTTATATAATTATATGCCGTGTGAAACGTTTCATATTTTATTTTTATATTACTATGTAATATTGATTATGTCAATAGTTCACAATAATATTTTATAAACAGCTTTATAATAAAGCAATCTGCACGATTGATTTAATACAGTTAACTACCGGAAGTTAAAACGACGTAGTGCACGGCATATCTTATCCTTAGTGTCGCATTTTTTATGCAATAGGAACATTTCTTCCACAGCAGTGTTTGTACTTTTTACCGTTTCCGTATGGACAAGGAGCATTTCTCCCGAAACCCGGGGAGAAGTGGTTGTGAACTTTTATCCGAATACTTCTCTTTTAATCAATTTCCAGTCTAAACCAGAAACAGTGCCACAATTATGGTTGCTGCAAATCCGCATAAAACAGGGATCAGATTCTTTCTTGCAAGGTCCGTTGCTTCAATTCCGCATATTGCCGCAACAGGGATAACACCCCATGGAATAATTGTTCCGCCGCCAACCCAGACGGTAACAATCTGGCCGAGTGCCGCAAGTGATGCTATATGTATATTACCAACGGAAGAGAAAGTCTGCGCTATGGAACCCACTAACGGAAGCCCTGAAAATCCCGAACCGTCCAGTCCGGTAATAACGCCGACTGCAGTTTCGGTCAATACAATTGTTAATTTTGACAGCGGTATATGAGCGGAAACCCAAAGACCGATATCATTTAAAAGCCCCGTTGCATTTTCTCCCAACACTTTTTGGGCGAACCCTTCACTACCCAGGAAAAAGAAGGCGGCAATGACAATTACCGGCGCAAAGATTTTCATTGCAAATTTAAATCCTTCCTTCACATGATCCGTTGTTGTTTCAAGTGCCTGTCCCATACCTTTATCCAGAATAGTAATGATACAGGTCAGTATAAGCGCAGTACCCGCAACAAGCGCCGTGGCATCTCCGCCGTTAATCTTAAAAATAATCATAAAAACAATATCAGCTATAAAAGATATCGGCATGAGTACTGCAATAAACATAGCAAGCCCTGGTTTATTGATTTCTTTTACCGCCAGTTCTTTTTTCGTCACAACAAAAGTATCCTTATTTATCTTCATTTCTCTTAGCATCATAAGAAACGCAACACCGGCTGTAACAACCGACATGGTTATCCACAACGGTATACTCGCATTAATTATTTCGTTTACATCAATTCCCGCTGCGGCTCCTGTAATGGAAGGAGCTCCCTGGATAACAAAATCGGAAGAAAGACCAATGCCATGGCCAAAAATATTCATTGAAACCGCCGCCCATATAACCGGAAGCCCGACTTCTCCGGCAACCGGAAGCAGCAGCGCCCCGATTAATGCTACTGCCGGAGACGGCCATATCAGCCAGGAAACAATTAACATTGTCAAACCTATAATCCAGAAGGCCGTTTTATTATTCCTTATTATTTTTCTGACCGGATGCATCATCATTTCATCCGCTCCCAGGTCCGCCATGGCTTTTGACATGGAGACGACCAGTGCAATTACTATAATGATGCTTAATAACTCAATACAGGAATTGATCAGTGCATTGTTAAGTATCTGTATTGATTTAATTATACTTTCTGAATAAATAAAACCGATGATAAGGATACCTGCAACACAGGGAATTACAATTTCTTTTTTAAATAATAGTGCGATCAGTATCACGATGGTAATGATAATATAAGCAATATGCAATGATGTAAGTGCCATTCTGATTTCCTCTCTCTCTTCCGGTTAGGATGTAAAAATATTCCACAGTCCTTCTTTTTTGACATTTTCTTCAATTTTTTTAACATCGGTTTCATATAACCCAAGCTTCTTCATATGTTCCAGCAGCACGGAACCGGAGAAGGTATATTTTTTACCCATTCCTTCCTGAGTCCGCATTTCTTCATTTACATATGCAACGGCCTCGCCCACCGCCGTTTTTCTGGACAGCTCCAGCAACGGTTTCTTACGCAGGAATCTTGTACTGTTAAATCCTGCAAGAACACCTGTCACGATAGCCTCCGTATGTCCGACCAGAAGCCCTGCTTTTTCACCGGCACAGAATAAATTCTTTACTCCCTCAACCTGCAACGCATTTGTTCTTGGCGACATATCAAAATACCTCATGGAGTTGCCCTTTCCTCCGGCATAGGGATCCTCATAACGGGCATTCTCAAAACCGGGGATTTTATGAAGCTTTTCAAGCGTATAAAACGGTGTCATCAGCTTCGCGTGGCCCGTATCAAGAAGAACGATATTCTCTGCAAATTCCTTCAATGCATACTGCTGACAAGCTTTTACGCTTAAATGGTCTTCAATAAGCTCCTCCGGTAACGGAACAACCGCCACGCCGGTATTATTCAATGTTTCCACGATTTCGGGCGCCAGTGATTCCTTGTAAATTTTACAGGAGCCGCTCATGGCGCCGATTGAGCCGTCCGCTTTTTTTCCTGTTATCTCAGGTACGCCGCAAATGCCTGCAAGACTTACTCTTCCTCCGAAACTGGGGCATCTAAGAACACACATTGCACATCCGTTGCCATACTTGCTGCAATTATTCATGGACCCTGCAGTTCCGGTCGTGTCAATAAAGGCATCTCCTTCATAAACCCCGCCGCCTGCCGTCTGAACACTCCTTATAACCCCGTCAGCCACCTGTGCTTTCACCACTCTCTCCTGCAGTCTGAGTTCCACTCCGATTTCTTTTAAATAATTTGTGATTGCAACAGGTGTTTTTGCAATGTCATAAAGATTTGCATGCTCATGTCCCGGAAAATATATATTTTTATGCCGGCAGTTTTCATCAATAATTTTGAAAATATCTCCGCCGCCCATGGCAATCATTTCCTCTGCCGCGGTATACCTACCGTTATTTCTCATGATTCCGCCAACAAGGCCTGTTCCAAGAAGTGAATCCGTTCTTTCCAGCAAAACGACATCCGCTCCCTGTTTTCTGGCCGAATATGCTGCGGAACATCCGGCCCATCCGCCTCCAGTAATAACAATGTTCATTCGTATTCCCTCCGTCTTTTAAGTTTGTAAAAATAAGAAAGAGTTTGCTTTGCAAACTCGGCGCTGACGCGTCGTCACTTCAGTGACAAACTACCTCCGGCGCGTCATGCGCATCCCGCCTAGAAGGCTTTTTATTTAACAGGAAATTCACGGAACTTCCTATTAAATAAAAAAGCAAAGAAGCGCAATATTTCTCTTGCCTCTTTGCTTTTTGAAATATAATTCCTTGATATGTTTTATCATTGAAAAGAGTATACATAAAGTAACTCTTCTTTACAATCACCACACTGTACCTTATTCGACAAATATAGTGGACATTCTGTACAATAACGTATTCTACATCACTCTGACTTCATCAGTGATTGGTTAAAATCCTCAATCCTGTCAAGGGCTGTCTCAATATACTTTGTTGATGCTGCGAAGGAAATCCTTATAAAATCGGAGCACCTTTTTCCCAAACCTACTCCCGGAATTACGGCGACATGTTTTTCCTCCAGCAGCCTCCCTGCATAATCCAGTCCGCTTAATCCTGTTTCAGAAACATCCGCCATGATGTAAAACGCTCCCTTCGGTATTACGTAGGAAAGCCCTTTTATCTTATCCAGTCCTTTCATAAGACAGAGTCTTCTCTTTACAAAAGTATCCACCATTTGAGATATTTCTTTTTTAGTCAGCTCCGTATCCATGCCCTCGGCTACTCCCATCTGGATAAAGGTCGGCGAACATGTCGTTGAATACTGGTGTATTTTTAATATTCCATTAATTCTTTTTTCACCGGCGGTAATATATCCCAATCTCCAGCCGGTCATGGCATAGGTTTTGGAAAAGCCATTGATAATTACACAACGCTCCTTCATATCCGGAAAGGATGCGATTGACCGAAACAAGACGTCATCATAAACCAGCCTGCTGTACATCTCATCGGAAACAATAATAAAGTTATGTTTGACCGCCAATTCACATAACTGTTCCAGAACGGACCTGTCATAAACTGCCCCGGTGGGATTATTCGGGTTATTTATCACCAGCATTTTCGTTTTTTCCGTAATATGTTCTTCCACTTTTCCGATATCAATTTCAAACCGGTCTTCCCGTTTCAGATCGATAATGACCGGCACTCCCCCGCTTATTTTTATCATATTTTCATAATTTACAAATGCCGGGGAAAACAGGATAGCCTCATCTCCTTCGTCTACAATGGACAAAATGGTGTTATTTATGGCTTCCGCACCGCTGCTGGTCACTAATATCTCGGACTGGTAATCATAGTAAACTCCGGTTTCCTCCCATGTTTTTTCCGCTATTTTTTTCCTTAATTTTTCATAGCCCCTGTTGGAACTGTAATGTGTATAATTCTGGTTGATTGCGTTAATAGTAGCCTCTTTAATATCGGAAGGCGTATTAAAATCCGGTTCGCCGGCACTTAGTGCAATTATTTCATGTCCACTCTTTCTTAACTCATCCACCCGGTTAAGAACCGTTCTTATCAGGGAGGGTTCCACTTTTTTGACCCGGTCGGAATCCTGGGTTATATCGTAGTCTGTCTTCATAACAGAGCACTCCTTTCTGTACAATTTCCATCCTAGTGTGCTGACAAGTTGATACTTGGACTAATGGTGTAGAATGGATTTTCATTCTGCGAGGCGGAGGAATGAGGCGTAGCGGTGGCTACGTCGATTGACGACAACGAAGCAGATGGAAATTCAGGCAAGCCATTAGACAA
>JAATFT010000020.1 GCA_015655075.1 Clostridiales bacterium | reverse complement strand
TGTCTAATGGCTTGCCTGAATTTCCATCTGCTTCGTTGTCGTCAATCGACGTAGCCACCGCTACGCCTCTTTCCTCCGCCTCGCAGAATGAAAATCCATTCTACGCCATTAGTCCAAGTATCAACTTGTCAGCACACTAGTGCACTGGCACAGCAGCAGTTGGATAATTATACCCTATCCAAATCAGGCAGGTTCACCAGACCGATAGTTTTGTAGTCATTGATATTCTCTGCCTGGTTTTTTCTTCCCGAGGGTTTGGGAAGGGGTGTTGCAATACAGTCAGATTTTATGTGCTTTTGAATTGGCGCAATATGTGCTTTCAGTAATTCCAAAGCCACGAATTTTGCTATGAGTTTGCCTCCGATATCATTGGTATGGGTATAATCTCTTGCTTTACCGTCGCCCCAGAAGTAATCCCATGCGTCTTCGCCGGCCGCTTCCATATACTCAGTGGAACGCAGCCATAAATCAAGAAACGGCACATGCATTTCGTCGGCAACGGATTTTACCGCATTCCGGTATTCGCCGAGAAGATTTTTCAGAGTACCGTCGGGTTCAAACAGGATGCGGTTGATAGGAGAGCATAATATGGGCACCGCACCACATGCACGTGCTTCATTGACGTAGTATCTTAAATTCCCGGCGTATCCGCCGAAGGCATCCAATTATTGGTGGCCTGATTGGCAAATATGCACAAAAACATGGAGGAACCGTATTATAAATTGTGACGAAAATCAAATTTGAATGAAAATAATGCTGACATTAAAATTTTTTCAGTGGTATAATTATCTTAGTATAAAGAAAGGCAGGTTACATATGAGGAGAATAGCAAACGCTTGTCTTTTACAGATAATGAAATTTGATACTACAAATGATGCAAACCCAGATCGGGAATTTATAATTTATTGCAGTAAACTTGATAAGAAAAAAGCAAAATATGTTATTGAGGATAAAAAGAAAGAAGCAGATGGTTCACTTGTTGTGAAAGTCAAGAAACAATATAATACTTATAATACAGCGGGGTATTTAGATTAATTGTCTCCTGAGCAGATACCAAAAGAACGAAGCATATAATTCTTCTGGTATTTTTTGAATACAATTTATTTTTAATTTATGTAATAAAGGTCGCCTTTGGAAATTAGGCAAAATTATTGTGAGAATATTATGACAATAAAACTGAAGAAAATGAAAATAATGAAAAATTGCTTTCAAAAAGTACAATTTTCTGATAAAATATATAGAGACGATAAAGTAAAGGGGATGCAGGAATGTTTAAAGTCGGAGATTATATTATTTATGGAAATAATGGTGTATGTAAAGTTGTAGATATTGGAAATATAGATTCTCCTGGTATATCCAAAGACAGGATATATTATACATTATGTCCACTTTATACAAAAGGAAATAAGATATTTACACCTGCTGACAACCAAAAAGTAAAAATGCGGTCCGTGCTAACCAAAGAAGAAGCGACGGATTTGATTGATGATATTAAAAATATTGACTCTTTGTGGATATTGGATGAAAAGAAAAGGGAAATGGAGTATAAAGAAGCATTCAGAAAATGTGACTGCAGGGAACTGGTTAAGATTATTAAAACAATATACATGCGTAAACAAATGCGTCTCACAGAAGGAAAAAAATTAACGGCCGGAGATAAGAAATATTTTGATATGGCCGAGGAAAGTCTGTATAGTGAATTGGCCATACCGCTGGAAATGAATAAAGATGCAGTTAAGGAATTTGTTATTGCAAGGATAAAATAGTGAATAAAGGGCAGACAAGGCAAAAACAGTTAATAGTGAAGCCATAGTGGCGCAAGATGACCTTTTTATTTAGATTTATGCCGGGGATTAAAGAAGGCTTAAAAAGGGATGATACGGTGATTGATATAAAAGAACAAATAGAAAAGTTGGTTTCTATTGCAAAAAAGAACCATGATGCAATTGAAAGAGACGATATTATGAAAGTCTTTAAAAGGCCGGTAAGTGATGAGGAAATTATAATCATTACAAAAACGCTGAAGAATCATAATATTGAAGTTCTTCATTCGAATGAACAGGAAGAGGTAATGGATGAAATTACGGAAGCAGAGGTAAGAGAAAATGAAAACGATATATACCAGGAAGATTCTGTAAAATCATACTTAAAAGAAATTGGGAATATACCATTACTTACGGCAGAGCAGGAAATAGAAATATCAAAGAGAATTGAAAATGGAGAAGTAACCGCGAAAGAAATACTGACAAATGCAAATCTTCGATTGGTTGTCAGTGTTGCAAAAAAATATGTTCGCGGAAGCAATATGAATCTGCTTGACTTGATACAGGAGGGAAATATTGGATTGCTTAAAGCGGTTGATAAATTCGATTATCATAGAGGCTATAAATTCAGTACCTATGCAATGTGGTGGATAAGGCAGACAATTACCAGGGCTATCGCCGATCAGGCACGGACAATCAGAATCCCGGTTCATATGAAGGAACAAATGAATAAAATCACCAAAGCTTCCGGTAAATTTCTGGCCGACGCAGGACGAGAACCAACATTAGCTGAATTAGCGGGAATTATGAACCTTGAGGAAGAGAGAATGGAGGAAATTATAAAATTATATGGTGATGCCATATCTCTTGATACACCCATAGGCGAAGAAGAAGATTCCATATTAAAGGATTTTATAGCTGATGAAAGTATGCCGGAACAATTTTCATCAGCGGAGCATGTGATGTTAGTCCAAGAAATTGATGAAATATTATCAAGCCTAACAGAAAGAGAGCAAAGAGTAATACGTTTGCGGTTTGGATTTGTAGATGGAAGAGTATGGACTTTGGAAGAAGTGGGAAAAGAATATCATGTGACCAGAGAAAGAATCCGGCAGATCGAAGTGAGAGCATTATGCAGATTGCGAATGAAAAAAGGGACTAAAAAGCTTAAGACATATTTGGAATAGTTGGAGTGAGAATATGCCGAATGAAAATACTGAGGTTAAGATTCATAAAAACAGAGGCAAAAGACCGTTTTACCCCGACAGCCTTTCGTAAAGAACACCAGGAATGATGGAATAAGATGATAATTTTAAATTTAAGCCTTCATAAAACCGCATTATTATGCGGTTTTATGAAGGCTTTTTGTATAAAAACAGGTTAGAAAATGATTATTGCAAATGACAGTGGGCGAATATACAATGTGCTTGAAAAGTAAAACCTAAAATTAATAAAAATAAGCATAATAACAAGAGAAAGGCGACCTGCCTGCAAGAGGGAACGGTTAAAATTAATAATTGGAAATGGAAGGTGATATGAAAAATATTAAATAGACACAATTGGCAGGTACTGTTTGGAAGGCATATTGATGTAAAATGATATTTCTTGAAATAAAAATGGGTATTTGTTATAGTGAGAAGTAATTCTTATACATAAATAGGAACAGATGTTCCTGTCTTTGCCCTGAGGAACAGAATAAACGATAGTTATAGAAAGAATTAGGGATGAAAAATGAGAGATTTTAATTCGGCAATATGCGTGATAAAGGAGAAGTTAATATATGAGAATCCACTGGAAAAGGCGGAGGATATTAAAAGGTTTATTCTGGAAGGAAAGGCGGATATCGGCTTTGAGAATAACTGCATGCGCCTGAAAAATGCCATGGACAACGGACTGGGACAGAAGGCAAACTACGTGCTCTGGTGTCCGGAGACGTTTCCGGAAAACCTAAAGATTACGTGGGAATTCAAACCGGTGACGGACGTGGGGCTTTGCATCCTGTTCTTTGCGGCGGAAGGAAGGGAGGAAAAAGATTTGTTCGACCCTTCCCTTGCCAGACGGACCGGTGAATATCCGCAATACCACAGTGGAGACATCAATGCGTTCCACGTTTCCTATTTTCGGAGGAAGGAACCGGACGAGAGGGCGTTCCATACATGTAACCTAAGAAAAAGCCGCGGCTTTCATCTGGTGGCGCAGGGGGCGGATCCGCTGCCGTCTGCCGCGGACGCGGCGGATTTTTACCGTATTGCCGTTACAAAATATCATGACCGTATTACATTTTCCATTCATGATTTGTGCGTATTTACATATGAGGATGACGGGATTACATATGGGGCTACGTTAAAGGGAGGAAAAATCGGCTTCCGGCAGTTGGCCCCTTTAACGGCGGAATACAGGAACCTTAAGGTATATAAGTTATGTTAATGTATCCGGAGGGCAAAAAAGAAGGAATGAAGCAAAAGAGAAAAAGAAATACGGTAAAGAGAATTTTGGATTCTCTGACCTATGAGAAGCAGATGTTTGTAAAACTCCTGATGCTGGTCACCATTCCGTTAATTATTATGGGAATTGTTTCCTGTAACATTTATATCAGGTCGGAATCCGGGAAAAGAAGGCTTATATTAAGTGCCTATAGTGATGAAATAACGAGGGAATATGAAAATATCCTCTCTTCCCTGAAGGAATACTATATCGATGCGACTAACGGCGATACTTTCAAATGGCTGGTGCGCCAGGATGAAATTCCCTATTCACAGTTCAGTAATATGAAACAGGCGTTAAGGCTGCTGGAAGGCAATTATTTTATGGAAAAGTATATAAGTAATTATGAATTCATCAATGTTACTTACGGATGGGTTTTTAACGGCTACGGGCTGTTCCCCTATGAGGAAACGGGGAACAGGGAGGAAGTGGACGGATTTCTAAAAGAGCAGAAAAAGACGGGGCTGTCTGTTTACTGGCTGAACAGGGAGGACGTTAACCCTCCAATGATTGGAAGCATACGGCTAAGCTCTTCCGTCGATACTTCAGGTATGCTTTTAGTGGTAAAAAAAGAAAACGGATCGGGCGGCATATCCTGGATCGTATTGGTACAGATTGACGAAAAAATGCTCAGAGCCATGGCCGAAGGCTACAATAAGCTGGGATACGATGTCACGATTCTTGGAAACGGCAAGGTATTGCTGGATACCAATCCGGAGATGACGGAAAACTACCTGAAGGAAGGACTGAAAGGTTCCGGAACATACCGGTTCGACAGCGGGAAAAAGTATAATATTAATGTAAGGAACGAAGACACCACCGGTCTGACCTTTGTGGTGGGGTATGACGCGTCAAGGGTAAAAAAGGATGCCACCGTATTTGTCCTGGCTTCCTTTGCTGTAATAGCGGTTTTTGCGTTTCTTCTGGTAATTATCCGCCTGACGGCAATGGCATTTTCAAAACCGCTGCTTATGCTGCAGAAATTCGTGGATGACCAGAATACGCAGATTAAGGAACTGTTTGTATCCAACCTGCTGAAGGGAGAACTAGATGATGAAAAGATAGAAAGCGCGTTTAAGAAGTATGAGATTACCCCTTATCCGGCATACCGGATGATCGCCATAGTCTGTAAAGGAGAGAATAATCAATTAAAGGATAAGTACACAGAAATTCTTACCGAGCTTTCGGAAGAGCTTAAGAAGCGGATATTCATTACCCCTGTCAATTATGAAAACAGGCTGATCTTCCTGGTGGGAGCGGAAAATAACATAGAGGTGGATAATAAAACGGTAGACCTTTATAAAGAGATTAAGGACTATATCACGGAAAGCTTCGGGTTTGCCACCGCATCGGGTATAAGCCAGACGTTCCATAAGCTGCGCCATGTAAGAAAGGCTTACGGTGAATGCGCGCAAGCCCTCTATAATAAGGCAAATAAAGAGGATACCCAAAATTCCTCTCTGGCTCTGTTTGACGACTATCTAGCGGTGAGTTCCGAGGACAATGTTTACGATATGATTATAGAAAACGAGCTGATCCAGGCCATAGACAGCTGCAAGGAGGAAGAGGCGGAGCGTCTTCTGGAATTAACGATAGAGCGTATGGAGATGAAAAGTGTGGTGGGCATTGAGCGTAATTTTTACCTGATAAGGCTTTTAACCGCCATGCTGAACATCCCCGGGGCGGCCGGAGTGGCGCTGTCCGACGTATTTGACAGCGAGCAGTACAATATTTTGAACCGTATTACCCAGATTTACGGGAAACAGGAGGTGGTAAAAGCCATCGGTCAGGAAATCATACGCCCGATTATCCGTAAGCTCTCGGAAAAAAGACAGGAAGGGGAAGGGTCTGAAATCTTAAAACAGGTAATGAAGCTTTTAAAAGACAGCAAAGGGAACATTACCCTGAATGAATGCGCCGACCGGTTGTGTTACCATCCCAATTATTTAAGCAAGGTTTTAAAACGTGAAAAAGGAATCACGTTTACCGACATAGTAAGCGAAGAAAAATTAAAGCAGGCTAAGTATATGCTTCTGATCACAGAGTATTCCGTGGCGGAGATCTCGGAAAAGCTCCAATATAATAATGTACAGAATTTCATCCGGTTTTTTAAAAATCATGTGGGATTTACCCCGGCGGCCTTTCGTAAAGAGCACCGCAAATGATGGAATAAAATGATAATTTTATTTTAACCCCCATAAAACCGTCTTATTGTGCGGAATGTGGGGGCTTTTTTATGGTAAAAACAGGTTAGAAAATGATTATTTACAAATGCTTACGGGCAGACATACAATATGCTTGCAAAGCAGGGATTCAAACTAAGAAAAATAAGCATAATGACGATCTTGGACAGTACGCCTGGACGGGAATTAATCAAAAACTAACAATTAAATATCAAAATAAGGAGAATAGGAAATGGAAAAAACAATAATAAAACCGAAAGAAAAGACCGGAACCTGGAAGCATGCGCTTACTGTACATAAGTGGCTGTATATAATGATTATTCCCGGCGTACTGTACATGATTATTTTTAACTATCTGCCTATGGGAGGTCTGGTTATGGCGTTCCAGAATTTCAGCCCTTATAATGGGGATTCCATGCTGGGAGCATTTACCGGGAGTCCTTTTGTGGGGTTGGACATTTTCAGAAAATTTTTTACGGGGCCTGATTTTTTCCGGCTTTTTAAAAATACGTTATCCATTTCCATTGCCAGCCTGATTTTTTATTTCCCTGCGCCTATAATTCTGGCGCTTTTCTTAAATGAAATCAGGAGTGTGGTCTTTAAACGTGTTACCCAGACCATGGTGTATATTCCTCATTTTATATCCATAGTAATCGTGGCCGCGCTGACTGCCCAGCTGTTCAGCACCACCGACGGTCTGGTCTATCACTTATTTGAACAGGTATTTGGGAGGAACAATGCGCCCGATATTATGTCGGATCCCAATTTGTTTGTGACGATGCTTATCGGACAGAGCATGTGGAAAGAAACCGGGTATGGAACGATTATCTTTTTAGCAGCCCTTTCCGGCGTGGATATCCAGCTCTATGAGGCGGCGGAGGTGGACGGGGCCGGCCGGTGGAGAAAAATGTGGCATATTACCCTTCCGGCCATTCGTTCCACCATAGTAATTATGCTGATTCTGAAGGTGGGTTCCATTCTAAGTACGGGATATGAACAGATTTTTCTGATGCAGAACTCTATGAACCGTATTGTTTCCGACGTATTTGATACCTATATTTATACAAAGGGTGTAGTAAATGGAGATTATTCCCTGGCGACGGCGGCAGGTATGTTTAAATCCATGGTGAGTATGATTATGGTGCTGGGGGCAAACCGTCTGGCCAAAGCCTTCGGCGAGTCCGGATTTTATTGATATTATAAAATAATATTATTAATTAAGGAGAAAGTAATAATGGCGAAGACGAAAATAAATTCTACAAAAATAAAAAGAAGGCCGGGGGATCAATTTGTCCAGGTACTGATTTATCTGTTTATCGGAGGAGTTGCATTGACTACGCTGCTTCCCTTTGTATATGTGGTAGCCGGTTCCTTTGCAACGGAACGGGAACTGACGGAACGCGCATTTTTCCTATTCCCCCGCACCATATCCCTGAACGCGTATAAGTATATCTTAAGGACAGGAGATACTTTCAGGGGGATTAAGAATTCGGTTATTGTTATGGTTGTGGGAACGCTGATTAATATGGTGTTTTCCTGTACCCTGGCATACCCTTTGTCACGGCGTTATTTTAAGGGAAGAACTTTTTTTACCAATATGGTGATTATCACCATGGTGTTTAGCGGCGGAATGGTGCCTACCTATCTGCTGGTCGCCAATGTACTCCATCTGAAAAATACCTTTTGGGCTTTGTGGCTTCCGGGGGCGGTCAATGCCTTTAATATGATTATTATTAAAAACTATTTTCAGGGGATTCCCATGGAACTGGAGGAAGCATCCAGAATGGACGGGTGTAATGACGGGCAGATTTTCTTAAAAGTTATCCTGCCGCTTGCCAAGCCGGTTCTGGCCAGTGTGTCCCTGTTTTACGCAGTCACCCACTGGAACTCTTATTTTAATGCCATGATGTATATTTCCGACAGAAATAAGGAAGTCATCCAGATTGTACTGCGCAGGATTATCTTCCTGACCTCCG
>JAATFT010000066.1 GCA_015655075.1 Clostridiales bacterium | reverse complement strand
TAAACGAATTTGGCAGGTTTAGAAAATATGTCACTGAGTTTGAGGAAAAAAATGTCTGTCAAAGCATTTATACCATATTTAAGATGATACGAGAAAATCCTCATACAAATTTAAATGTTTTGCGCCGTATATTTATGGATATGCTGGGAGCTTATTCGGAAACTGCTCAGAATCTTGGGGGAACGATCGAGGAAATTTATATAAGTGATGATAATTGTCATTATCAGAATATTATAATGATGGATAGCCTGATAAAAATTGAAAGCTGGTTTATAGATTTTACAAAACTTTTTTTTGACAGGTTCATGATTAGTTATAAATGCCGTCATTCAGAAATTTTAAAGAGTGTTTTCGACTATATAAATTCTCATTTAGCCACGCAGATACATTTAACGGAAGCCGCAGAATACATCGGCATTTCCTGTACATATTTAAGTACTATCTTTAAAAAGGAAATTGGCCGGAATTTCATTGAGTATGTTAACATACTAAAAGTAGAACAGGCTAAAAAAATGCTTCAAAAAGGAATATTTGTTTATGAGGTATCAGATGCTTTGGGATTTGAAAACTGTACCTATTTTTCCAAAGTATTTAAAAAGTATTCAGGCCTGTCACCTGATGTATATCGGAAACAAAATATAAAATAATAAGCGGGGTTTGTTTTACGGGATATTGTTTTTTCTATGGAAGGTTTAGGACTGCTTTAATTTACGGTATGCTCCCGGTGTGATTCCTTCGCTCTTTTTAAATACTTTAATAAGAGTGGAGCTGCTTAAAAAGCCTGTTTTTGCGGCGACTTCCTCTATGGTAAGGGGACTGTCGGAAAGCAGTTCCTTTGCTTTTCGTATTCTTATTTTATATAAATAGTCTATCAGAGTAATGCCCTTTTGCTCCCGGAACATCTGGGATAAATAAGAAGGAGAGATGCCAAGAATTTCCCCGATTGTTGTATTGTTTATATTAGGGTCCCTATAGTTTTTTTCTATAAAAGCCTTTGCCCTGTCACAGATGGTATTGCTTTCTTTTATTGTTTTACCGCAATCCCGCAGCATGTCAAGTATTCTTACCAGGTTTTCCAGAAAGTTGTGAAAGGATTCCGCCTTTAAAAGCTGCCTGGTAAAATTGTTTTTTTCCTCTAAATGCTTAAAGCCGGCTTCGTAAATAATTTTATTTAAGGAATTTACGGTATCATAGAGGAAAAATTCCAGGGATTCCAAAGCAGAATTATCATTTATATTGGCTAAAGCGATAATCTTGTCCACTACTTCCCTGCCGGAGGAACAGGAATTCCCTCTTTTTATATAGTCCATAATAATTTGTGCAGATTTGGAATCGGTAGAGTTATTATAGTGAAACGTCTTATTCTGAACCAAACCATAAGTTATTATGCTGTTTTTCCCGTACTGAAAGCGGTATCTCATTGTATGCACGGCTTCCTTATAGGCAGTGTGGATTTCGGACAGACCGGAATGTATGCCG
Source organism: Clostridiales bacterium (assembly GCA_015655075.1). Classification (GTDB taxonomy): domain Bacteria; phylum Bacillota; class Clostridia; order Lachnospirales; family Lachnospiraceae; genus Anaerocolumna. The sequence continues at coordinate 34,080 of JAATFT010000066.1, read as the reverse complement.
GACAGGGATATCGTGGTATAAATCCCGAAATGCCGTTGCACGAATACAGAGCATTGCCCGGCAACGGAATACATATAAGATAATCCCTCCTCTTTTTCGCAGCCCCTGTTGAAATTTACAATACAGGCATATTGCATAGGGGCAATATTTATTAAAAATCCCTGTTGGTTAGCGGAACATAACTCCTGAGTTACATTGGTGAGGATAAAGGATAAAAGGGAGGGATTTTCTTCCCTTGTTAAAGGGACCTTAAGTCTGTCGATTTCCTCTATCTGTATCAGCAGGACTCCGAACCAGTCGGACAGCAGGGTAATATGATGCTGTAAAAAGACGTCATCCTGAAATTTTTCATTTGGCGGATAGCTGCCCTGAAGCGCATGCAGCAGGAAATCCTGCCGTTCTTTGTCTGCCTTGGTTTCCAGCCGGTTATTCAATTGATGAATTTCTTCCATGCAATTCGTAAGCACATTATTTATAAATTCCATTTCGTTGTTTTTTCTGTCATAAACATAAGCAGTTTTATTTGAGATGGTACGCAGGATGGAGGTAACAGGCGAGTAATTCTGCTTTGCCAGATAATAAGCGGTAATAAAACTAAATACCATACAAAGCAAGGTACATAAAATCACGATAAACCGTATGTGGGTCAGTTCGGACCAGAAAATACTGGAAGGCGTGGCGGATACATACACACAGTCTGCCCCGCGGGAAGAAAATATCTGGACAACATAGTGTTCCTGGCCGAAAGTATCGTAATATAAAGTATTGCCTCCTTCATAGGCGGACAGATTAAAATCCGTGCCCATATCCTGGGAAGAAGCCAGCAGCTTATTCTTATTATCAAATATCATTAAAGTGCTTTTACTATGAAAATCGGCGCTTTGGAAAAGCTTTTTCAGGGAGGTTTTACTAAAGCTGACTACTGAAATCATTTCCTCCCCGCCGGGATATTTCTGGGATACCAGGATTGCCAGGTTGGCATTTCCGGTATCGGAATTTAAGGATAGCAGCGTGGGCTTTAAACTGTGTTCAGAGGTTGAAAAAATGTCTGCAAATCTCGCATAAGTGAGCATGTCTTTATAATAGGCTTTATAAAATGTTCTGGAATCTAAACAGCCCTTCAGACCGACAATTTGCTCCAATTGGGGGTAATAAATAAAAATGTCCGCAATATCTCCCTGCTTAAAAGATTTCAGAAATTCCTTCAGTTCGTAGGATTCATAAAGGGGAAAATCCAATTCCTCTTTTGTATGATAGCTATGCTGTTTTGCAAGGGAAGAATTCAGTAAGGATATATTAATCTGCGCCATTTCTGCCAGTCTGGAATCCACAACACTAAAAAACTGGTACAGGGAATTGGAACTGGAATTAATAATTTCATTCCGTATGGTTTTTTGGGCGGTGATGTATGTAATTAAAATTGCGGAAAAGGGTATGGCAAATATAATAATATAAGAAATGAAAAATTTCCAGAATATTTTTTTACTGAATAATTTGGAAAAAAATCTGTTCATGGGTTACTCCTGCTGCATAACATTATGCAAATTTTACAATATAATATTTTCAATGAACCGGGTGCCAAATCACATCCCTGGTACAACGTTCTGAAAGTACCTTCATAAATTATCCGGCCTTCGGAAATTTGAAAAACTATTACAGAAACGTTGTGTTAGTAATATCTGTATATCATTATATTTTATTTTGGATAAAAATAAAACAGCTTTTTGAAAAATGAACAATTGATTTGAAAAACGAACAATTTCTTTTGTAAAAATAAACAATTCATTTTCAAAATGAATGATATACTTTGCACAATCGGCATTCTATAATAACGTTGGGCAAATCAGCCGGACGGATTATCGGACCGGCCGGGAATATCGGGACCCTGGATTGCCTTTAAAAAATAATGAATTTGTGTCCGAGTAATCCCCGGCACAAATTAAGATGCGTAAAAAAGCGTGCGCAGGAATGGAGGTAAACATGTTTAAAAAGAGGCTTACGGCACTGATACTTATGGCAGCCTTGGCAGCTTCCCTGATAGCAGGGTGTTCAGGAGGGGGAAATAATCCAACCAAGGGAGTGAGTAATTTGAACAATTCGGCTGCCGGTACCAAGGAAATAGAATTTACCGGATATCCTATTAAGACGGATGAAACCCTGTCGATCTGGGCCAGTCAGCTAGGACCCTCATCAACCGTAGCGGGCTGGGAAGAATCGCCGTTCCATACAGGCCTTGAAAAACAGACAGGCGTTTATATGGACTGGACCTTTCCCACATCCGGAACGGATGCAAGCCAGGCCTTTAATTTAATGCTGGCAGAAACAAAGCTGCCCGATATTATCTGGCACGGTATTATCAATGATGCCGAAACCTATATTGAGGAAGGAATTCTTAGGGATTTAACAGATCTTTTGCCAAAGTATGCCCCTAATTACTGGAAATATCTTCAGAGTCATGAATATGCCGATAAATCGGTAAAAACAGACAGCGGAAAATATTATTGCTTCGGCTTTTTCCGTGAAGATAGAAGCCAATCGGTTTATATGGGGCCTTTGATACGTCAGGACTGGCTGGATGAACAGAATCTAAAAACCCCCGTAACGATTGCCGACTGGGAAAATACGATACGCACCTTTCATGAAGCATACGGCGCTAAATTTGCTTTCTGCCCCAGCTGGAGAGTATCCCCCGGAATGGCAGGTGCTTTCGGCGCTTATGGTACCATTGAAATGTCGCTGTACATAGACAAGGACAAAAAAGTGCAGCTTGCACAGGCACAGCCGGAATGGAAGGAGTATATGGCATGGCTGAATAAGTTAAACAGAGAAGGCCTTATTGATCCCGATGTCGTAACTCTGGATGACGACGGATTAAGAACAAAGATTGCCAACAACCAGGTAGGCATTACCAATGCCAATCTGGGAGCGCTTAATGCCTATATTGAGGATGCGGCGGCTAACGGAAACGGTGCAAACTGGGTAGGTATTCCGTATCCTGTAAAAAACGAAGGAGATAAAACCGGCGCTGTTTTCACGGAGGATCAAATAGTCAGTGCCGTCGCAGCCATTACAACCAGCTGTCCCGATGATAAAGTCGAGCTTGCTCTCCGCTGGCTGGATTATCCATTCAGCGAGGAAGGTTACTATTACTGGAACTTTGGTGTGGAAGGGGATACTTATGAAATGGTTAATGGAGTGCCTGCTTTTACGGATAAGATAAGAAATCATGAGCTTGGCATGAGCGAAGCCATGGTTTTGTATACGGGAGAAGTGGGATGGGGATTAGGAATACAGGCATTACAGATGATAAATGAGACATCCAAACCCGAATCAAAAGAAGCAAGAGCTTTGTGGTATGACAAATCAAACGAGGAAGCCACAAGCTGGATTTATCCCACGGCGGTTACCATGACAGTGGACGAAACGACGGAAAGCAGCTCCATTTATAATGCAATCAGTACCTATATTAAGGAAATGTCCTTAAAATTCCTGACGGGAGAGGAATCTTTGGAAACTTACGACGCTTTTGTCCAGACCTTAAATGATATGGGACTGAAACGCCTGCTGGAAATACGCCAGACAGCCTATGACCGTTTCCAGGCAAGGTGATTTTAAAGATTGGGGCTGCTGCAAAATTCCAAATCAAACTTAGAGCGTGTTTGGGAATAAGATAGGAGGATAGCCTTTGTCAAAAATTATTGCGAAAGATTTTAAGAGGAATAAGGTTAAGTATCTGATGATACTGCCGGTCATTATTTATATTGCCATATTCAGCTATAAACCTATGTACGGTATTATTATAGCATTCAAAAATTACCGCCCCGCTTTAGGAATGGCGGGTAGTAAGTGGGTTGGCTTTGAACATTTTGTCCGGTTTTTCAACGATTATTATTTTTGGAGAATTTTGCGGAACACGGCTTCTATCAGCGCCTTAAGTATTATTTTTGGGTTTCCTGCCCCTGTTATACTGGCGCTGCTCATTAATGAAATAAAAAACCGTTACTTTAAGAAAACGGTCCAGACCATTTCTTATATGCCCTACTTTATTTCCATCGTTATTATCAGCGGATTAATTAAGACCTTTACACAATCCGACGGTCTTATTACCGATATGGCGGCGGCTTTGGGAGGAGAACGGAAGAATCTGCTGGCAAGTAAAAACTGGTTTTATCCCATATATATTATATCGGGCATTTGGCAGTCCGTGGGCTGGGATTCTATCATCTATCTGGCGGCATTGGCCGGAATCGATCAGGAACAGTATGAAGCGGCAAGGGTTGACGGGGCCGGAAGAATACGTCAGATGCTCTACATTACCCTGCCGGGTTTACTGCCTACTATTACGATTTTATTTATTCTTAGGATGGGCGGAATTTTAAATGTGGGTTTTGAGAAGATATTGCTCCTATATTCCTCCACAACTTATGAAGTAGCGGACGTCATATCCACTTATGTTTACCGTATCGGAGTGCTGGATGCTAATTTTAGCTACAGTACCGCCATCGGCTTATTTAATTCTCTTGTCAACATAGTATTTTTGCTGACAACCAACGCTGTCAGCAAGAAAATAAATAATTCCGGTCTGTTTTAAGGAGGAGGCCATATGAGAATAAGGTATATTAAAAGAAGCAGGGGAGATTTTGCATTAGATATTATTATCACCTTATTGATGCTGGGACTTATTATTGTAACTTTTTATCCAATATGGTATGTTATATGTGCATCTTTCAGCAGCAGTACGGCAATCAGCACTAACCCGGGAAAATTATTATGGCCGAAGAATTTCGGGCTGGGGGCGTATAAAAAGGCTCTGGAGCATCCTCTGATTATAAGCGGTTTTAGAAACATCCTTATCGTACTTGCGGTTGCCTTGCCCCTTAACATTATTATGACGTTGCTGTGCGGATATTTTATGGCGGCGAAAAATGTGTTCTGGAAAAAGTATATCATAGGCTATCTCATGTTTACCATGTTTTTTGGAGGCGGATTGATTCCTACTTATTTAAACCAGAAATCCCTGGGGCTGTATAATAATCTGTGGGCTTTGATTATTCCGGGAGCCTTAAGTATATACAATGCGATTATTTGTAAAACGGCAATTGAAGCGGTGCCGGAAAGCCTGACTGAGTCGGCGTACATGGATGGCGCCGGCGACTTTACGGTTTTGTTTAAAATTATCACCCCGTTAATTAAACCCACCCTGGCGGTTCTGCTGCTTTATTATGGTGTGGGGCACTGGAACAGCTGGTTTAATGCATCTTTGTATATTACCAAAAATGAGCTGCTTCCCATCCAGAACATTTTAAGGGCGGTGCTCATAGCAAATTCCAATCTGCTGAATGAGGGGGCGGCTAATAAGGATACCATGGATACCTATGCGGAAACGATTAAATATGCGGCAATTGTAATTTCAACAGTACCGGTCTTGTGCATATATCCATTTTTGCAGAAATATTTTGTAAAAGGTGTTATGATCGGCGCCGTAAAAGGCTGAGGGGAGAGAAATTTATATATATGGAGCACTTTCGGAAACCTCCCTATACGCATCTTTGCGGCACAAATCTGCATACAAAGAGTTTTCCGAGAGGTTACTACAGTTCTGTGAACAGTAACACGCTTCGCGATGCACACAAAACGCAAAACCAGCGTTTTGGCGCTGCTATACTCCGGTTTTCTGTGACTTTCGCTTCGCTGCACTCACAAAAAACACGTCGAGTTTATCGGCCGTGAACAGTAACTCCGAGAGTACTCTTATGAAGAAAAGAGGAGAGAATATGATTGAGACAAGAAAATATTGGCTGGATACGATGCTTAAAATAACAACTCCGGTATTGGATGCCTTAAGCAGGGATTGTCTGTGTGAAGAAATGCCTGTGGAAGGAAAGCTCCCCAAAGAAGACAGGGCGCAGTTTACTTATCTTGAGGCATTAGGGCGCAGCCTGCTGGGCATGGCGCCGTGGCTTTCGTGCACAAAACTTGAGGGAGAGGAAGAAAAATTAAGGATAAAGTATGCTAAAATGGCAAGACAGGCCATATCCAATGCCGTTAATTCCGAAGCTAAGGATTATATGAATTTCCGGTCCGGCCATCAGCCTATGGTGGACGCGGCATTTCTTGCCCAGGCAATATTACGTGCGCCTGCCGAACTATGGGAAAAGTTAGAAAGCAAAGACAGACAAAATCTCATAGCGGCCATGAAACAGACAAGGACCAGAAAGCCTTACGCTTGTAACTGGCTTTTATTTGGCGGTATGATTGAAGTATTTCTTTATTATGCAAAAGAGACGGATTGGGATCCCATGAGAATTGATTATGCCATAAAGCAGCATGAGCAGTGGTATCTGGGGGACGGTATTTATGGCGACGGCAGTGAATTTCATTGGGATTATTACAATAGCTTTGTCATACAGCCGATGCTTATGGATATATTGAAGCTGGTGGGCAGGGAATATAAAGACTGGGAAGAGATGATACCGGAAATAAGAAAAAGAGCGTCCCGCTATGGGACGGTTCAGGAGCATCTGATAGCACCGGACGGCTCCTATCCAATGTTCGGCCGTTCCTTAACCTATCGCTTTGGGGCATTTCACTGCCTGGCGCAAACAGTCCTGGATAACCGGCTGGAACCGGCGCTTACCTATGAACAGGTGCGCTGCGGATTAACGGCGGTAATAAGAAGAATTATGTCATTTCCGGGAAACTTTGATAAAAACGGATGGCTCAGAGTTGGTGTGTGCGGGCATCAGCCGGGAATGGGGGAAGGTTATATTTCCACGGGAAGCCTGTACCTTTGTTCGGCAGTTTTCTTACCCCTGGGGCTTGCACCGTCGCATGTTTTCTGGTCGGGAGAAGATAAGCCCTGGACCGCGGTGAAAATGTGGAACGGTGAGAGCAGTATGGAGTGTGAGCATAGTATATAGATTTTTTAGGCTGCCGTCTGATATAATGGTTTCCTGATTATGAAGTTGAAATATCGGGTATTGTAATAATCACAGTTGTCCCTTGATTTTCAGCACTTTGTATAACTAGCTGGTAATTTCCGTCATATAAATAATTCAAACGCTGTTTAATATTATCAATACCGATGTGAGGTTTCTTATCGTCATATATACTATAGGAATTATTTAATATTTCATTGATCCGGGCAGGAGACATTCCCTGCCCATTATCGCTGACTTCAATTATAATTTCATTTTCCATGGAATAAATAAGAATACCCACACTTCCCTCTGTTATGGAACGTTCATCTGGGAAGCCGTGAAAAAAGGCATTTTCTACCAGAGGCTGCAATATGTTTTTGGGTATTAATTTATTTCCCAAGGCCTCATCAATATTAAAATTTACTGTAATATGATTTTGATAACGGTAAGATGCTATAAGATAGTACTGCATCATGGTATCGACTTCATTATTAATTGACTCAAATACATTCAGCTTGGAATTTAGTCTTTCTCTGAGAATTTTGATTAATGCGGAATTAATTTCAACGACAGCTTCCATATTGCCTTCCCTTGCCATAATATTGATGATATTCATAGTATTATATATAAAATGGGGATCTATTTGTGTTGCAAGCAATTTATAGCTTATTACAGAGTTCTCGTGTTCTTTCTTTTTGATTTTATCAATCTGCCTGTTGATTTCTTTTATCATCTGATGAAAAGAATTGTTTACAACTTCAATTTCGTCCTCCGTATGGATATCCGTTTCAATATCATTTCCAACAGAATAGCCTGACATTGCATCGGATAACTTTTTTAACGGAGCCAGCTGCCGTTGAATCAAGGGTGCAAGGAATAACATATACAGTATGGGTGACAGCAGGTATAATAACGTTATTATGCCTATGATAAATGCAGCTGTGGAAAATAGCTGGGAATAAGGTGTATAGGCTATGATGGTACAGTTAGTCGATGGAATGGACTGAAAGAAGAAAATTCCCCCCTTACCGTGAATTTTCCCTGAAGTAGTCTTTGTTTTGTTTAGTTCCTCTAAACAGTTTTTATATAATTCATTTTGTGCGGATTGATATAAAACATAGTTATAACGGTTTATAATTGAAAAAGACGTAAAGGTCGTATCCGATAGTTCCCTGCAATGCTTCATAATAGTAGTGGCATTATAGAACACGGTAGCAGTCAGTGGAATGGAAGCAATATTTAAATTTTTTGAATAGGCAAAGCATTCATATGCCAGGTATTCGGAATGAAACTGATTCTGTATAACCGGTGAAAAATAGGAGCTGTAGTTAAATTTTAACAAATCCTTATAGTTGAAATAGGAATGCAGATATTTCTGCTTATCGATATAGGAATGGGAAAGGGATGAAAAAAAAATTCCGTTCCGGTCTTCCAGGCAAAAGGTCAGGGTATTGCTGTTGATGGATGCAATTTTACTAAGAGAGAGATTTACTTTTTCTTTACTGGCAGCATTTGAATCAGAATAATAGGAAGATAAGTATAAATCAAGGTTCAGATCCAGGTTTAAACTGTTAAGGCTTTCCGCCATGGAATCCTGTACTATGCGAAATTCGTCCGTCATCACTGATAGATTATAGGCCGCCTTATCAACGGCAATCCGGTATAAAGCCGGAGAGAGAATTAACAGCAGCATGGTAAGGATAAAAAAGTATATGGAAAGATAGATGATAGACATTTTTTTTGATATTCTTCTCGCTATCTTTGATCTTACAAAAAAAATCTGTTTTTTCATATTAACACCCGTTGTATAACACATTTGCCTGCAGATGTGTTATTTAGTTCCCCCTCATTTTATCAGTGATTCATTTTGCGGTAATCGATAGGTTTCTTTCCTGTTTTCTGATAAAATATCTGGCTGAAATATTGGGATGACTTGTAGCCACATTTATCAGAGATTTCATATATTTTCATGGTTGTATTATTTAAGAAATAAATAGCGTTTTTAATCCTTAAATCTGTCAGATACTCATTAATGGTTTTACCTGTATCCTGTTTGAATAAAACCCCCAGCCGTCCCGGACTTAAAGCAGCCTGTGAAGATATATTTTCTGCTGATAGAGTATAGTCGGAATAATTATGCTGCATATAACGAATGGCGGTTTCCACGCAAGGATTGTATTTCCGTATCTGACTGTCATATAATCCGTTGATACATTGTTCGTATTTATTAAAAACCCATTTTAACAGATACTCTAAGGAAGGGAAAAAAAATTGTTCGTCGAAATGAAGAATATTGCTGCTAACGATTTCCATATGGGTGCAGAAACTCTGATAAAATTGTATCATTGCCTGATAATTTTTACACTGATAACAGGTAGTAAGATATTTCTTCATTTCGAATACATCATTTTCCAGATGCTCTTTGGACAAAGATAATTTTTTAAAAGAAAAATCATTTACAATTGTTTCTTGAGGAGTTGATTCAATTTTCTGAAAAGTCAGTGAGGCCGCTATGTTGAAAGAGGCATAAAAACTTAATAGATTCTGATTTTTCTGATAAAACTTAAGTAATTCAATGGGGGTAATCAGGGCATTCGAGTAGAAGAGCATACAGGTATGCGCAGCTCTTCTGTTTAAATTAAGCAGTATTTTTTTTATTAATGATTTTACCGTAAAAATCTGATTATCATAATCGCTTTCAATGGGAATCCCTAATATGCAAAAGTGTTTGCAGGAAAACAAAACGGGAGTCATTGAAAATTCTTCCATGGATTGCAGAGAAGAATAGATAAATTGTGAAGATTCCTGGTAATAATTTAACATGTTCTGAATATAGCATGAGAAACCTATCATTTGCGTTATTATAAAAAACTGATACCGGTTCCTCAAAAGTCTGCCAAGCATAGGATAGGCCGCTATAAGCTCCTGCCCTGGTTCTTTAGGATTGTCATCAAAAAAGCTTGTGAATTCCCGGCTCAAAACGGTGGATAGTATCCGATTCCGTGAAATACATTCTTGATGAAGGGAGGATAATTTGGCCGTAAATGAAGCGGCAGTAATCTCAGTTTTTAATATATAATCGGTAACGCCTTTCTCGATTGCTTTTTTTGCATATTCAAATTCATCATAGGAAGAAATGATGAATATTTTTGTTTCCGGATATTTATCCCGTACATATTCAATTAATTCCAGGCCATTTATGATTGGCATGATGATGTCGGTTATTAGAACCTGGGGATGATATTTATTTATATAATACAAAGCTTTTTTACCATTTGTGGCAGTTGCAATAACCTGGAATCCTAAATTGCTCCAGTTTATCAGTTTCTGTAGATTTTTGAGCATAAGATGGTCATCATCTGCGATTAAGACTGACAGCTTTGTCATAGATACCTCCCATATTGATTTGTGTTATATTTTAAGACTTTTTTCTATGTTTATTTTAGCATAGAAAAAGGAAAAATCAATACGATAGAGATATTACAAACAAAACAGTGAAAAACATAACAAAATAATTGGATTGTTATGTTTCAAATTTCTTTCCTACTTGTTAGAATACAATTGTCAAAGCAAAGGGATAGTGTGTACACAGTGCTTTGGAAATATATTTCAGAAAGGAATAAACATAATGGGTCAGCAAAAAGTTTTGTTTGAAGCAAAGGACATGTTTAAAAGCTTTGGCGTTACAAAGGCCCTTAAGGAAGTAAAGCTGGAACTTAAGAGCAGTGAAGTTCTTGGGCTTATCGGCGAAAACGGATCCGGGAAATCTACTTTGGCTTCCATTATTGCGGGGATTTGGGCGGCTGACAGTGGCAGTATGTTTTTAGAAGGGCAGCAGTATTTTCCTAAAAACAGTATGGAAGCGAACTATTCCGGTATATGCATGATATTACAGGAAAAGAGTACTTTTGATCATCTGTCCGCAGCAAATAATATATTTATCGGTGCTGAAAAACGTTTTGTAAAAGCGGGAATATTGGATGGCAGAAGGATGAAAAGAGAGGCGGCAAAAGTTTTACAGGAAATAGGGGCCTCCCATATATCCCCTTCTGACATGATAGGGAACTTAAGCTTTGAGGACGGAAAACTGGTTGAACTGGCGCGGGCTGTAAGCATAAAGCCTAAGATTCTTATTGTAGATGAAACTACCACAGCTCTAAGCAGGACCGGAAGAGATATCTTGTATTTAATTATGGAAAAAATGAAAAAGGGAGGAAACAGCGTTATATTTATTTCCCATGATATTGATGAAATGGTGGATAAATGTGACCGTCTGACGGTATTGCGGGATGGTAATTATGTAGACACCCTGGAAAAGAAAGATTTTTCGACCCAGGTAATCCGAAGATTGATGGTAGGGAGGGAAATATCGGACAATTATTACAGGACTGATTCAGAATCCTGTAAAAATGAGGAGATTGTCTTGCAGGTTAAGGACGTTATCGCAGGGAAACTTGACAACATAAGCTTTTCACTTCATAAAGGTGAAATTCTGGGGTTTGGAGGTCTTGCAGACTGTGGTATGCATGATATCGGGCGGATTGCATTCGGGCTTCTGTCCACGGATACAGGAGAGGTAAAAGATGCTAAGGGTAAGAAGATCGAAGCCCCGGCCCAGGCTATGAGCAGGAAGATAGGATATATTGCTAAAAACCGGGATCAGGAAGCACTTATGACGAATTCACCCATACTAGACAATATATGTATTGCGTCCTATGACAAACTGTCTAAAAACGGATGCATTCTTCCAGGCAGGGAAAATAAATTTGTTGATTACCTGGCAGACCAGCTGGAAATAAAAATGCAGGACAGTAAGCAGTATGTAATGGAATTATCAGGCGGAAATAAACAGAAGGTTGCGCTGGCTAAATGGCTGGGCTTCGGAGCAGACATCCTGATTTTGGATTGTCCGACAAGAGGAATTGATATCGGTATAAAATCCAACCTATATAATTTGATGATTAAGCTTAAAAAGGAAGGAAAGAGCATCATTTTAATTTCTGAGGAATTACCCGAAGTAATTGGTATGAGTGATCGTGTCATTATTCTTAAAAATGGAAGAATCAGCGGCGAATTCAGACGCGAAGCCCACCCTACGGAGTCATTGCTGATTGATTATATGGTATAAAGGGGAATTTGTAATGAAAAATCAAAAGGAAAATATTGTTCTAAAAAAGATTAATTTCAAAACAATTTTCCCATATCTTGGTCTGGTGGGAGTTATTGTTTTCTTTCAGATATACAGTGGTGGCAGGGTTCTTAGTACAGCAAATTTTAAGGCAATCATAAGTGAATGTTTTTTCATTATCATTGGGGTTACAGGTTACATATTTATTATGGCGCAGGGAAACCTGGACTTTTCCATCGGTTCGGTTATGGGACTTTGCTGTGCCACTGCTGCGGTAGGAGCAGGCATTCATCCTTTGCTTGCCATACCCTTTGCGGTTGTTCCGGGTATCATAGCAGGCTATATTAATGGCTTTGTGCACGTAAAGCTGAAAATAGGCTCCTTGATAGGGACTATGTCTGTGCAATATATTGTAAACGGCATTCTGGTATTAGCCCTGGCAGGCGGCAGTTTGACAGCTCCGATTAGTATGCTGCAATGGAATACGCTGACTGTTAAGTTTATAGTAATAATAATCGTTTTATCAGCAGGGTTTTATGTATTCCGATTTACGGCATATGGCAAAAGATGTCGTGCAATCGGCTCCTGTGCGGAAGCAGCTAAGCAGTCCGGTGTAAAGATTGGGAAATTAAAAATAGCAGCTTTCATGACCGTAGGAGCCATATCAGGCCTGTTGGGATTTTTCAGCCTGATCCGTACAGGAACGTCAACGGTATTAACCGGCAGTGAACTTTTTATGAATGTATTATGCGCGGCATTGCTTGGCGGCATACCTCTTTCAGGGGGAGCCGGAGCAAAGTTCAGTTCGGCTGTAATAGGAAGTCTGACAATGGCATTTTTAACGAATGGAATGGTTTTAATGGGACTTAGTACTTATGACAAGCAATTGATAAAAGGGATTGTTTTCCTGATTACCATTGCCATTTCCTTTGAAAGAAAGAATCTGGTAGTTATTAAATAAAATTTAAAGAAAATTAATAATATTAAAAGATTTTAAGGAGGAAATCAAATGAAAAGAAGATTTATGGGGATTTTTTTGACAGTAGTTTTAATTGTAATGGGAATAGCAGGATGCAGCCAGAAAGGATCTGGCACAACAGACAAAACCGGTACAAATGAAACAACGGACAATGCAGGCACTGGCAATACTGAGTCAGATACAGGGTCTATGCCGGAAACAAAGCCTTTTAAGATTGCGGTAGGCTTAAGTGACAGCGGAGCAACCATGTTCAGCTTAATGAGTAATAATTTGCAGGCTTTTGCCAAAGCGGCGGGAGGAGAAGTTGTATTTGAAGGCGGAGTAGCGGCATCAGCGGATGCCACCATAGCTTTTGTGGAAAACCAGATTGCAGCCGGTGTTGACGGAATTCTAATTGGGCCGCCTGCAGACTCCGTACTGCCTACGGTAAAGACACTCTGTGAAGAAGCAGGAGTTTACTGGGGAATTTGCTTTAGGAATATTCTGGATGAAGAGGTAAAAAAATTAGTAGAATCCTCAGAGTATTATGTGGGAAAATGTTATGAGGATGAAGAGACAACAGGCTATCAGGTTATGTTAAACCTGCATAATCTGGGAGCTGAAAAAGTAGCTGTCATATCAATGGCGAAAGGAAATACGACTACAGATTTACGAGAAGAAGGTGCAAATAGGGCATGTAAGGAATTGGGAATGGAAATTGTAGCAGAATCCAGGGATATTGCCCAGGCGTCCGATGCTACTGGTGCAACGGAAAGCTTTCTTACTGCATACAGTGCTCTGGATGCTGTCTTTATCGTCGGGGCAACCGGCGCAGGTGTTCATGAAGCAGTAGCAAAAGCGATTGAGGATGCCGACCGTCAGGACAGTGTTAAATTAGCTACCATTGATTTCCCGGATTCCATGAGCGAATTATTTGAAAAAGGTATTCTTGTGACTTGTTCGGGACTTCCAAGCTGGGGATATGACCCGTTTATGAGTTTTGTACTTTTGGTAAACACCTGTATGGGAAACCCGGTATCAGATAAAAAGGTTACACTCACCTGCTCTATGTTTGATATTAACAATAAAGAAACTGCAGAAAAATGGCTGAAAAAGTTTGGTGATGCATCTACTTTATATTATACGGAAGACGAGATGAAGCAGCTGATCAAGGCAAATAATCAGGGACTCACGGAAGAGGAACTGCAGCTTAAGATGATCGAATTTTCCAGAAATGCGGTTAACTAAAAGCAGAAAGAGGAATTCAGATGGATAGGAACATTATAAATATAATAAAATTGTTGCTGCTACCAGTCGGAATGTTTCTGATTTTTACACTTATTGCTCCGGGTTTTGGCTTTCACAGTATTCCGGTTATAATAAGCCAGAGCATTATACAGGTAGTAATCGGTTTTGGTCTTAGCTTACTCATGAATGCCGAGTTGATGGACTTTAGCATGGGAGCAAGAACCGTATTTGCAGCAATTTTTGGAGGTATTTTATCCCAAAGTATGGGGATGCCAGGTCTGATTTTCGGATGTTTAGCAGGTGCTATGTTTGGTGCACTGCTTATGGCAGTTCTGTACCAGTATCTGAAAATACCGGTAATGGTTGTATCCCTTGGAATTGTTATGATATATGAGGTTTTAGGGGCAAAACTGACAGGCAGCAGCGGTTACCTTAGAATCGGCAGTGATATATATCAGATTGGATCTTATCCGAATAATATTATAATCCTCATACTGTCCGGCGTGTTGTGCTATATACTCTATTATAAAATGAGGATTGGGTGTCATATTACGGCAGTCGGTAATGATGAAAAGATGTGCAGAAACATAGGAGTGCACGCAGATAGGGTAAAATTCATAGCAATTATGCTGACAGGGGTATATTGTGCAATTGCAGCAGTTTTAACCATATGCTATTCCGGAGCCATAACGGCAAGTACAGGGATGGGCACCCTCGGAATTATATTTAAACCGATTATGTGTGTAATTATCGGCCGCCAGATGAGAAAAACATTAGATAACATGCCCATACTAATTTTTATAGGCGGTCTGTGCATATCAATTATTTTCAATGGATTTATTGCACTAGGGTTACCGGACGCCCTTCAGGATATTGTTTTAGGAATTTTCCTGATCATTGTCATGGGATATTCTTCTAATTCGAAAAATATCACAAATTTTTACAGAAGATTAATGACAGCAAAATAATAACCTTATTGTAGCGGGCGGTGGAAAAAACACTGCCTGCTAGTTTTTTTAACCATACAAGGAAGTAAAGGAAGTAGTGGAACGGATTGCGAATATCCGCTTCTAATATATGAAACAGATAGATTATCCATGGTATATAGGAGGTTTTATGGAATATTTTCTGGAAAAAGAATTTAAAAATCCGGATAAGCGTTATCGCGGTGCTCCTTTCTGGGCCTGGAACACGAAACTGGAAAAGGAAACTTTGTTACGGCAGATAGAAATATTTAAAGAAATGGGATTTGGAGGATATCATATTCATACACGTGTAGGGCTTGATACCGAATATTTAGGGAAAGAATTTTTGGAGCTGGTGAAACACTGCGTTGAAAAAGGCAAGGATATGGACCTTCTGACTTATCTGTATGATGAGGACAGATGGCCTTCCGGATTTGCAGGAGGAAAGGTTACGAAAACCCCGGAATACCGGGTCAGGCATTTGTTATTTACGAAGGTTCCTTATCAGAAGGAAGACCTGGCGGCAGATAAAAATTATATGGCTAATTTTGCAGTGGGTGTACGCTCAGGAGAAGGAGAGTTATTAGCCTGTTATGATATTATAATTAATACGGAGGGAAGGCTTACAGGTTTTCGCAGGATCGAAGAGGGTGATAAAGCAGAAGGAGAAAAATGGTATGCTTATGCAGAAACGAATCCGGCACATTCCTGGTATAACGGAGGGACCTATGTTGATGTACTGAATAAAAGGGCCATTGATTTCTTCTTACAGAATACCCATGAAGTTTATAAAGCAAAGCTGGGCCATGAGTTTGGTAAGTATATACCCGCCATATTTACCGACGAGCCCCATATGCTTTATAAAGAAAATTTACCAGATGCTTTTTCGGCAAAGGATGTATTTATGCCCTGGACAGAGGAAATTCTGTCTCTTTATAAAGCACAATTTGGGATAGAGCTTCTGGACTGCATTCCTGAGCTTTTCTGGGAATTGCCAGAGGACCGGGATTCCTATGGACGTTATTGCTATCATAAGCTCTTAGCGGATCTTTTTGAAATGTCTTACGCAAAGAATATCGGAGACTGGTGCGGAAAAAACGGAATCGGGTTTACAGGACATTATCTGTATGAAGAGACTTTGTTTATGCAGAACCGTTCAGACGGTGACCTGTTGCGCATGTACAGGCATATGGATCTGCCGGGTATGGACCTGCTGTTCAACGAAGTTGACCTGACTACCGCAAAACAGGTTCAGTCCATTGTACACCAATATGGCAAAAAGGGCGCCATGTCAGAACTTTATGGTGTTACCAACTGGAGCTTTGATTTCCGAGGTTATAAATTTCAGGGGGATTGGCAGGCAGCTCTTGGAATCACACTGCGGGTGCCCCATCTTTCTCTGATGACGCTTGCAGGTGAAATGAAGAGGGATTTCCCTGCAAGTATTTTCTACCAGGCTCCCTGGTATCGGGAATTTAAACAGATAGAAAACCATTTTGCCAGGATTAATCTGATTTTGGAGCAGGGAAACCCCTGTGTACGGCTGGCAGTGATTCATCCCATTGAAAGCTATTGGACGGCCTTCGGACCGGAAGATGAGACCGGAGCGCTGCGAAGGGATATGGATCAGGATTTCATGAATCTGATTAACTGGTTGCTGACGGGGAATATTGACTTTGATTATTTAAGCGAAGGTTTACTGCCTGAATTATGCCCGGAAGTTAATTATCCGTTACAGGCCGGGCAGATGAGGTATGAAATGGTGTTGGTTCCAAACTGTATTTCCCTTAGGGAAAGTACAATTATGATTTTAGAAAAATTTGCCCGTGCCGGAGGGAGTGTTGTTGTAGTAGGTGATTATCTCCGGGTGTCGGATGGGAAAAGAGCAGAGACATTGCGGTTAAGAATGGAAGGCTTTTCAGGAAGAATTCCTTTCAGCAGACACGATATATTGAAGGTTGCGGAGAAACTCCGGGACGTTGAAATAAGAAAAATGGATGGGACCATTCATGAAGGCTATATTCATCAGCTGAAACAGATCGACAGGGATAAAATACTATTTATTGCACCTGTAAAGGAACCGGTCAGCCGTGACATATCGACCAAAGAAGAATTGTGCATTACCTTAAAAGGTACTTATAACCCCATTTGTTATGACACATTTTCAGGCCGTATTTACGAATTGCCTGCGGAATATGAAGCCGGTATAACAAAGATACGTAAAGTTATGTATGGTTATGATTCATTGCTGCTGTGGCTAAAAGCCGGCCTGAAGGCAGAAAATACAAATAAAGAAGTCCAGGAAATGCAAAAAGGTGTCAGATGGCTTTCAAGTTTTCTGGAAACGGAAATTGCATATGAACTGGAAGAACCGAATGTACTGCTGCTTGATATGGCAGAAGTTTCACTGGACGGAGAGGAATATACAGCAGTTGAGGAAATTTTACGGATTGATACGAAGATTAGGAAAAGGCTAAATTTACCTCTTAGAACATTTTCCATGGCACAACCGTATACTAGAGCATGTTTGAAAAATCATCGTACCGTTCTGAACGCTCCACTTTGCGGTATACTGCGTCGCGATCTTGGGAGCGTAGCACCGCTACGCAGCCGATATCGCTCCTTGCCTCCCACAAAGTGGAGCATCCGGCCCGGCACAAGCATTTTTCAAACACGCTCTAGGGAAAAGAAGAGGCCGGAACATATATTACGCTTACGTTATCATATAGAAAGTAATATAGAACTGGAAATGGTTTCGCTTGCTTTGGAGGAAAGAGAGCAAACAGTAATTGTATGGAATGGAGAAAGAATTTCCAATGTGCAGACAGGATGGTATGTGGACGAAAAGATCCAAAAGGTATGTCTTGGCAGACTTTTAACAGGAATTAATATTCTGGAGTTGGAATTACCCTTTGGGGAGGATACTAATTTGGAACCTGCTTATCTGCTGGGCAATTTCGGAGTACGGGTAACCGGGAGAAAAGCGGTTATTACTTCCAAGCCTGAAAAAATCACTTTTGGTTCCGTTGTCGGCCAGAACCTGGATTTTTACAGTGGGAATCTTTACTACTGCCTTAATGTAAATTGTCCGGAAGGAAAGCTTAGAATCCGGGCAAATAAATACAGAGGTGCCCTGATTGGTGTTTATATAGATGATGAGCGTAAGGGAAGCATTATATTTCCGCCTTATGAATTTGATATAACCGGATTGGCTCCGGGAATGCACAGACTGAAACTCTGCCTGTTTGGAAACCGTTATAATACTTTTTCCCATCTTCATTCTACCGATGAGTCTGTTAAGAATGAGTCCCGTCCGTCTTTATGGAGGACAGAAGGGGAAGCCTGGTGTTATGAATATGTATTGGTTCAATTTGGAATATTAAAAGCACCGGAAATATATGTCTGAATCAGATAAGTAAAATAAACTATAATTATAACTTATCGGAAGATATTTAAACATCCCGGACAGGGATTGCAATGATAATCACCTTATTCAATATGGAAGGTGCCGGAGCAAATTGTCTCTTATTATGGGAAGTGCAAATAGAAACAAAGATTTTCCGGCACTTCCATGAAACGTATCGTTTAATTTCATTTTTTTTCTTCTTTCCGTTTCTTCTGCCATATTTATACTCGCAGAAACTCTTTTAAAATCCCCATATGATATTTTTGACTTTCTTCTGCCGCCTTTCTCAGAAAATTTAATTACCTTATCTTTTTACGAATTTTATTGCTCATATTTGATAAGTATTTACTTAATACCGACATTTTAATGAAAAAAGTTAGATTTATGGAACAATTTTATTGCATTTTATTGATTGACTTTACCGTAAATCAGAATATAATAAATTAATGACCAAAACAGTCAGCTGGTCATTTCGGAGGAGAAACTATTATGGATGCAAAAGAAATAAAAAGAAAAGAAATTGCGGAAGCGGCGAAGGAACTTTTTACGGATTACGGTTATAAAGCCGTCAGCATGGAGCAGATAGCCCAAAAATCCAATGTGGCAAAGGGAACGCTTTATTTATATTTTACGGACAAGGAAGATTTGTTTCTGTATCTGGCCCGGGAGTTTGTAAGCCGGATCAATTCCTTTGTGGAAGAGATCGAAAGTAAAAAGCTTTCCCTTACGGAAGAAATACATGAAGTAATTTATAGCCTTTTAATGTATAGAAAAAAGCAGAAATTTATTTACAGGGTTGCGAAAGAAGCAAAAGAATTCCGGACCCACTTATCCTTAAAGGTTATTGATATGCTGGATAACACCGTTAGCGATTATCTTGAAAAACGTTTAAAAAGCGCGGTGGAAAAAGGATTAATCAAGCCTTGTAATACTACCATACTTGCCTTCCTGGTGATAAAGGTCTATACGGCTCTTGCATTTGAATGGGAAGAAAAACATGAACCGTTAAATGAACGTGAAATTGCGGAATCCGTTGGAATTTTTCTGAAACAGGGCTTGCTGTTATGAGGTGATTCTTTGAAGATAACGAAAAAAATAGTTAAAACGAAAAAAATGGTTTATATTTTAATTGCGGCGGTTATTGTGGTTGTATACGCGGCAAGTCATATTTCGAAATTTGATATAGGGTTATTTTATCTGCCGAAAAGCTATGTATTGTATTGCATGAATAATAACCTGAAGGAGGAGTGGAGAAAACTTCAGTCGGTATATAATTCTTCCTATTGCGTCAGGATGACGGCTTTAAAAGAGGAAAAAGAATTGCTTTCCCTTACCGTATATAATGACAAGGATAAAATAATTTTTTCTTCTCCCCGGTTATTTGACAATGACTATTTTGGCCTTGCTAAAAATAAGGGCGGCCAAAGTAATAAGAGCCCCGCCAAAAATAAAAAAGAGAACCTTTCCCTGACCGAAATCTATGAAAAGTATGCGAAGGTAAGTAAAGGAGACCGTAAATCCTTTGCGGTCACGGGCGGCAAAAAGAGCATGTGTGAAACAAAGGAATATGAGGTAGTTCTGGATAAAAATATAAAAGAAGTTATACCGGATTATTTAAAGAAATACATAGGGGATAAAACCCTGTTAAAAAAAATAAAGGCCTGTTTTAGTAAATTGGACTCGGATATCACGGTAGATATTTATGTGGACAATTCGGATAAAATAAGGAGCATAGCCTTGTCCTGTACCTGGGGCGGGCAGGAGGTTTATGGGGAAATTACATTTAACGATGCCGCGGATTATTGGAATGACATATCCGTTACCTATATCCTTGAGGGAAAGGATAAAACCACGGTGACTGTAAAATCAAAAGGAAATCACATCTGTGAGGGAAACGTATACAGCGATGAAACGGATATCATTGTTTTTGACCGTGCCGTGACCACCGTACAGCTTAAAATTTCAACCAGTATTGATTTTAATAAAGGTCAGGATAATGTCAGTTTTGAATTAGAAGGCGATATTTACAGTTTACCGGTACATGCGGAGGCTGTGGGGGATTTAAATACCGGGACAAAAACGCAACTTCAAATGGATATTAATCTGGAATTAAAATATATGGATTATTTATTAAAAATAAATATGGACGAGGAAGAGAATAATTTAAAGAATGTTGATTCTTTTCATAGTATCAGCGGTCTATATGAGAAAGAAAAAAGCAGGTCTGATACTTATCTGGAGGCAATATTACAAATAATAAATATTACAAGTAAGTGATAAATATTACAAGTAATATAATAATATTTGTTTTATCAAAGGAGTGAGGCAAATGGAAAAAACAAATACAAGCAGTTTGCATTTAAAAAAAATATCATTTCGAAAAGTGTTTCAGATTTTTAAATCCGATCTGGCCCAAATATCGACCAGCTGGGTTACCGTGGTTATATTGGCAGGACTGACTGTTTTAGCGCCTGCATATGCATGGCTTAATATATATGCCTCCTGGGATCCCTATGGAAATACAAAAGGGCTTAAGGTTGCCGTTATAAATGAAGACGTGGGAGGAAGCATTTTTCAAATTGATTTTAATATTGGAGCGGAAATTGTTTCAACCCTTAAAACCAATGATAAACTGGGCTGGATATTCTGTGATAATAAGGATGAAGGAATTAAGATGGTTGAAAACGGGGACGTATATGCGGCCATTATTATACCGGAGGATTTTTCCCTTTCCCTTACAACCATATTGGATGAACACCCGAAAAAACTAAACATTGATTATTACATAAATCAAAAAATGAATGCGATTGCTCCTAAGATTATTGGCAGCGCCACAAACACCCTTAAGACAGAGATCAGTACAAATATTATTGAGACGGCGGTGCAAAAGGTTTTAGAAAAAGTCAATACCGTCAGCACGGATTTAAAGGAGGATTATCCTAATCTTAAAAATTCGGTTCATCTTTTGGATAATATTAATAAGGAGGTCAAAGAACTGCCGGACAGACTCAATAATTTATCGGGGAATGTGGAAAATGGAGTAGTAAAAATTGATTCGGCAAGTGAAGATTTTGTATTTATACAGAATACGATTGATGATCTGGTTGAATTCAACGGCAATATGACGGAGGTTATTTCGGATGCTGGTGAGGATATTGATAAGTATTCGCCTAAGTTAAGGGCAGATTTAGCTTCGGCACAGTCATTATTTACGGACATATCCCATGATGCACAATATCTTTCCGACGAGATGCAAGCGGATAAACCTGTCTTTATCAGTGATATAAATAAATTGAGTGATAATCTGGCTTCTTTAAAAAAAGCCACCGGTAAAATAGGTGATGGTCTGGCGGAGGTAAACGACGGCGCCGTATCGGATGTAATAACGATTAATAATGATATTTCAAATGATATTGATAATATGCTGGAGATTTTGTCTGATTTAAGTAAGGGCACCGATGATTTGTCAGAGTTGGAAGACTTAAGTACGAGACTGGGAAACTTCTGTGACGATCTTGCGGATAATCTTGACGACCTTGAGGACCGGACGGAAGAGGTGTATCAGTCCGGCGACAATGTCCTGGCAAATCTTGAAAATATAAGCGGGGAATTGTCAGACCTTGTGGATACGGTGAATAATAACGAAGGAATACGGAATATATCCTCCGCTGTTACATCACTTATAAATAGCTTAAATGGAATAAACAGTATCCTGGAAAAAAATCAAAAGGAATTTGGCGACATTGTTTCCGTTAATAATAAAATAATAAAAGATTTAAATGATTTAAAAGGCGGACTAAAAGACGAGGGAGCCATGGCATCGCTTGACAATCATCTCGGACAGCTTGGCGAATCCCTGGAAAAAATCACACAGGACTCTTCCGGAAGTTACGGCTCCCAGGCGGTGGAAGCATTAAAAGACCTTGAGGGCGTACTGGAACAGCTGGAAGCTCTGTTAACACAGCTTGAAAACAGCAGTACAGCCGAAGATATGGCATCCATCCTTGTTTCTCTGGAGAACAGCTTAAAAAATGTTAACAGTATGCTGAATAATTCTTCGGAATTATTTGGCGTAATAATAGCCTCGAACAGCGCCGTAATAAAAGATCTTGAGAATCTGTCGGAATCACTGGATGAAAACGGACTTAATGACCTGGAAAATGATATAAATGATCTGACCCGGGAAACAGGAAGTGTCAGGAAGACATTAAATTCAAGCAGGCGCGACGTTAAAAACGAGCTGGATGACGCCGAAAAACTCTTTCATAAAATAGATGATGTATGCGATGATTTTTCCGACGGTATTTCGGAACTTAGCGGGGACGTAAATAAATACTCGGAAAGTATAAGCGTTACCTTAAAGGAGCTTAAGGACATTATATCCAAATGCAATACCGAGTTATCCGCAATACAGGAAGAAGGAAAGGAAAACATCGGCACCGGTACGGAAAATATAAATGAGCAGGTTACGCTGCTTAGTAACAGACTTGCTGATTTAAGCAATTCGGTAAAGGATAGCAGCAGGATGGTCACGGCGCTTAAGGAGATCAAAGAAGCGGCTTTTGATGCAAATTCCTTTATCGGCACCATATTAAACAGTATGGATGACGAAGCCCTTAAAAATCTGGAAAATAATCTGGAAAACGGTTCGGAATTGTTTCAGGATATTAACGGTATACTTGTAAATACGAAGGATGCTTTGGATGATATGAGTGATTTTTCAGACGATGTGGCGGAGCATGGGCAGGCTACACTGGACAGATTGGATAAAGTTAAAAAAGAAGTTCCTGAAATTCAATCCGCAGTAACGGTAATAACCGATAAGGCTGACAAAATAAGCGGTGAAGTAACCTATGATGATTTAATCAGTCTGGTTCAAAGGGATGCCGAGGAGGACAGCGATTATTTTTCTTCCCCGGTTGAGCTTTCCTCACATGACGTATATGTATCTGAAAATTACGGAAAAGGGCTGGCTCCGTTTTATTCCGTTCTTGCCTTTTGGGTTGGCGTAATGTTTCTCGGGGCCTTACTCAAAACAAGGGTGGAACGCTCGGATGTTACTTACCTGCCAAAAGAAGAATACTTTGGAAAGTATCTTTTATTTGCATTAGTCGCAATGGCGCAGGGGATGGTAACGGCCCTGGGGGATTTGCTTATCCTTCGGATACCCGTACATAATCCGATTTTATTTGTGATATTTTCTTCCTTTTGCAGTTTAATATTTTCCCTGATTGTTTATTCCCTGGTTTCCACCCTGAACAATGTGGGAAAGGCGCTTGGTATTATATTGCTGCTGCTTCAGGTAACCGCATCGGGAGGTACTTTTCCGATTCAGGTTACGCCGGTATTTTTCAGGAATATAAATAAGTTTATGCCTTTTACCTATGGAATTAACGGACTCAGGGAGGCAATTTACGGGGTAAACTTTGACAATCTTATAAAGGATTTTGCCGCACTCTTGATTTTTGGAATTATCTTTACCCTATATGGCTGCCTTTGCAAGAAAAGGCTGAATGAAATTTTTGACGCCTTTTCACAAAACCTTAAAAAATCAGGAGTCATTCATTAAGAAAAAAGACTCTTAAACTAACTGAAAGAGCTGTTATGCGATTATTTCCCGGGGAGTCCGGTCTGCTTCCTTATGCAGAAAGACGGCCTCCAATAAAAAAGTATGAGACGGCTTGTTTTAACCGTAAAAACAGGGAGGACTGCCCGGCATGAGCAGCCTTCCCTGTTTTTCCTAGAGCGTGTTTGAAAAATCATTGCACCGTTCTGAACACCTCTTTTTCTGTTTTTTGCAGCTTATGATATTTTTGGCAATTTCTCACTATGTTCTGTAACTACTTTTTTCAAAAGCTCTATATCGCTTTTCATTGCCTCATACTCTGTATTGGCTTTTTCATAACGAGTAGCAGAGGGAAGATAATTTTCTGCTAATAGCTTAATATCTGACTTGATTTCATTTTCCAGAATGACATTGATTTTTTGTACATCGTTTTTTACATCATTGATATCCTTTTTCATCGGCTCTAGTTGAGCACTCAACTTCTTATCCATCATATCAGATAGTGCTAACAGTAATTCATTATCACTCACAGAAACACACCCTTTCCCTTTTGGTAAAATCATTATAACAAACTTGGGCTAAAATGTCTATGTGGTTTTTAATTCCTCATCTAACCTTAGAGCGTGTTTGAAAAATCATCGCACCGTTCTGAATGCCCCACTTTGCGGTATACTGCGTCGCAATTTTGGGAGCGTAGCACCACTACGCGCCCAAAACCGCTCCTTGTCTCCAACAAAGTGGAGCATCCAGCCCGGCACAAGCATTTTTCAAACACGCTCTAGAGCAGACCTCTTTTAACGGTACGGAAAGAATATTAAAGAATAAGCAGATGCCCGATAAGGTGTTAAAGGTTAAGTTAAATGGTGAAATAGATACGAATACCGTAACGAAAGATAATGTAAAAAATTTGTTTAATTTATAATGAAAATGTATAAAAAAGGTAAAAAATGAAAATTTATAATTGACATATGGTAAAATATGGCATATACTAAAAAACATCTACAAAAGAACGGTGTATTTTTTGATGATTATTTTTAGGTGAGGATGAGGAGGAGATATG
Source organism: Clostridiales bacterium (assembly GCA_015655075.1). GTDB lineage: Bacteria > Bacillota > Clostridia > Lachnospirales > Lachnospiraceae > Anaerocolumna. The sequence goes on along the minus strand of JAATFT010000066.1, from coordinate 8,829 downwards.
TTTGAATATCGAAATGATACGAGTAAAGAAGTTGCGCATGCACTTACTAAAGTATAGGAGGGGGAATTATGAATGCTTTATTAAAACCCTTTTATGAGCAATATGATTACTTTTTTAGAGAGCTATCAAGTAATGGTATTATAAGAATCGGTACTTTGGGTCCCAAGGGAACCAGTAGTGAACAGGCTTTAAAATATTTGATAGCTAACATTACAAACTGTAAACATAAGATAGAATACGAAATATATTTAATGAATAATTTTACAAATGTATATGAATCATTAGACAATGGACGGATTAGCTATGCGTTAATTCCGACAGCATACGAAAGAATAACGGATTTTTTTTGGAACAATAATTTTATAAATAATTTAAATTTTATTTTTCCAACCCCTGAGTATGGAATGGTATGTAAAAACAGCTATAAACCTATCAGTAATAGAAAAATAAAGATTGCTTGCTGTCCTGCTGTAGAAAATATAATTGAGTATTTATCCGACGGGGAACTACAGGAAGGACAAATTGAAAGAGTAAAAACAAATTCTACTACGGAAGCGCTTGTATGTCTTATAAATAACGATGTAGACCTAGCCGTAACGAATAGAACTTCCTTTGAGCTTTATGCCGATAAAGAGATTAAATTTATCTCAAAAACTTATAAAGCTATTATAGTATGGGCTCTTTTTAAGAGAAAAGAAAATGTTTAAAACAATGGAAAGAGGATAAATTAAATGAAAAATAAATTTATAATTGGTAATTTATTGACACTAATAACAATGGCAATCTGGGGAACTACATATATTTCTACAAAGATACTCTTGCAGAATCTCCAACCTATGGAAATCTTATTTTATCGATTTATAATTGCTTACTTTATTTTGATATTAATATATCCTAGATTCCATAAGCTTCACAAATTTAAAGAAGAGTTATTGTATATGGCTGCCGGAATTACAGGAGTTACCTTGTATTATTTAGTTGAAAATGTAGCATTAAAATATACTTTGGCATCTAATGTGGGTTTATTTATTGCTATGGCACCTATATTAACAGCTATATTAAGCAATTTTTTTATAGAACATGGAATTTTTACAAAGGAATTACTCTATGGATTTATAATTGCAATATTGGGAGTATTTCTCGTTATATTTAATGGTAACTTTATTTTAAAGTTAAATCCGTTGGGAGATTTTTTAGCAATATTAGCCGCATTTATTTGGGCAGTTTATTCTGTATTGTTGAAAAAAATCAATAATAAGTACGATTACAGTTATATTTATATAACGAGAAAAATCTTTTTTTATGGAGTGCTTTTTATGATTCCCATACTATTTGGATTTAAGATTAATCTGGCAGTAAGCAAACTAGTAATTCCAAGTGTTCTGTTTAATATCTTATTTTTAAGCTTAATAGCTTCGGCTTTATGCTTTGTTATGTGGAATATAGGAGTAAAATATATTGGCGCGATTAAAGCCAGTAATTATATTTATATAGTCCCTCTTATAACAGCAATAACATCAGTAATAGTATTAAGGGAACCTATAACCCGTGTCGTTATGCTGGGAGCCATATTTATATTATCCGGTCTGTATATCTCACAAAACGGTTTTAAAAATCCATTTAAATATTTAAGAGTAATAACAAAGGGAGTTAAAAGGAGAACTACGTATGACAACAAATGAAATCAAAAATAAATGTGTTCTTGTGCTTGATTCAGAACTGCCAGTTGGTTTGATTGCAAATACCGCCGCTATATTAGGTATTACTATAGGATATAAACATAACAGCATTATAGGAGAGGATGTTATAGATGCCTCAAATCAATGCCATCTTGGAATAACCAATATTCCAATACCCATATTAAAGGGAACAAAAGAGAAAGTGAAGGAATTAATCGAAGAGATAAGAAATAATTATTCTAATGATTTGACCATGGTAGATTTTTCGGAAATTGCTCAATCTTGCACGGATTATCAGGATTATATAACAAAAGTAAATGGACGTACCGCAGATACTTTTGAATATTTAGGTATAGGAATATACGGACCTATGAATATTATTAATAAATTAACGGGCAGTATGCCGCTTTTACGTTAAAATCTTAGAATTAAGATATTTATGGAGGGGTAAAATGGGCCATTTAGGTAATATAAAACGAGAATATTATGAGCTGTCGAAACGATTGGATAAAAATGTAGTCGGATTTCCGGAGCCTGAAAATGAAGCTGCTCACGAAGGCTGGTCAATGGTTCTTGAACTTTTATATACACCGGAAGAAGCTATGATTGGAGCTATCCTTCCTACTTTCCCGGCTTCTCTGGAAACAATTGAAAAGAGGAGTCATATCTCTAAGGATAAATTAAAATCACTTCTTGATAATATGGCTGATAAAGGTATCGTTATGGATATATTAAACCCGGAGTCAAAGAAAGTATTATACTCTTTGTCACCTCCAATTGTGGGATTTCTTGAATTGACAATGATGAAAATAGGCAATGGGAAAGTGTCAAAAAAGGACTTAGCCACAGCTCTTTCTATTTATGGCGGTAATAGTAATGATTTTGTAAGGGAAGTTCATGGTTCCGGTAAAACGGCACTAGGAAGGTCATTAGTATATGACTCTTTAATAAAAGAAGATTTAATTCCTTCTGTTTTCGAATGGGAAAAAGTTTTAGAAATTATTGATAAAGCGGAAGTGATTGCTGTTTCTAATTGTTTTTGCAGACATAAGCAGGAACATCTTGGTAAAAGATGTTCTGCTCCTATGGAAACATGCCTGTCATTAGATGGTTTTGGGGAATTTGTTATAAGAAGAAATTTTGGCAGAGCAATAAGTAAAGCGGAAGTAACTAAGATTCTTACAGAATGCAGAAAGCATAATCTTGTCCACTTGGTTGATAATGTAAAAAATAAGCCTGCCTGGATATGTAATTGTTGTAAGTGCTGTTGCGGTTCTTTAAACGCCATTAATAAATTTGGATTTCCGGCTGTTAATCCAAGCAATTTTATGCCAAAACAATTAGAGGAAAATTGTAAGGGCTGTTCCCTTTGTGTAAAGGTCTGTCCGGTTAATGCACTTTCACTAAATAATGAAAGAGGTTCTAATAAAATTTCCATTAATACGGAGCGCTGTATCGGATGCGGAGTTTGTGTATCTGCCTGTCCTCAAAAAGATTTAACATTAGAAAAACGCGAAAAGGTTTCCTTTGTGCCGGATTCTAATATAGAATTGCTTATTCTTAGGGCTTTTGAGAGAAATAAACTTTCAGAATTTGTTTTTGAAAACGGACAGCAATTTGGGGCCAGTTTTTTAAACTTAGTTGTTAAGATGCTTTCTTCCCTATCCAAAACGGACCAGGAAAAAGCTTTGAGCCAGTTAGATTCTAAATTTGCCAATTATATAATTGCAAATAGCACTGTAGCCAGTACCAGAGAAATGGACTAAGATATCAAACAATACAGCAGTAAAAGCTACAAACACCGCAATGCTTAGGGCAAAGAAGAAAAATAACGACATAGGTTATATATATTCACGTAATTGCTCGGAATCAGCCCGCTTGCCAGCACCGCTTCAAGCGACATCTTTTTTGACCTGACCGTTCAACGAACCTGGAAATCAGCTGGCGGATTAGGTGAATATAGATGCGATGATTTATTCGCATTATGCTTATAATCTCCACCAAAGAGTTTTTTCTTTCTTACATTTTTTGAACCCACAGCGCTTTAATACTTTTTGGGAAGCAAAGCCATCTAAATCGGTTTCAGCTATAATACTTGAAACCGTACTTTGTTTTAAAGCCCAGTCGCACATTGCCTTAACAGCTTCCGTCATATATCCGTTATGCTCAAATTCTTTTCCCAATCCATAGCCAATTTCAACCTCATTGTTTTTGTTAGGGGCATCTTTAAAATCCGATGAGCCAACTACAACCCTGTCACTTTTACGAATAAGGAACCAAAAACTATGCCACAAATAATTCCCGCGGTCTTTTTCGGTTACCTCTAACTGCCCCTTAACTATATCAAGAAAAAAGCCCTCCATCGGCTCTGCCTTGTAAGAACAGTTCAATTCCTTTTCAAGCGCAGAGACATCTTCTATCCATAATTTTAATTGGTGAGGAGTCAGAGGAATCAATTCCAAACGCTCAGTTTGTATTCTCATGTTGTCACTCCATTTCATAAATAATTTTGGTTTTATTTTATCATAAAAAGCAAAAGAAGAGGTAATCCAAGTCAAACAATTCCGGCCTGCTTAATAACGGTAAAGTGTGCTGCTAAATCTTTGTCGGTTTTTAATTCATCCCCACACATTGTTCACAGTGTTCTTTTAATACAACACTCATCTCTAAGCCTTTGGGCGGACAGTCTGCCCGCAATTCTTCCAAACTGTTTAACAGTTGTAACTTGGTATGTCATATGCAACTTTTTTATTGAGTTTATCATTATATTGGGGATTGTTTAAATCTTAAAAGCTACCAGAAGCTTATCGTGTATACTGCCTCTACCGTTTCTTACAGCTTATAATAATGTGGAATAATATCCTGATAACTTCCATCTTTCATGAGAAAGCCTTTCGGAATGACGCCAAGCTGAATGAAACCTATTTTTTTGTATAAATGAAGAGCAGCGGTATTTGTACTTACGACAGCATTAAACTGCAATATTTTAAACCCGCTCTCTTTCGCTTTGGCTATGGAATGCTTAACCAAAATTTCTCCAATATGTTTTCCACGCTCTTCACTTTTTACAGCATAGCTTGCGTTGCAGATATGTCCACATCTACCTACATTGTTCGGGTGTAGAATATACAATCCGACCATTTTATCCGTATCCTGTTCGATTGCCACTCCGGTAAAGGACTGGTTTTTAAAAAATTCCATACCACTCTTTTCGTCCAGAGGCTCCATTTGCGGAAAAGCGACTCCATCATCAACAACCTCGTTCCAAATCATAATAATGGTCGAAACGTCCTCATTTGTAAATTCTCTAACTGAAATACTCATAGCCTGTCCCCCCTAACTGAAGCGAAATTCATAAAAATATTTACACAGCGCAACGTTTTATTATAATCTTATAACACCCCTTCGCGTTCATTAAATTTCTGTTTACCCGCGTGTCATATAAGTCATTTACCGCTATTATAGCTTATTGATAAGCAAAAAGAAATAGACAAATTTCAACAAGAAACTTGTCTGTTTTTTTGGCGAGTTAGGTGGATATAGATGCCAATGTTCATTCGCATTAGCTTATTTTGCGCGTAATACAAACTTTTGATTTGGATATCCGAATTCTTCAGTCAGTTCATCTTCAATAAACCCGAGTTTTTTGAAAACACCGTATCAGGAACCGTCACAGCGTCTACCTTGAAGTTGCTTCTAAACCTCCATCCTGTCGAATACAGGATCCTGTTATATGACCTGAGCGCGGAAAGGCCAAATAAAGTGCAAGGTCGGCTACCTCTTCGGCTGTGGCATAACGGCCGTCAGGATAGGCAGCTCCAAATGTCTTTTTTGCCTCTTCTGTAGACACACCGTCTCCCAAAAACGCTTTTTCAATAGAACGCATCATTGGTGTATCGATAGCGCCTGGGCAAACACAATTCACGCGAATGCCTTTGCCGGCTACTTCTAACGCTACGCATTTTGAAAGACCGGCAACCGCATGCTTGGAGGAAACATACGGTGACATATTGGCTGCACCCACAAAATTGCCGTTAGAGGCAATATTAACAATACTGCCGCTGCCCTGCTTGAGCATTTGTTGGCAGGCATATTTCATGCCAAACACAGGTCCGAAAATATTTATATTATAGACACGTATGAAATCTTCATAAGCCTGCTCTGTAATCGGAGCATTTCTGCCTTCATAACCAGCATTGTTCACTTGAACATCCAAAGAGCCAAACCGTTCAACCGTCTTCTCTACCATATTTCGGATTTGTTCTTCTTTGGTTACATCCACAACAAAAGTCATCAGTCGCTCATCCGGAATGTCAAGTGTTGGTACTAACTTGTCTAATTTTTCTTGTTTAGTAGAAGAAATAGCAAGTTTGCAGCCTTCTTTAGCAAAAGCTTTTGTCAAAGCTTCTCCTACACCTCCGGTAGATCCTGTAATCATTACAACCTTATCCTTTAATTCTAAATTCATAATCAAAAGCCTCCTTGCTCTTTTAAATTTAACATTGTTATTACATATATTATATCTTTAGCATCTGAATTCTTCAAGTTTTCTATTTCCCCTGGTGGAAGGTATACTTTATAAAAACATCCCATGGAATCTAATACCACAAGGGGTCCGTGCTACCAGTAATTAAATTTATGACATAACCCATAATATTACCATCAATATTATTTATAATTATATTATACCCAACATAGTTAAATAGCGCAAGAACAATGTAGGGCATGACTGTAGGTGACAAGATGGATTTACTAAAAAGGAAGAAGTCAATTCAGTAGTAAGAGAAGAAGACTTGATAAAGATTATTAATCCGAAAATCATAGGATGGCACAACTATTACAAAACCAAAATGACCTCCAACCTACTCAATTGTCCTCTATAAAACGAAAGCATACCTGTCTGTATCCGTAATGTATGAATAGGCAAATTGCAAATAATTGCCATCTGATTATTAATAATTGCTATGAGGGGGTGTATGTATTGAGCTTATTTGTGAAGTAAATTATCATATTAATATACTAATATATTTATTACGAGCTAATATAGGAGCAGTTACAAATGCATGTTTTGTTACTTGTATTGGCATTTACATTTTATTACGAAGAAAGAGGTGCAGGAATGAAGATTTCTCAGATAAAACGGCCTGCCATAAAGAGCAGGAGGACCCGCAATTATATTAAACGCTATTGGACGCTTTACCTTTTACTTGCTTTGCCAATCATATACTTTCTGGTTTTCCGTTATACACCAATGGCGTACATACTGATTGCTTTCAAGAAGTACAGCATTATCCAAAACGTCTGGAATATGGAATGGGCAGCGAACCATGGATTCGAATATTTCATCAAAGCCTTTTCCAACCGTGATTTCCTTTATGCGCTGCGTAATACAGTCTTATTAAACTCTCTTGATTTGGTAATCGGCTTTCCGGCTCCGATTATATTAGCATTACTGCTTAACGAGTTGACGTTCAGACGATTTAAGCGTGTCACCCAGACCATAGTTTACCTGCCACACTTCCTTTCCTGGATTATTATCTCCGGTCTGGCACTGCAACTTTTTGCACCCACCGATGGTCTCGTTAATATGGCACTGAATCGTATGGGCTTTGATTCGATTCAATTCCTCAATGACCCTGCACACTGGGTAGGAACCTACATATTTTTGGGAATCTGGCAGAGTGTTGGCTGGAACACCATTATCTATCTGGCGTCGATTACGGGTATCAATCCCGAGCTGTATGAAGCTGCCTCGGTTGACGGTGCAAATCGTTTAAAAAAAATATGGCACATCACGTTACCGGGGATTCGCTCTACAATCGTCGTTCTTCTTATCCTGAGTCTCGGACGAATTATGGGAAGTGAGTTTGACCGTCCGTATGCTTTGGGAAATAATCTGGTCAAAAGCGTATCCAATGTCATAGCTACTTTTGTCTATACAAATGGTGTACGTGGATTACAGTTTTCGCTGACTACGGCGGTAGGTCTTTTTCAATCTGTCATCTGCGTAATTTTCTTACTAGCGGCTAATTCCATTGCCAAGAAGTTTGGTGAACGAGGTGTTTGGTAAGATAGATAGATTAATGAGGAGGTATTTATCATGATAAAATCGAAAGCCACTAAAATTGGCGACCTAATTGTTGCTTTCATCTGTTGTTTGATTATTTTAGTATGTTTGCTGCCGCTCCTTTACGTTTTAGCTCGTTCGCTAAGTTCTTCCGATGCGTTAATCCGCAATAAGGTTATATTATGGCCGGTAGGATTGAATTTTGACGCTTACAAGACGGTATTAAGCGATGCCAAGTACGTTTGGTCCCTTGGATGGACTGCAATTCTGACAATTATATGCACCGTCCTGTCACTCTTTATGACCACCATTTGTGCTTATCCGCTCATCTTTGATAATCTCAAAGGACGGCGCTTCTTCAATACCATAATAATCCTTACCATGTACTTTAATGCAGGTACTATTCCGTTCTATCTGCTCCTCAAGGATTTGGATATGATTAACAAACCATCGGTACTTATTATTCCGGGGTGTCTGAGTGTATTCAATATGATAATCATGCGCAGCTTTTTATACAGTATCCCCGAAAGCCTTCGTGAATCCGCGGAGATAGACGGTGCGGGCTATATTCAGATACTCATAAAGATCTATCTGCCCTTATCCACACCGGCCATTGCTACCATAGCACTTTTCTACGCTGTCGGGCGATGGAACGGTTTTTCAGATGCATTGATGTTCATGAATGATAGACAGTTCTATCCAATCCAGTTGCTGTTATACAACATCCTCAACAATGTTATGAGCGTTGAGGTCGCTACAAAGGAGGGCTTTTCCAGCCCCGGACTCTCCGAGTCTCTCAAGGCGGCTACGGTTATGTTTGCCACGGTACCGATCTTACTGGTTTATCCTTGGCTGCAGAAATACTTTATAACAGGCGCAACCTTAGGTGCGGTGAAGGAATAACCCTAGAGTGTGTTTGAAAAATGCTTGTGCCGGGCTGGATGCTCCACTTTGTGGGAGGCAAGGAGCGATTTTGGGCGCGTAGTGGTGCTACGCTCCCAAAATTGCGACGCAGAATACCGCAAAGTGGGGCGTTCAGAACGGTGCGATGATTTTTCAAACACACTCTAGATAGCATCCAGT
>JAATFT010000063.1 GCA_015655075.1 Clostridiales bacterium | reverse complement strand
TAAAAAGAGTTGATGCAACCTGTCCTTTTGTTATTAAAATTCATAAAATAGTAAAAGAACAAAGTGAATTAGGGCGTCACATCATCATAATCGGTAATGATAAACACCCTGAAGTAGAAGGAATAGAAGGCTGGTGTAAGAATAATTATACAATTATCGAAAACGCCCTTCAGGCAGAAAACTTTGATTTATCTGGTGATCAAAAGGTATGCATTGTTTCCCAAACGACATTTAATTACAAGAATTTTCAAGATTTAGTTGAAATTATATCAGAAAAGGGTTATGATATAATTGTTTTAAATACGATATGTAATGCTACCGAAGAGCGTCAAACGGAAGCAAGGCAACTTGCTAAGGAATCTGACGCTATGATTATAATCGGCGGAATGCATAGTTCGAATACCAGGAAGCTATACGAAATATCTAAATTAGAATGTGAAAATACTTACTATATACAGACACTTAGAGACCTGGATTTGGAGGAACTCAAATCTTTTCGTAGCGTAGGTATTACAGCAGGGGCATCAACCCCAAACAATATTATCAAGGAGGTTCATACCGCATGTCAGAAATGAGTTTTGAACAATTATTGGAGGAATCATTAAAAACAATACAAAACGGAGAGGTAGTTGAGGGCACTGTAATACGTGTAAAAGAAGACGAAATCGTATTAAATATAGGCTACAAAGCGGACGGTATCATTACTAGAAGTGAATATACCAACACACCAAATGCTGATTTAACTACAGCCGTTAAAGAAGGCGATGTAATGCAGGCTAAGGTATTAAAAGTTAATGACGGCGAGGGACAAGTCCTTTTAACTTATAAGAGATTAGCTGCCGAAAGGGGAAGCAAGCGATTAGAAGAGGCATTTAATAACAAAGAAGTATTAAAAGCAAAAGTAGCTGCCGTATTAGAAGGCGGCTTAAGTGTTATTATTGATGAAACAAGAATTTTTATACCTGCCAGCCTGGTATCCGACGGATATGAAAAAAACCTTGCTAAATATGCGGGACAGGAGATTGAATTCGTTATTACGGAATTCAATCCTAAGAAGAGAAGAATTATCGGTGACCGCAAGCAGTTAGTTGTTGCGAAAAAGCAGGCGATGCAAAGAGAATTATTTGAGAGAATCAGCATAGGAATGACCGTGGAAGGTGTTGTTAAAAATGTTACGGACTTTGGAGCCTTTATTGACCTGGGCGGTGCGGACGGCCTTCTTCACATATCTGAAATGTCCTGGGGAAGAGTGGAAAATCCTAAGAAATTATTTAAGGTAGGGGAAAAGATAAAAGTCCTTATCAAAGATATTTCAGGAGAGAAAATCGCTCTTAGTCTAAAATTCGAAGATGAAAATCCTTGGCTGACGGCAGGAGAAAAGTATGCCGTCGGCAATATTGTTAAGGGTAAGGTTGCGCGTATGACCGATTTTGGAGCATTTATTGAATTGGAACCAGGTGTGGATGCTTTATTACATGTTTCCCAAATTTCAAAGGAGCACGTGGAAAAGCCTTCCGACGTACTTAAAATAGGCCAGGAAATAACAGCTAAAGTTGTTGATTTTAATCATGATGAAAAGAAGATCAGCTTGAGTGTGAAAGCAATGGAGGATACAACGGAGAAAGCGGAAGCAGGCAAGGGTGAAGCGGAAAAAGTAGAAACAGATAAAGCAGAGGCAAAAAGAGCGGAAACGGTTAAAATAGAAGCGGAAAAGACAAAAGCAAGCAAGAGCAAGGCTGAAAAAGCGGAAACTGAAACAGAAAAAGTGGAAGCAGAAACTGAAGAAGCAGAAACTGAAAAAGTGGAAGCGAAAACTGAAACTGAAAAAGCGGAAGCAGAAACTGAAGAAGCGAAAACTGAAACTGAAAAAGCGGAAGCAGAAACTGAAGAAGCGGAAGCAGAAACTGAAAAAGTGGAAGTAGAAACAGAAAAAGCGGAAACTGAAACAGAAAAAGCAGAAACAGAAAAAGCAGAAGCAGAAACTGAAAAAGCGGAAGTAGAAACAGAAAAAGCGGAAGCAGAAACTGAAGAAGCGGAAGCGGAAACTGAAAAAGCAGAAGCGGAAGAAACAGGCGGAACCGCTGCGGAGAAATAATCGTAATCGTTTTATAAGATAATTACAAAAGAAAAAGGAGTTTTTCTATTTGGCAGATAATTATGAGACATTTAAGGAACAGATTTATCGTATCACCAAAATCGATTTGAATTTATATAAAGAGCGCCAAATGAAACGAAGAATTGATGCATTAATTGGAAAGCATAAAATAACTTCTTATAACACTTATGTGGATACTTTAAAGAAAAACCCGGTTATGTTTGAAGAATTTGTCAATTATGTGACGATTAATGTATCCGAATTTTATCGTAACCCCGAACAGTGGAATCTGCTGGAAAGGGATATATTACCATATTTGTTTAACCGGTTTGGCAATAATTTAAAAATATGGAGTGCAGCATGTTCTACCGGGGATGAACCTTACTCGTTGGTTATGCTTTTATCAAAATATATACCTCTTGCACGCATTAAAATTATTGCAACCGATATTGATAAACAGGTGTTAGAAAAAGCAAAATTAGGCGTGTATAACGTAAAAAGCATAAAAGGAGTTCCTCCGAAATTTGTCACTCAATATTTTCGTGAAATTAACAATAGTACCTATCAGATTTTAGACAATGTGAAAGCATGTGTGGAATTTAAACAGCATGACTTATTAAAAGGTGCATATCCAAGTCAATGTGACTTGATAATATGTAGAAATGTTTTAATCTATTTTACAGAAGAAGCAAAAGATGAAATATATAAAAAATTTAATTTATCTTTGAAAAAGGAGGGGGTTTTATTTGTAGGCAGTACGGAGCAAATTATACAGCCCCAAAATCTGCAATTTGCTTCTTATAAATCTTTCTTCTATAAAAAAATATAAATATATTAACCAATATTAATATAAGTGTTATTCCGTAGGGCGTGCAACTGTTGCCGATCTTAAGGTTTATTTCGTTTTATGGCTTTATAAACCTGGATTTCCCGGCAGTTTAAACTGACTTTGGAATATCACTTTTTTTTCATAATTTGTGGTTGATTTTTATAATAATATCTAGTATATTGTGTATAGATACTGACAGGGAGTCTTGTAGATTGGTATAAGATGGAATATTAACAGTATAAAATCGCCTGCTATAGGAACTTAGTTAAATCAGTATGAAGTGTAATATTAGTACAGATGGGGGCTGACTATGGATAAAAATGTGAGAATAGCAGTTGACGCAATGGGTGGGGATAATGCTCCAGGCCAAATTGTAAAAGGCGCAGTAGAAGCAGTGAACGAAAGACAGGATATCAAGGTGTTGCTGGTAGGTAAAGAAGCAATTATTAAAGAAGAGTTAAAAGATTATAAGTATGATAAAAACCGCTTAATAGTTGTTAACGCCAATGATGTTATAACCAATGATGAAGCACCGGTTATGGCAATCCGCCGAAAAAAAGATTCTTCCGTTGTTACGGCATTGAATCTTGTTAAAAGCAAGGAGGCCGATGCTTTCGTATCTGCAGGAAGTACAGGCGCAGTTTTGGTAGGAGGGCAATTTATTGTCGGAAGGATAAAAGGAGTTGAAAGGCCTGCGCTAGCTCCACTGCTCCCAACGATAAATGGTGTTTCCTTGTTAATAGACTGTGGAGCCAATGTGGATGCAAGGCCGACGCATTTAGTTCAATTTGCAAAGATGGGTTCTATTTACATGGAACATGTCATAGGAATTAAAAATCCCAGAGTGGCGATCGTGAATATTGGTACTGAAGAAGAAAAGGGAAATATGTTGGTTAAGGAGACATTCCCTCTTCTTAAAAATTGTAATGAAATTAATTTTATAGGCAGTATTGAAGCCAGGGAAATACCAAATGGAGCCGCAGATGTAATAGTCTGCGAAGCTTTTGTAGGCAATGTTATCTTAAAGCTTTACGAAGGTCTGGGCGGTGTGTTAATCGGTAAGATCAAGGCAGGTTTAATGAGTACTGCCAGAAGTAAAATTGGAGCATTGCTTTGTAAGCCGGCATTAAAAGAAACTTTAAAATCCTTTGATGCATCCCGATATGGCGGGGCACCGTTATTAGGATTAAACGGCCTGGTAGTTAAGACCCATGGGAGTTCCAAAAGTATTGAAATTAAAAATTCAATCCTTCAGTGCATTACATTCACAGAACAGCAAATAAACGAAAAAATAAGAATGAATATTCAAGAAGAATAAAGTTAAAGAAAGGTGATTATAATGGAATTTGAAAAATTGAAAAAAATTATTAGCGAAGTATTAAATGTGGAAGAGGACGATATTACAATGGAAACTACTTTCGTAGATGATTTAGGAGCAGATTCCTTAGATATCTTCCAGATTATTATGGGAATTGAGGAAGAATTTGATATTGAAATTGCTAATGAAGATGCAGAGAATATAGTTACTGTCAGCGATGCGGTAGAACAAATCAAAAATGCACTTAATCAATAAGTAAATATACTTATTTAAAAGCCCTTTCAATAGGGCCTTGCCCTTGTCTACAGGGGCTTTGCCTTTTTGAAAGGGTTTTTCATATGCACAATAGTTCGCCTTGCGAACTATTAGTTTGCAGGATAATCGTCAGTTCGTGATGAGAACTATAAAGCTTTCGCGGAATGGAGGAATAATATGAATCGAGTGGAAGAAACGGGGTTAGAGAAGCTGGTAGCTTTTGAAGAAACGTTGAAATATAAATTTCATGACAGAAAAATATTAAAGCATGCATTAACCCACAGCTCTTATGCCAATGAAAAGCGTATGAATAAGCTTGAGAATAATGAAAGGCTTGAGTTTCTTGGAGATGCTGTTTTAGAGCTGGTGACCAGTGAATATCTTTTTACGAAGAATGCTAAAATGCCGGAAGGCGAATTAACAAAGTTAAGAGCCAGGCTGGTGTGTGAACAGACCTTAGCCGCCTGTGCCAGGGATATTAAAGTCGGTGACTATATCCTTTTGGGTAAAGGGGAGGCGGCAACCGGCGGAAGTGAACGGCTGTCCATCCTGTCCGATACAATGGAAGCAATTATCGGAGCCATTTATTTAGACGGTGGTTTTACTAATGCAAAAGAGTTTATCTGCGAATATATTCTGGCAGATGTTGAAGATAAAAAACTCTTTTTCGATAGCAAGACTATCTTACAGGAAATTATTCAGAGCGAATACAAAGAACAATTGTCCTATGAATTAATCAAAGAAGAAGGTCCTGACCATAACAAACAGTTTACAGTTGTTGCCCTGATGAACGATACCCGGCTTGGAGTCGGCGTGGGAAGGACAAAAAAAGCTGCGGAACAGGAAGCTGCTTATCAGTCCATTATTAAAATGAATAAGAAAAAATCCATATTGTCGAGGGAAAAATAATGTATTTAAAAACGATTGAAGTTTATGGCTTTAAATCTTTTGCCAATAAAATAACATTTAAGTTTCACGATGGTATTACAGGCATCGTTGGACCAAACGGCAGCGGTAAAAGTAATGTTGCCGATGCGGTCCGCTGGGTATTGGGCGAGCAGAGTGCAAAACAATTAAGAGGCGCAAAAATGGAAGACGTCATTTTCTCCGGTACGGAAACCAGAAAATCAATGGGGTATGCCTATGTTGCAATTACCTTAAATAATGCTGATCATAAATTGCCCATTGATTTTGAGGAAGTAACTGTGGCAAGGCGTGTATATCGCTCCGGGGAAAGTGAATATTTAATTAATGAAAATGCCTGCAGATTACGGGATGTCCAGGATTTATTTCTGGATACCGGTATTGGAAAGGAAGGTTATTCCATCATAGGCCAGGGACAGATTGATAAAATCTTAAGCGGGAAACCGGAAGACAGAAGGGAGCTTTTTGACGAGGCCGCAGGAATTGTTAAATTTAAAAAGCGAAAGCTGACCGCCCAGAAGAATCTGGAGGAAGAAAAACAAAATCTATACCGTGTTAATGATATACTGTCAGAAATTGAAAAGCAAATCGGCCCCTTGGAACAACAGTCTGCTGTGGCAAAGGAATATCTTAAGCTTCGTGACGAACTTAAAGTTTTGGAGGTTAATTTATTCCTTTTGGAAGATGAAAAATTGAAGGAAGCTAAAAATCAGATCGAAGAAAAACTTAAAATTGCCCAGGATTCTTTATTGATCGTCAATAAAAATCAGGAAGATACCAAAGAAGAATATGATAAATTAGAAATGCAGATTGAAAAATGCGATGAGGAGCTGGAAAAGTTTAAAAATTCTTTAAGTGAATGCAGACTGGCTAAGGAGAAGCAGGAAGGTGAAATCAAGGTATTAAATGAGCAGATTCATGCCGTCAGGCAGAATGACCGGCACTATGAGACAAGAATTCAGGCAATAGGAAACGACATCATTTCTAAGAAGGAAAAACAGGAAAGTTACAGGGAAGAAAAAAAAGTCATAGATGGGAAACTTGACTTATTAGATGATGAACAGACAGCTGTTGCCGATGAACTTGAGAAAATTCGCATTCTTATATCCGATTACACCAAACAAATAGAAGAATGTAACGGTGAAATTTTTGAATTCCTGAATGAGAATGCAACAATCAAAACCAATCTGGAGCGATATGAGACCATATTGGAACAAAATAATATCAAAAAGGTGGAATTAAACCAGAAATTATTACACAACAAAAGTGAAGAAGCCCTTTTTGATGTTACTATTAAGGAAGAGGAAGAGAAGCTTCTCCAAATTGAGGAACAAATTAAAGAGGCAAACAGAGAAAATGAGAAGATAGAGCTCTCCGTTTCCGCACTCCAGGAAGAAATTGATAAGTTAACGCAGCGTATTACACAAAAGCAGCAGGAATTCCATCAGGAGAGATCCAGACTGGAATCCTTAAAGAATCTGACGGAGCGCTATGAAGGCTATGGCAACAGTATAAGGAAGGTAATGGAAAAAAGAGATACCCAGACCGGTATTATTGGTGTCGTGGCAGATATTATAAAAGTGGATCCTAAATATGAAACAGCTATTGAAACGGCTCTTGGCGGAAATATTCAAAATATTGTTACAGATAATGAAAATACGGCCAAAAGCTTAATTGAATATTTAAAGAAAAATAAATACGGCCGGGCCACCTTTTTACCGCTAACCAGTATTACCGACAGGGAAGTAAGGGGACAGGATAAATATTTATCGGAAGACGGAGTATTGGGATTTGCCAACACTTTAGTGGAAGCGGAACCTAAATTTGACGGACTTATGCGCAATCTTTTAGGGAGAAGTATTGTAGTTGACCACATTGACCATGCCCTTAAACTGGCCAGGAAATATAATTACGCCCTTCGTATTGTTACCTTGGACGGTGAATTGTTGAATCCCGGAGGCTCTTTATCCGGCGGGGCATATAAAAATGCCAGTAATTTATTAAGCCGCCGCCGTGAAATAGAAGGCCTTGAATCCGACGTCCGTGATTTGGAAACCGTAATCACGAAATTAAACTCCCAAAAGGAGAGCAAAAAAAATGACAAAAACACGGCAAGAGAGCAGAGAGAAGATAATAAAGTAATTTTACAGGAATTATATTTGAACCAAAATACGGTTAAGATGAACTTAGACCAGGAATTAAAGAAGAAACAGGAAGGAGAAGTAATTTACGAAGAATTTACAAAGGGAATAAAAGAAATTGAACAACAAAGTATAGAATTAAATCGGAATATAGATAAATTAAAGGATTCATTAAAGCTGAATGAAGCAAAAAGCAAAGAAAATGAAGTTAAAATAGAAGAAATCAATCAAAAACTGGAATCTGAAAAAGTACAGGAAGGTAAACTTATTGAAAAGGTGTCCTCCATCCGGATTGATTTTTCTGCATTGGAGCAGAACAACCAAAATACGCTGGAGCATATTAAACGTATAAAAGGTGAATTGGAAAAGCTCTACGAAGAAGAAGCAAGTCTGAATTCCGGTAAAAAAGCTGCCGCTGCACAGATTAATGAAAAGCTTAAACAAATTAAGGATACGGAATCGGAGATAGAAACATATTCTGCCCGGATCATAGAGCTTGAAGATAAAATTAAAGAGTTAATCACAAGCAAAGAAGAAATTTCCAAGGACCATAAAAATTTCTTCCAGAAAAGGGAGGAACTTAGCAAAGAAATAAGTGAATTGGATAAAGAAGCTTTTCGCTTAACAAATCAATTGGAAAAGCTGACGGAACAATGTGATGAAAAAATAAATTACATATGGGAAGAATATGAACTTACCCTTCATTCCGCACTGGAATTTAAATCGGAATCCATTGATAATATGCCCCAGGCCAAGAAGAATATCGCCGAGATAAAGGTAAGAATGAAGAGTTTGGGAGATGTTAATGTCAATGCCATAGAGGATTTTAAAAATTTATCCGAGAGATATACCTTCTTAACAACCCAAAGGGACGATTTATTAAAAGCGGAGGAAACATTGCTTGGCATTATTAAAGAACTGGATGAGGAAATGTGCAAGCAATTTGAAGAGAAATTTCATTTTATTCGCTTGCAGTTCGACACCGTATTTAAGGAATTATTCGGAGGCGGAAGGGCGACATTGGAACTGACGGAAGACGATGATATTTTAGAGGCCGGTATTATTATAACGGCACAACCGCCGGGCAAGAAACTCCAGAATATGATGCAGTTATCCGGCGGTGAAAGGGCGTTGACCGCAATATCCTTATTATTTGCAATACAGAATTTAAAACCCTCCCCTTTCTGCCTTCTGGATGAGATAGAGGCCGCCCTGGACGATTCCAATGTGAAACGCTTTGCAAAATATCTACATAAATTAACGAAGGACACGCAGTTCATAATCATTACCCATAGACGGGGCACTATGGCTGCGGCGGATGTATTATACGGTATCACAATGCAGGAGAAGGGTGTATCCACTCTGGTATCCGTTAATTTAATAGAGAATGAATTAGATAAATAATATGACAGGAGGGTAATATCATGGGAGAAACAAAGAAAGGTTTTTTCAGCAAATTAGTTACCGGCTTATCCAAAACCAGAAACAATATCGTTTCCGGAATTGAATCCATCTTCAATGGATTTTCATATATAGACGATGAGTTTTATGAAGAACTGGAAGAAATATTGATAATGGCGGATTTAGGCATTAATACAACGGGAGCCATTATTGAAAATCTAAAAAGAAAAGTGAAGGAAAATAAAGTTAAAGAGCCAAAGGAATGCAAGGAATTGTTAATTCAAAGCATAATGGAACAGATGAAGGTAAGTGAAGCCGCTTATGAATTTGAAAACCGTAAATCCATCGTTCTTTTAATCGGTGTAAACGGAGTCGGTAAAACCACTTCGGTGGGCAAGCTGGCAGGACAGTTAAAAGATAAGGGAAAGAAGATACTGGTTGCGGCGGCGGATACTTTCCGTGCAGCGGCTATAGAACAGTTAACCGAATGGGCTATCCGGGCCGGTGTGGAAATTATTGCCCAACAGCAGGGGTCTGATCCTGCCGCAGTCATCTATGATGCGGTTACCGCTGCCAAAGCCCGCAATACGGATGTTTTAATCTGTGATACCGCCGGAAGACTTCACAATAAAAAGAATTTAATGGAGGAGCTTAAAAAAATTGACCGGGTTATCGTGCGGGAATATCCGGAAGCCTATCGCGAAACCCTGGTGGTTTTAGACGGTACAACCGGACAAAATGCACTTGCCCAGGCAAAGCAGTTTAATGAAATTACGGATATTACCGGAATTATTCTGACTAAATTAGACGGTACTGCAAAGGGCGGAATTGCGATTGCCATTCAGTCCGAATTAGGCATACCGGTGAAATATATTGGAATTGGGGAGCATATTGATGACTTACAGAAATTCAACGCTGAAGATTTTGTAAACGCGCTGTTCAACTAAAAGGAGATAAAAGATTATGATGACATTGGATAAGTTTGAAGAAGCTGCGGAACTGGTTAAAAAGGTAACATTAAGGACAAAACTGATTTATAGTGACTATTTTTCGGATTCAACCGGCAACAAGGTTTATCTGAAACCGGAAAATATGCAGTTTACGGGAGCTTATAAGGTACGAGGGGCCTATTACAAGATTAGCACCCTGTCGGAGGAAGACCGGAATAAAGGGTTAATCACCGCCTCCGCGGGCAACCATGCCCAGGGAGTCGCCTATGCGGCCAAGATGTATCATGCCAAGGCTGTTATTGTAATGCCCACAACCACACCGTTAATTAAAGTCAACCGGACAAAAAATTATGGCGCCGAAGTAATATTATACGGAGATGTATATGATGATGCATGTCAGTTTGCGCTGAAATTAGCAGAGGAAAAGGGTTATACTTTCATTCATCCCTTTGATGATGAAGTTGTATCCACCGGCCAGGGCACTATTGCCATGGAAATTTTTCAGGAACTTCCCACAGTGGATATCATTTTAGTACCCATTGGCGGCGGCGGTTTGGCAGCCGGAGTTTCAACCCTGGCTAAATTATTAAATCCCAACATAAAAGTTATCGGCGTTGAGCCTATGGGTGCAAACTGTATGCAGGAATCACTGAAGGCAGGTCATGTGGTGACTTTGCCAAACGTAGAAACAATTGCGGACGGCACTGCCGTGAAAACCCCCGGCTCCACCATATTTCCCTATATCCAGAAGAATATTGACGAAATAATCGTAATTGACGACCATGAGCTGATTGTAACCTTTCTGGATATGATTGAAAATCATAAAATGGTGGTTGAAAATTCAGGGTTATTGTCCGTTGCGGCTCTGAAGCATTTAAACTGCAAAAATAAAAAGGTTGTATCCATCTTAAGCGGAGGTAATATGGACGTTATTACCGTATCCTCCATCGTACAGCACGGACTGATCCAGAGAGGCCGTATATTTACCGTATCCGTACTGCTTCCTGACAGGCCGGGTGAATTGGTTAACGTAGCCGGCGTAATTGCAGAAAATAGGGGAAATGTTATCCGCCTGGATCACAATCAGTTCGTCAGCATTAACAGAAACAGTGCGGTTGAATTGACTATAACAATGGAGGCTTTCGGCCATGAACATAAGGATACCATTGTGAAAGCCTTAAAGGATAAGGGGTTTAATCCTAAAATCGTACAGCCTAAAAATACTTACCGTTAATTGTAACTTAGTACGGATTTTTTTACTAAAAACAGGAGAAATGGATCATGAAAGAAATTTCAATGGACAAACTTGTTGCTTATTGCAATCAGTATGGCTTTATTTTTCAGGGAAGTGAAATATATGGAGGACTAGCAAATACTTGGGATTATGGTCCGCTGGGTGCCAGACTAAAAAATAATATTAAAGATGCATGGAGATATTATTTTATTCAAAAAAGAGATAATAGTTTTGAATTAGATTCGGATATCTTTATGAATCCAACCGTATGGGAAGCAAGCGGACATTTAAGCAGCTTTTCCGACCCTCTTTTGGATTGTAAGGAATGTAAAACAAGACATCGTGCCGACAATCTAATTGAAGAGTTTGATAATTCAATCAGTGCAGACACAATGACCCAGGAAGAAATGGTTGCATTTATTAACCAGCATAAGGTTTCCTGCCCAAAATGCGGCAAATCCAATTTTACAGATATCAGACAGTTCAATCTGATGTTTGCGACTCAAAGAGGGGTAACAATGGATAGTGCTAACACAATATATCTAAGGCCTGAAAATGCACAGGGAGAATATGTGAATTTTCTGAATGTGCAACGTACTATGAGAGCTAAATTGCCATTTAGCATTGGACAGATTGGGAAAGCATTTAGAAACGAAATCACACCAGGTAATTTTACATTCAGAACAATCGAATTTGAACAGATGGAATATCAGACATTCTGCAAAAAAGGCGATGATGAAGAATGGTATGAATATTTCAGAAAATATGGCATTGAGTTTTTCAAATATTTAGGGCTGCCAGAGGAAAAACTTAGATATCATGACCATGAAAAATTAGCGCATTATGCGAAAGCGGCATGTGATATTGAATATCTCTTCCCATTTGGATGGGGAGAAATTAATGGAACACACAACAGAACAGATTTTGATTTATCTAGACATCAGGAGTATTCAGGAAGAAGTATGGAATACTTTGATGAACAGACAAAAGAAAAATATATTCCATATATTATTGAATCTACTTATGGCTTGGATCGTATTGTTTTAGCTGTTTTATTCGAAACTTTAGAAGAAGAAGTCTTACAGGACGGAACGGTCAGAACTGTTTTAAGAATCAATCCATTCCTTGCACCAATCAAGGTAAATGTATTACCATTGGTTAAGAAGAAACATGGCGAGAAAGCTCGTGAAATTTATGCTATGCTTAAGTGTAAATATATGGTGAACTACGATGATACAGGCAATATTGGAAAACGTTACCGTAGAGGCGATGCAATTGGAATTCCATTTACAGTTACTGTTGATGATAATACGCTGGAAAACGAAATAGTAACTGTTAGAGACAGAGATACAATGGAACAGATAAATTTATCTGTAGATGAATTAGAAGAATACATCCGGAAAAAAGTGGGTAGATAAAAAAGAATTGATATGCGGTCTATAAATTCATGGACGATTGCCGAGGTCAACTCCTTGATTTCCGTGTACCTCCGAACCACCGAAAGAAACCTGTCCGCATTCACCGCTTGGCTCTCCTGCTCCGCTATGCGCTGGCAGTGCTTGACGGCTGTTCTTGTACGACTTTGACCACGTTTTGAAGCTGACACATAAAATGGCCTCCCAATTGCATTACTGTCATCGGAAGGCCCTTAAAAGCGTACATTTAATTACCGCCCTGCTATTTATTTAAAACATGACAGCATTATAAATTATATCGGCCGATTTGTAACTAAGAATAGCGTGAATGTAAATTGTTTTTCACATTTTTGCTTTAAGAATTGCAGACCAAGATGAAATACGTTTACCACTTACGTGGCATTCGCCTTTATTTTCATATGTCTGTTCATCAATTTGCCGTAGTGTCTCAAAGCCAGAACACGTCCCATCTTCTGAAGTGTAGCGTGATGTGATAGTATCACCAGAAATACTCATGTTACCTATTAATCTTCCAAGAGCCGGATTATATGATTCCCAAGGTATATTATCATCGCTGTCACTTTTTTTGATATTGTAATTATTATAAAATTTGGTTGGATTCTTGAATAAGACTTCCATAAAGCCGGTTATAGTCCATTTGTCTTTATCACAGACAATTTGGCTAATGCCTGTCAAATTGAAACGATTTCCTTTTTCGTCATAGTAATCTCCCTCTGCAAGCCATTCCTGCGTTGCAAATAAAAAACTATGCTTCATTTCACGTCCTCCTTATCTATATCTGAAATTCATTATAGCAAAGTATAGTTGAAAACATGTAGGACATATGTCATACTAATCTAAGGAGGATTAATTATGACCAATATAAAAAACCAAGAAGAAATCTACGAGCTTCTTTTAAAATGGCATATTAATTGCCTTTTCGATACAGATATTTCATCTCATGTTGAGATATTTCAATATGAAAGGCATGAGAATATCTGTATTGCAGGAGAAGATATGTCTTATTTTCTATTCATCGTAAAAGGTAAGGTGAAAGTATATTCTTTATTAAGTAATGGGAAATTACTTTCATGGTGTTATTACAGTGCATTAAGTGTGCTGGGAGAAGTAGAACTATGTGAATCTATCCCTATTATGTCAACAGTAATATCTTTAGAACCCACATGGTGTATGGCGATTCCTATGAAGCTTTGTAAAGCAAAAACATCAAATAGTACAAAGTTCTGGAAATACTTAACACATTCATTGGGTATGAAGCTTTCCCTTATAGCCAATAACAGTGCTTATAACCAATCATATCCATTGGAAGCTCGCTTGGCTAGCTATATTTTAGGTATTGCTACTGATAATAAATTTGAATGCAATTTAATAGAGTTGGCACAAGCGTTAGGAGTTAGCTACAGACATCTTCATCGAATATTACGCAAGTTCAAAGACGACGGGATTTTAGTTAAGAATGATGTTGCCTATACTATTCTGAAACCGATAGTATTACAAAAACTCGTTGTGGATAGTGAGGTGGTTTTGGATTTCTCCTGTCCTATCCTCTCATATTTGTATAATGCCAAATGATTTATACATTTCTGCCTGTTGGTTACCTATCTCGTTGTATTTGTGTCTGATGGTTGCTTTCTTATGCACCCTGCGCATTAACACAGGGGCGAATTTTTTTTGGTGTTTTTTCTTTTTCGGACATCAGAGCTATTTATATGAAAAATTGGTCTAAAAGTATTGAAAAAACTGGCATTGAGACTAATGAGAGCTGTGTTTGTGAAATAGTCTATAATCGGCTATTTTCGAGACTTTCAAACCGTTTTTTAAAAAAAGGGGAAAATTAAAAATATTTATTGGTTTACAGAAACCATTTCATCTGCTATAATAAAATACAGTCTTTATATTCTGATAAATATTGTTTCTTAAAATTTTGTTCCTCAGTATTTTCGTATTAAAATCCATGTCTGGCCTGTTTAATTTGGGATAAATTAATTAAATAACGTTTTTAAGGTATTCAAGATCAAGGTGCTTTTAAGAAAAATTTTTCTTAAAAATGAGAAAAGCGGGAAACAAAATCATTTGATATTGACAAAAAATATATAATAAGCTATTATAATAATAAGAACATTAGTTCGTGAATGTAAAGGAGATTGAATATATGTTAAAGGAAGATAAAACAAAAGCATTGGAATCGGCCTTGGCGCAGATAGAGAAACAATATGGCAAAGGTTCCGTTATGAAATTGGGTGATACGGCATCCCACATGAATATTGAAACAGTTCCCACCGGTTCCATCAGTTTGGATATTGCCCTTGGACTCGGCGGTGTTCCAAAAGGAAGAGTTATTGAAATTTACGGACCGGAATCCAGCGGTAAAACTACAGTAGCATTACATATGGCGGCAGAAGTTCAGAAGAGGGGGGGAATTGCAGGCTTTATTGATGCGGAACATGCCCTTGACCCGGTTTATGCTAAGAATATCGGAGTGGATATTGATAATTTATATATATCCCAGCCGGACAACGGTGAACAGGCTTTGGAAATAACCGAAACCATGGTTCGCTCCGGAGCCGTGGATATTATTATTGTGGACTCTGTTGCGGCATTGGTTCCCAAGGCGGAGATAGACGGTGAAATGGGGGACTCCCATATGGGTCTGCAGGCCAGGTTGATGTCGCAGGCTTTAAGAAAATTAACTGCTGTTATTAGTAAGAGCAACTGTATTGTTATATTTATTAACCAATTGCGTGAAAAAGTCGGAGTTATGTTTGGAAGTCCGGAGACAACCACAGGCGGCAAGGCTCTTAAATTCTATTCCTCCATACGTTTGGATATCCGCAGAATTGAATCCTTAAAGCAGGGAGGAGATATTATAGGTAACAGAGCCAGAGTTAAAGTTGTTAAGAATAAGATTGCGCCCCCCTTTAAGGAAGCGGAATTTGATATAATGTTCGGACAGGGAATTTCCAGGGAAGGCGATGTATTGGATCTTGCGGCCAGTGAGAATATCATTGTAAAAAGCGGTGCGTGGTACGCTTATAACGATGCCAAGATTGGACAGGGCCGTGAGAATGCCAAAGCTTTCTTGAAAGACAATCCGGAGATATTTGCAGAAGTTGATAAAAAAGTACGTGAAAAATTTAATATTGCTGCCGATGTTGTTGATTTTAACAAGAACACGGAGGAAAACAGTAAGTAGCACAGCGGCCCCGGAATATCCGCTTTGACCCTTCTTTTATATTCCGCCGTAGCATATGAATAATAAAATAAAACTTAGCGGGTGGGTTATCAGCTGAGTTTTATTTTTGCGGGGGAAATTTTCAAGAAAGGAAAACCATGATAATTACAAATATAGAGGAACTCCAAAAAGGAAAAGTTAAGATTTACATAGATAATGATTATCATTTCTGGCTGTATCATAAGGAACTGGCGATGCATCATTTAAGAGAAAACGAAGAAATTTCAGACGAGGTATACCAGGATATATGTAAAAACACGATTTTAAGAAGGGCGAAACAGAAAGCCCTTGCAATACTAAAATTAACGGACCGGACGGAGCAGGAGCTTATTTGTAAATTAAGGCAGGCAGAGTATACGAATTTTATTATTTCCCAGGTATTGACATATATAAAAAATTATCATTATATTGATGATGCAAGATATGCCGTTAATTATGTCAGAACTAGAAAAGCTGTTAAAAGTAAACGGCAGATTTACGGGGAGCTTATACAAAAGGGTATAGAAAAAGAGAATATTGACCAAGCTTTTTGTGAGGAATATGATGACGAAGAGGATGCCATACAAAAAGCCATAAGGAAAAAGACAAAATCCGTCGGCGATATGACGGAAGAAGAAAAAGTAAAATTGGCTGCCAGTTTATATCGTAAAGGTTTTCAATTAGATTTAATTAAAAAATATGTGAATTGATTTGAAATGCCTGATTATATTGCT
Organism: Clostridiales bacterium; assembly: GCA_015655075.1. Classification (GTDB taxonomy): domain Bacteria; phylum Bacillota; class Clostridia; order Lachnospirales; family Lachnospiraceae; genus Anaerocolumna. The sequence continues at coordinate 8,486 of JAATFT010000063.1, read as the reverse complement.
TTTATGTGGTGTTAAGTTATAAACAAGAGGTCAGTTTTATGCAGGAGGTCAGCTTTATGCGCTTTATGCATTTAAGTATTGAAATTTTGCCAAAAAAGGGATATACTTATAATCGGCAGAAATTTGATTTTAATATTATAAAAAGTAAATGGAGGGCAGTAAATGAATACGACAGCACAATTGTCAGCAAGAGAAAGAATAAACACTCTGCTTGACGACAATAGTTTCGTTGAAGTCGGTGCATTGGTAACAAGAAGAAGTACCGATTTTAATCTGCAACAGAAAGAAATACCTGCTGATGGTGTGATTACCGGTTATGGAATTATTGACGGTAATCTTGTATATGTATATTGTCAGGATAAATCCGCATTAAATGGTACAATTGGTGAAATGCATGCAAAAAAAATAACACATATTTATGATTTGGCACTTAAGGTAGGGGCACCGGTCATCGGTATTATTGACTGTGCCGGTTTAAGACTGCAGGAAGCTACGGATGCATTAAATGGATTTGGTGAAATCTATTTGAAACAAACTTTAGCCTCCGGAGTAATTCCACAGATAACTGCGGTACTTGGTACTTGCGGTGGAGGGGCGGCAGTTTTGACATCCTTAAGTGATTTTTCATTTATGGCTGAAAATGGTGCTAAATTATTTGTCAATTCACCAAATGCAATAGAAAATAACTTTACGGCAAAACTTGATACAGCGGCCGCTGATTTTCAGGCCGCATCAGGAGCTGTTGATTTTGTTTTGGAGGATGATGCCTCTGTACTTTCTAAAATCAGAGAATTGGTTACTATATTACCTTCCAATAATGAAGACGATGCATCCTATGATGAATGTACCGATGATTTAAACAGATTAGTTCCTGAAATCACTGCATCTATTGCTGATTCCGCTGCCGCCTTAAAGGAAATTTCGGATAATCATTATTTTTTGGAAGTAAAAGCAGATTATGCAAATGAAATGGTTACAGGATTTATACGTCTTAACGGAATGACGGTTGGCGCCGTGGCAAACCGCACGGAGGTATTGGACGGCGGGGGGAAAATAATCGAAAAATTTGACGGGTCCTTAACCACGGCGGGCTGCTATAAGGCAGAGAAATTTGTTCAGATATGTGATTCTTATCAAATCCCAATCTTAACGTTAACCAATGTTACCGGATATAAGGCAACGATTGAAGAAGAAAAATCCATTGGTATTGCAACCGCTAAGTTAACTTACGCATTTGCCAATGCAACCGTGCCCAAGGTTAATGTAATAACGGGAAAAGCTTATGGCAGCGCTTATCTGACCATGAATTCCAAACATATTGGCGCAGATCTTGTATTTGCATTGGAAGGAGCAGAAATAGGGATGATGGACGCTAAATTGGCCGCTCAGATTATGTATGAAAAAGATCCTTCTGTTATTGAAGAAAAGGCTTCTGAATATGCCAAACTTCAATCCAGTGCGTTGGTTGCAGCAAAACGCGGATATGTTGACAGTATTATAGACGCCGCATCGGTCAGAAAACATTTAATTTATGCATATGAGATGTTGTTTACGAAGAGAGAAAGCCGTCCCGGTAAAAAACACGGCACCGTATAGTAAATATACATCCCTGATTTATACTTGCGCATAAGCGCAGATGGGAGCAAAATATGAGTCTTTTACATTCAGGATTATACAACGTAATATTGGAAGCGAATACCAATGCAGGTTTTGCCGATTATATTCCCCGGCCGCTGTTATATATTTTATTAGGCTTAGGTATTATATTTGCCGTATTAATTTTTATCGTCGGTTTGATATATATAATAAGATTTGTTTTTAATTTATCGAATACAAAACCGGAGGGTACCGGTTCTGATTTAGGAAATCCGGCAGACGAAACAGTAGACGCGGTATTGGAAGATAGGCTGACAGATGATTTAGAATTAGTGGCGGTCATTACGGCTGCAATTATGGCATCTATGGATCATGAGGTACCTGCCGATGGATTAATTGTAAGGTCAATCAGAAGAATTAATAATAAAAGATGGCAGAATGCATAATGCAATTTTGGCAGAATACAAATTTGCATAGCAATTTTAATATGATTATTAATTGTGATTAATACTGTTTTTTGATTAATAATATAGTTACTTTGCAAATATGGAATATTTGCAAGACACAAGGAGGAAATATATCATGAAGAATTACACGATTACCGTCAATGGAACAGCATATGAAGTAACAGTGGAAGAAAATACAGGAAATACAGTTCAAGCAGCACCGAAGACAGAAGCACCGGCAGTAGCTCCTAAAACGGCACCGGTAGCAGCACCGGCACCTAAGGCAGAAGTACCGGCAGCGAAAACACCCGCCGCTCCATCCGGCGCAGCAGGCAACATCAAAATCAATGCTCCCATGCCCGGTAAGATTCTGGCAATCAAGGCAAGTGTTGGACAAACAGTAAAACGTGGAGATGTTCTTTTAATATTAGAAGCCATGAAGATGGAAAATGAAATAGTCGCTCCTGAAAACGGTACGGTTGCCAGTATTAATGTTTCCAGCGGCGATATGGTGGAATCCAGTACTTTATTGGCCACCTTAAATTGAGGTTTTAACAGGAGGTAAACGAATGTCAGATCAAGCAAAAAGACCGGTAAAAATTACCGAAACTATATTACGTGACGCTCATCAGTCCTTAGTTGCCACAAGAATGACAACAGAACAGATGCTTCCCATTATTGATAAAATGGATAAAGTTGGATATCATGCAGTGGAATGTTGGGGAGGCGCCACTTTTGACGCGTGTTTAAGGTTTTTAAAAGAGGATCCTTGGGAAAGGCTTAGAAAACTAAGAGCCGGATTTAAAAATACAAAACTTCAGATGTTATTCAGAGGTCAGAACATATTGGGTTATCGTCATTATGCCGACGATGTGGTGGAATATTTTGTACAGAAATCTATTTCTAACGGGATTGACATCATAAGAATATTTGACGCTTTTAATGACTTAAGAAATTTAGAATGTGCCGTGAAAGCAGCTAACAAAGAAAAAGGCCATGTACAGGTGGCAATATCCTATACGTTAGGGGATGCTTATACTACGGAATATTATGTTGATATGGCCAAGAAGATTGAGGAAATGGGTGCCAATTCCATTTGTGTTAAGGATATGGCCGGCCTGTTAGTTCCTTATGAGGCTACAAATTTAATTACCGCATTGAAATCGGCGGTTAGTATTCCCATAGATCTTCATACCCACTATACCAGCGGCGTTGCGGCCATGACATATATGAAGGCTGTGGAAGCAGGCTGTGATATTATTGATACAGCTATGTCACCCTTTGCAATGGGCACCAGCCAGCCGGCTACGGAAGTTATGGTTGAAACCTTTAAAGGTACTCCCTATGATACAGGTTTTGACCAGCAGCTGCTTGCTGAAATTGCAGATTATTTCAGACCGCTAAGAGACAAGGCTTTAGAGACCGGATTGTTAAATCCCAAGGTAATGGGGGTTGATATTAAAACCTTATTATATCAGGTGCCGGGGGGGATGCTGTCCAACCTTGTTTCTCAATTAAAAGAACAAAAAGCAGAAGATAAGTACTATGAAGTTTTAAAGGAAATTCCAAAGGTACGTAAGGATTTTGGCGAACCGCCGTTAGTTACTCCCTCCAGCCAGATCGTTGGCACACAGGCTGTGCTTAATGTTATAGCCGGAGAGCGTTATAAGATGGTAACTAAGGAAGCGAAAGCCGTATTATCCGGTGAATATGGGCGTACGGTTAAACCTTTTAATTCTGAAGTTCAAAAGAAGGTTATAGGGGATGCGACTCCGATTACCTGCCGTCCGGCTGATTTATTAAAGCCGGAATTAAAAACCATTGAAAAAGAAATGGAACAATGGAAGGAACAGGATGAAGATGTTTTATCCTATGCGTTATTCCCTCAGGTTGCAACGGAATTCTTTAAATACCGTCAGGCACAGAAAACCAAAGTTGATTTATCTGCAGCGGATACTCTAAACCAGGCTTATCCGGTTTAAAAAAATAATATAAATGTAAATACGATAAAATTGTATATTAAAAATATATTATAGAAACAAAAAACATGTTTCTATAATCAGATTCACGGCGGTAAAAAGCACCGCCTTTTATCAGAAGATAAAGAGCATCTTCCGATAATTTATATAATATAAATCTTAAAAAATAGGGCAAATTCTAATTGTTGGGATTTGCCTGGTTTTTATATACATGGAATAATTTTTGAATCAACTTAACCTCAACTTATTTTTATTTACCTATAACGGTTGGATTTAGATGATTTCGGAGGATATTATGGAGCAAATAAAACCCTATAAAAAGGGAGTAAATTATTCATATACATTAGGAGCTTTTCCCACCTTTGAATTGCTGAAAGGGTATCCAGAATTAGTAAGGGAGGTTTATATTCATTCCACCTTTACGGACCGGGAAAACCTGTTAGAGTTATGCGGTGAAAATAAAATTCCGGCTTTAACGGATGATAAATTATTCCGTAAAATAAGTGATAAGGAAAATTGCTTTGTGATTGGTGTATTTGATCAATATGAATGTTCCCTGGACCAGAGTAAATCTCATATTGTATTAGTTAATCCCAGTAATATGGGTAATCTGGGAACCATTATCCGGACGGCTGTGGGTATGGGGATATATGACATAGCATTAATTAAGCCATGTGCGGATTTGTTTAATCCGAAAACCATACGTTCTTCCATGGGAGCCCTGTTTAAATTACGGCATCAGCATTTTAATTCTTTTGGGGAATATAGAGAGCAATATCCGAACCATGATGTTTTTACTTTTATGTTAAACGGAGCCAACACTTTAGAGGTACAAAATTGTCCTAAAACGGATCTGTTTTCCCTTGTTTTTGGTAATGAAGCGGCCGGACTTAAGGATTCTTTTTTAAAGGAAGGAACCAGTATATGTATACCGCAATCCCCGGATGTGGATTCTTTGAATTTAACAATTGCAGTAGGTATAGGCGCATTTTTATTTATGCATCAAGCAAAATAAAAGATACCACAGAAAAACAAAGCTGGAAAAACAAAGCTTTTTCAACCAGAAGTTTTGTGCCTGCGTAATCCTCGGCATAAACTTCTTAGTATACCGCAAAGTGGAGCGTTCAGAACGGTGCGATGATTTTTCAAACACGCTCTAGTGTGCTGACAAGTTGATACTTGGACTAATGGTGTAGAATGGATTTTCATTCTGCGAGGCGGAGAAATGAGGCGTAGCGGTGGCTACGTCGATTGACGACAACGAAGCAGATGGAAATTCAGGCAAGCCATTAGACAAGATATCAACTTGCCAGTGCACTAGTTCGCTTTACGAACTATCAAGCTTGCGCAGAATGGAGGTTAAGATGAGTGAAATTAGAATCAGAATGGCGGCCTTAGAGGATGCGGAAGAAATATACAGGATTTATGAACCATATATATTAAATACGGTAATTACTTTTGAATATGATAAAATTTCGGTTGAGAAGTTCCGGGAACGTATGAAGAAGGTGATGGGAAAATTCCCCTGGCTGGTCTGCTCCCTGGACGGGATAATCGCAGGATATGCATATTGTTCACCCCATTTAGAACGAGCGGCTTATGGCTGGGATTGTGAATGCTCCGTATATTTAGATGAAAAAGTCTACAGGAAAGGTATTGGAACCGCATTATATGAAGCATTGTTTCATATAGCTAAAAAACAGGGCTTTTATAATATTTATTCCTTAATATGCATACCTAACGAAAGCAGTGTGGCACTTCATAAAAAATGCGGATTTACGGAAATAGGCGTTTATTATAATACTGCTTATAAGATGGGACAATGGAGGCATTTATTGGTTATGGAGAAAAGACTTAAGGATATAATTGGAGAGCCTGCTCCGGTTATGACAATACATAATATCGAGAAAAATTTTCTTAAGGGTGCATTCCATAAAGCTGAAAAAAGAATTATTACTTGACAAACCTGTTAAAGTTAGTTATACTACCACCTGTAAAGAAAATAACTTTACAGGTGGTGTTGGATGGACAATATCGAAGTGGACGATAAACTGAAAGAAAAAATAGAGCTTTCAATTTTATTTGACTTTTACGGTGAATTGCTTAAAAGCCATAATAAACACATATTCGAAGATTATATACTCAATGATTTGTCTCTGGGTGAGATTGCAGAAGAGCAGAGCATCAGCAGGCAGGGTGTTTATGATATTGTAAAACGCTGCGGCAAACAGTTAAAGGATTACGAAGAAAAGCTTTGTTTGGTAAAGAAGTTTGAGAAAACCAAAGTAAAGGTAAACCGGATCAAAGAGCTTTCGGAACATATGATGTTATCCAAGGAGCAGGTTTATCTGGAAGAAATAATTATGTTATCCGATAGCATATTACAAGATTTATAATTAACCGGCAACTTGCACAGACAGTTGCTACAGAAAATTCAACTGCGTTCATGTTTTAAGAGAACTGATATAATAATTAGGAGGTTGTGCATGGCATTTGATAGCCTATCCGAAAAACTACAAAATATATTTAAGACCTTAAGAGGGAAGGGACGTTTATCCGAAGCGGATGTCGCCGCCGCTTTAAAGGAAGTTAAGATGGCTCTGTTAGAAGCGGATGTTAACTTTAGGGTTGTTAAAAATTTTATAAAATCCCTACAGGAGAGAGCGGTTGGCCAGGATGTAATGTCAAGCTTAACCCCCGGGCAAATGGTAATCAAGATTGTAAATGAAGAAATGGTCAATCTGATGGGTGCAAAAACCACAGAAATAGCCTTTAAACCGGGCAATGAAATCACAGTTATTATGATGTGCGGCCTTCAGGGCGCCGGTAAAACCACCACGGCGGCAAAATTAGCGGGTAAGTTTAAATCCAAAGGTAAAAAACCTTTACTTGTCGCCTGTGATATTTACAGGCCGGCAGCCGCCAAACAGCTTCAGATTAACGGAGATAAGCAGGGTGTACCCGTTTTTTCCATGGGAGATAAGCATAAGCCGGAAAATATTTCTAAAGCCGCAATCGAACATGCTTTAAAGAACAATTATAATGTTGTCATCCTGGATACGGCGGGACGTCTTCATATTGATGAAGATATGATGAATGAGTTAATCGTAATAAAAGAAACTGTGGACGTATATCAGACCATCCTGATAGTTGATTCCATGACCGGTCAGGATGCGGTGAATGTCGCCGAAACGTTCAGTAACAAAATTGGTATTGACGGTGTTATTCTGACTAAATTAGACGGTGATACCAGAGGCGGCGCGGCTCTTTCCATTCGTGCCGTAACCGGAAAGCCTATCTTTTATGTTGGTATGGGGGAAAAATTATCGGACTTGGAACAATTTTATCCCGACCGAATGACATCCAGAATTCTAGGTATGGGGGATATCCTGACCTTAATTGATAAGGCCCAGATGGATTTTGATGAGGAAAAGGCAAAGCAGTTGGAGAAGAAAATCAAAAAGGCGGAATTTGATTTTAATGATTTCTTAGAACAGATGCAGCAGATTAAAAAAATGGGCGGCATTGGTGATATATTAAAAATGATGCCTGGCATGGGCGGCGGTTTAAAAGACGTGGATATTGATGAAAACGCCCTCTCCGGTGTGGAGGCAATTATTTATTCCATGACTAAGGCAGAACGCTCCAATCCGGATATATTAAATCCGTCCAGAAAGAAACGTATTTCAAAAGGTGCCGGGGTGGATATCAGTGAGGTAAATAAGCTGGTGAAACAGTTTGAGCAGATGAAAAAGATGATGAAACAGTATTCCGGTATGATGGGCGGAAAGGGAGCCAAACGCGGCAAATTTAAGCTGCCGTTTGGATTGTAGCAGGTTGTTATGTTATATACAATATTTGTTATAACTTTTACAATAAAAGCTTAATAGGAAATTTATATTAAGGGATATTAATTTAAGGAGGTGAATGTAAATGGCAGTTAAAATCAGATTAAAGAGAATGGGACAAAAAAAGGCCCCTTTCTATAGAATCATTGTTTCTGATTCCAGATCACCAAGGAATGGTAAATTTATCGAAGAGATTGGCACTTATGATCCGACCATGGAGCCGAGTGCTTTCAAGATCAATGAAGAAGCAGCTAAGAAATGGTTATCAAACGGCGCGCAGCCTACTGAAACAGTTGGTAATTTATTTAAAAAAGCAGGCATTACAAAATAATGGCTGCTTGAGCTTAACAGTTTAGTTGCTATAGGAATAGTACAAATTTTGTACTACATTATTGTACTATGTATTTCACATTCCAGTGGAGGTGAAGAGTAATGAAAGAATTGGTTAAAGTAATTGCTGCATCACTCGTTGATCACCCGGAAGAAGTTGTTGTAACTGAGAAGGAAACCGATAAGTCTATTGTTGTTGAATTGAAAGTGGCCCCGGAAGATATGGGTAAGGTCATTGGAAAACAAGGCCGTATTGCAAAATCCATTCGTACAGTTGTTAAAGCAGC
>JAATFT010000034.1 GCA_015655075.1 Clostridiales bacterium | reverse complement strand
TTTCATTCTGCGAGGCGGAGGAATGAGGCGTAGCGGTGGCTACGTCGATTGACGACAACGAAGCAGATGGAAATTCAGGCAAGCCATTAGACAAGATATCAACTTGCCAGTGCACTAGCTCAGCTTCTGAGCATGTTGTTTAACCTGGAGCCTCGTCACGGACAAAAGTCCGAATTCGGCGGCCCTTACTTCGAGTGTATGAAGGCTCCATTCCTGGGTGCAAACGGTCATATCGCTATGCGTACACCTGATTTGACCGCTGCCGCAGAAGAGTTGAAAGAGAAAGGCTTCTCCTTCAACATGGATACTGCCGCATATTCCGAGGATGGCAAACTGAAGAACGTCTATTTAGACGGCGAGTTTGGCGGCTTTGCCATCCATATTATGCAAAAGTAACGGCAAAACCAATTTAAACAACACAGCGAAATCAACCTCCGATTTAACTGCACCCCAAAAGTTAGGCATGTGATAAAATCAACATGTCAGACTAAAGGGGTGCAGTTTTTTTATAGCTGCCCTAATTGCCATACAAACAAGTATGTGGTTCCACATGGGCTTGTTTGTTGGACTTGTCTGAAATGTGGTAAGTATTTCTATTGATAGTGTTGGAAAGTACTTTGCAATTTTTTGAAATATGAACTTACAAATGATATCATTGATATATAAAAAACGTCCAGAGGATATTTGTCCATCCGGGCGTTTTTTATTATAGATAAAAATTTTTATCTCGCCCCGAACATTTGGACATTCATGATTGGGAGATATAGTGAAAGGGAAAAGGAATTTCGCTTACTACCAATTGAGTCGGAAATATAATATCTATTCTGCAATCCTATAGCTTGCTATTTGTTTCCATATTCGGACATCAAGCACAATCAGTCCTCCGTCAGTTTTTTGAAAATGTCTTCGGTGGTTATTATTATAACCTTATAAATTACTTGCTGCAATAAGAAAAATAATTCTTTAAAAATAAGGCTCGAAAATCATTTGACGGTATGTTATAATGTATAATAATATTGTGAAAAATACAATAATAAATAGTATGAAATTCAGGGGGGCAGGAGTAACAAAATGGAGGTTATAGTATGTTAAACAATAAAAAGATCAGGATCATGACTAAACTTGCTTTATACGAACAAAAAGAGGGTAAAGAAGACATTAAAATGAGTAAATATTACAAAACGGATTATGTCAGGCTGCAGGTCCTAAAGACCGTTGTAAGCGTTACCATGGGCTATATTCTGATTCTGCTGATGATAGGAATGTATAGGGCTGAATATATAATTAGTAAATTAGTAACCTTTGATTTTGTCCGGATAGGGCAGTATGTCTTAGGACTTTATATTATGATTATGGCAGTATTTGTAACCGGCTCAATAATAGGATATTCGTTAAAATATGATTATTCCAGAAAAAACCTGTCAAAATATTACAAATCCCTGAAGAAATTAAGCAGTTTTTATAGAGAAGAGAAAGCGAAGGGATAGTTGGGAGGCAAAAAATAATGATGACATTTTTAGTACTAAGGGCAAGGTTGCGAAGTCTGTACCAAAAACATGAAATATATATCGATACAGTTTTAAAATTTCTGATAGCTATGATTGTGTTTCAGATAATCAACACTTCCATCGGTTATGACCATCGGCTAAAGCAGATTTCCGTTGCATTGGTATTATCGTTACTAAGTGCGTTTACGCCGTCTGCCATATTGGTTTTACTGGCGGCTTTGATAACCATAGGTCATGTTTATTATTTATCAAAAATTTTATCCGTGATTGTTATAATGATTTTATTAATCATGTATTGTTTATTTCTCCGGTTTACACCTAAATTGGGATATGCGGTTGTAGCAATTCCTGTTCTGTATTTTTTAAAGATTCCGTATATTATACCCCTTGTATTAGGATTATTTGCAACCCCTCTTTCCATAGTACCTACGGCATGCGGGGTGATTCTGTTCTATTTGTTCGGAATCATAAAGGAAGCGGCTACTATGCAGATTAGTACCAGTGTTGAGGATACCCTGCAGCTATATACTTATGTGATAGACAGTTTATTCAGTAATAAACAATTATTTATGACAATTGTTATTTTTTCCCTGATTATTCTTGTAACCTATTTTGTAAGACGGATGAAATTTGATTATGCCCGTGAAATTGCCGTGGCAGCAGGTACTCTTACCTGTATTTTAGGATTTTTATTCAGTGATTTGAAACTGGAGGTATCGGAACAGATCGGTGTTATGATTGCAGGCACGGTTGTTTCTGGAATTTTAACCGTAGTAATACAATTTTTTTACATAGCTCTTGATTACACAGGTGTGGAACATGTACAGTTTGAAGATGAGGATTATTATTATTATGTGAAGGCCGTGCCCAAGATTAATGTAACGGCGCCTCAGGTTAACGTAAAGAGGTTCAATACCCAGAAAAATGCCACTTTACCCCGGGATTTAATGGGTAAAATAAACAATGAAGTTTTACCGGAAGAGGAAGAAGACTATGAAGAGGATTATGAGGAGTACCATGAGGAGTACCAAAACTATGATGTCAGCAACAAAGACGATTCGAAATAATACTATATAAAGCAGGTGTGTTATTATGGAGACAATTATAAATTTTTTTAAAGATTACGTAGCGTGGCTGTCACTTCCCAAAATAGGAATTACGGATATTTTCGAAATTCTTATTATTGCTTTTGCAATTTATAATGTAATCAGATGGGTAAAACAGACAAGAGCATGGATATTAGTGAAGGGTCTCATTGTCTTACTGGTTTTATGGATTATTGCCTCCATATTAAATTTAAACGTTATACTGTGGATTTTCTTTAAATGCATTAATGTGGGTATTATTGCAGTCATTATCGTATTTCAGCCGGAATTTAGGAAAGCCCTGGAACAGCTTGGTCAGAATAATTTAGTGAGTCCGCTGTTTAACTTTAACGATTCCAAGGACAGGAACGAGCGTTTTTCCGACGAAACGGTGGTAGGGATTGTAAAAGCTTCTTTTGAGCTGGCGAAAACCAAAACCGGTGCTTTAATTGTAATTGAAAAGGATATACCCTTAAGTGAATTCGAGAAGACAGGCATAGCAATAGATTCCCTGGTCAGCAGCCAGTTATTAATTAACATATTTGAGCACAATACTCCTTTACATGACGGAGCCGTCATTCTTCGGGGCAACCGGATAGTAGCGGCTACCTGTTACCTGCCCTTATCCGACAATATGCATTTAAGCAAAGATCTGGGGACCAGACACAGAGCCGGTATCGGTGTCAGCGAGGTGAGTGACAGTTTAACAATCATTGTTTCGGAGGAAACCGGCAAGGTATCCATAGCCACCGGCGGAACTTTAATCCGGAATGTGGACGGGGACTATCTGCGCAATAAAATCATTGCTCTGCAGGATAAAGCGGTTGATGTTAAGAAAATTAAATTATGGAAGGGAAGGGATAAGAATGAAAAAAAGATTGACTAGAAACTTAAGCCTTAAAATTCTGTCCCTGCTTGTGGCATTTCTTGTATGGGTTGTTATCCTGAATGTTGAGGACCCTGTTGATACGCAGACTTTTTATGATATACCTGTTACTAAAATTAATGAAAATGCTTTGGCACAGGTAGATAAAGTATATGATGTGGTTTCCGGAAATGCGGTTGATGTAAAGGTAAAAGCAAAACGTTCCATTATTGAATCTCTTGAAGTATCCGATTTCCAGGCGGTAGCAGACCTGTCAAAATTATCCATAGTAGGGGCGGTTCCAATTGATGTAGCCCTACCGGAGTATGGCGATAATGTTGAAATAGAGAAAGAAAATCATACCATGCAGGTGAATCTGGAAAACCTGGAAACAAAGCAGTTCAAAATTGATGTGGTAACAATAGGTACAGTTGCGGAGGGATACTATATTAAGGAGAAAACGGCCAGTCCTAATATTATACAGGTATCAGGGGCGGAATCGGTTATTAACAAAATAAAGGAAGTAGTTGTAGAAGTAAACGTTGCCGACGTTAGGGAATCGTTTGAGAAAACAGGGATCGTTCCTAAAGTATATGATAATAACGGGACCTTAATGGACTCCGGTAAAATGGAATTAAACTATGAAGAAGTGAATGTATCGGTGGATCTTCTAAAAACGAAAACAGTAAATCTGTTTATTGAATTGAAGGGAACGCCGTACCCCGGGTATAAATACGGAACCCCTGACTATGAGCCCAAGCAGGTGGTGATAGCAGGTGAACAGAGTGAACTGGATAAAGTACAATATATAATGGGTGAATACAATATCGATAACCAAAAGTCAGATATTGAAGATGAGGTTAATATTGTGGATTTTATCAAAGATGACGTAATTCTCATAGATGATAATCAAACTGCCGTTATTAATGTAAAGGTTGAAAAATTAATAAGCAAGGATATCAGCTATAACAGCAGCGATATAGAGCTTCGTAATTTACCCGCAGGCTTAACGGCTACATTTAACAAGAAGGCTACTTTAAAGGTGGAAGTTTACGGGGAAAAAGACGTGCTTTCCACTATTAACAAATATAATTTGAAGCCGTATATTGATTTAGGGAATACGGATATTGGAACCAGACGATACAATATAGAGTTCAATCCGCCGGACAGCGATATTACCATCTCAAATTCCAGTATAAGCATTAAAATAAGTGATGCTTCTGGATAAAGGGTTAATAAAAGGTCAGGAATCCGGATTGAATACATACAAATAACCAAAGGCGGTTTATAGGAGGTAGAGGAATGGTAAGTAGTAAGGTTGTAGTAAAAAATCCTACGGGATTACATTTACGGCCGGCTGGTATACTATGCAAAACAGCCATAGAATTTCGTTCCAAGGTAAATATTCGATTCAAGAACACGACTGCCAATGCCAAAAGTGTCTTAGGGGTACTGGGTGCGTGTATAAAATCCGGTGATGAAATAGAGTTAATCTGTGAAGGTGAAGATGAAAAGGAGGCTCTGGGCACCCTTATGAAAGCCATTGAATCCGGCCTGGGAGAAGAACTGCCGGACTAAACTTAAGAAAATAGCAGCTTTAAATTAACATTTGCAATGTTTCATGTTTAAAAAGTAAACGATAGGATGAAACTTATATAAAACATATAGGTGTAAATAGATAGGAAGAAAGGCAATTAAGATTATGAAAAAAGTTATTACTTATGGTACTTATGATTTGCTTCATGTGGGGCATATCAACTTATTAAGAAGGGCAAAAAAGTTAGGCGACTATCTTGTTGTGGTTTTATCCACCGATGAATTCAATGCCGTAAAGCATAAAACCGCTTATCACTCCTACGAAGACAGGAAGATTATATTAGAAGCTATAAAATATGTGGATGAAGTAATCCCGGAATACAATTGGGAGCAAAAAATAAAGGATGTTGTAGAAAATGATATAGATGTTTTTGTTATGGGGGATGACTGGAAGGGTGAATTCGATTTTCTTAAGGACTATTGTGAGGTTGTCTACCTGCCTAGAACAGAGGGAATCTCAACTACTAAAATAAAAAACGATCTTCACTTAGGGAGAAAATAGGTGGGAGAAACTTACATGAAAATTCCGGATTTGAGACAGAGGATAAGGAATATAAAAAAGGCAGCAAATGAGGTAATAAAAAAGGCCCTGAAATTAATAAAGAGAGCAGGAAGGAAAATAGTTCTCCGATTATATCACATTGAAATTAAGATAATCCCCGTGCAAAAGGATATTATAGTATTTGAAAGCAATATGGGCAGAAATTATACCGGCAACCCGAAATGTATCTATGAAGAAATGGTGCGGGGGGGACTGGATAAGAAATACCGGTGTTATATCATGCTGGACGATGTAAGTACTTATGTTCCGGGAAATGCCAAAAAGTTAAAAAGAACCAGAACCCTTTATTTTATGATTATGGGTATTGCAGGAATATGGGTAAGTGACTGCAGACAGCCGAATTATATTATTAAACGGAAGGGCGTGCGTTACATTCAGACCTGGCATGGCACGCCTCTTAAAAAGTTAGCACTGGATATGAAATCCGTCAATATGGCAGGTGAAACCAATATTGAGGAATACAAAAAGAATTTTTATAAAAATACACGAACCTGGGACTATCTGATTTCCCAAAATCATTTTTCTACAGAAGTATTCCGTAGGGCATTTGCATTTAATAAAACCATATTAGAAATCGGTTATCCCAGAAATGATATCCTGTTTTCCGGTAACAATGAGGAAACGGTTATCCCTTTAAAGAAAAAAATGGGGCTGCCCCTGGATAAAAAGATTTTATTGTATGCCCCCACCTGGAGGGATAATGAGTATTATGAGAAAGGTGCCTATAAATTTAATAAGGTCCTGGATTTTAATCTGCTCCGGGAAAAACTGGGGAATGAGTATGTGTGTGTTGTCAAATATCATTATCTGGTGAAAGAAACGCTGGATTGGTCGGCATTGAAAGGCTTTGTTTATAAATTTGATATGTGTGAGGATATTGCTTTGTTATATCTGGTGGCGGATATGCTGATTACGGATTATTCTTCCGTTATGTTTGATTACAGTATTTTAAAAAGACCCATGTTGTTTTTCACTTATGATTTGGAAGGATACAAAAACAATTTAAGAGGTTTTTATTTTGATTTCTTAGAAGAAGCTCCGGGACCTATTGTAAGGTCCACTGAGGAATTAATTGATTCCATTCTAAATTATAATGGTGAGGAATTTGCGTTAAAATACGATGCATTTCATAATAAATATAACCATGCAGATAACGGAAATGCTTCCCAGAAGGTAGTACAGCTCATACAGAATCTATCTGCATGTTCCCGGCCCGTATTGAGGGAGGCGGAAAGGTAATACAAATATGATCAATAAATGGAAAAGCATTTTAAAAATCAGGGGAAAGGGAATTTATCACAATCTTTTAGCCGCGATGGAAAAAAGGCAGGTGAATGCCAGACTGGCTAATTATGACCCCTCTGTCCTCCATAATAGTAATCCGGTAAAGAACCATAAGATTACCTTTGTTATTGAGCGTATGGCCAAGTATAACGGCGGTCAGACTTCAATTTTAAGGTTGGGGACCGAGTTATCAAAATTGGGTTATCAGGTGGGCTATATTGTGTACAAGCCCCAGACAAAGTCAGATATGATAGAATGCGCAGGCTGTAATCTGAGTAATTATCAGGGAGAGATGTATACGAATAAATACCTGGATAAATTAAACTCGGATATTGTAATTGCCAGTTCCTGGGACACGGTTTCCTTTACAAAAAAAATGAAGGGCTACAAAATGTACTTTCTTCAGGATTATGAGCCGTATTTTTATCCTTTTGGGGAACTGTTTCTTTTGGCCAATAAAACCTATGAGCAAGGTCTTCATATGGTCAGCTTAGGCCCCTGGAATAAAGAAATGGTGGAGAAGAACTGCAGGGCAACGTCTCCGGTGGATTATATTGAATTTCCCTATGAAAAGCGGGAATATCCGTCCTGTCACAGGGATTATGCTGCTTATGCCGGGAAAAAAGATTTCATTCTGGCCGTTTATTTAAAATATTATGGAAAAAGGCTGCCTTGTATCACCCAATATCTGTTAAGGCAGGTAAAGGAAGAATTTAAAAAAGACGGTATTTTTCTTCAGATTAAATATTTTGGGGAGGATAAAAGCTTCCGCTGTGATGCGGGAGAAAACTTGGGAATGTTATCCAAAAAAGAATTGTTAGCTTTGTATAAAAAAGCTGATTTTGGCATGGTGGCTTCCATGAGCAATATTTCCCTGGTACCATATGAAATGCTGGCCACAGGTCTGCCTTTAATTGAATTTGAGGACGGCACCTTTCCCTATTTTTTCCCGGAGGGCAGCGCAATCCTTACTTCCCTTTCCTATATGGATTTATATGGTAAGATGAAAGAAGTAATTAAGAAGCCTGGGTTATTGGAAGAGATGCACAATACCGCAGAAGGTTATTTAGAATCCTTAAGCTGGCAAAAATCTGCAAAGCAATTCAGCGATATACTAGGTGGACTGCTGTAGGTTTCCGGAAGGATTAAATGCTTATTCTATATATATAGAATAAGCGGACGGGAGTCTGTTATGAGAAATCGGATAAAACAAATACTGCCTGAACAGATACTGGCAATATTAAAGCAAATAAGGTATTTCTGGATTGTCGCATTATTTCGTCTTTTCCATCTGCTTCCGATTTGTAAGACGAGAGTAGTAATCTGCAATGTATGGGGATTTGGGGATAATGCTAAATATGTAGCGGAAGAGCTGGTAAAGAGAAGACGGCGGGTGGATGGGCTGGAAGTCATTTTTATCACCAACCGTCCTGCTTTCGCTTATGCACCTAAGGGCATTGCAGTCCTAAGGACCAATTCAGTGAAAGCCATACTGGCGCTGGCAACGGCAAGGGTCTGGGTGGACAATAACCGGAAGGAAAGCTATATACGAAAAAGGAAAGGGCAATATTATATCCAGACCTGGCATGGAGGAATCGCACTTAAGAAAATTGAAAAGGATTATGAGGACAGGCTGGGGCCTAAGTATATTGCCAACGTGAAAAGAGATTCCAAAATGACGGATTTATATATATCCAACTCCGGTTTTTGTACCAATATGTACCGGAACAGCTTCTGGTATAAAGGGGAAATTTTAGAATGCGGTAGCCCCAGAAATGATATACTGTTTCACATGGCAGACCGTGTGTCGCAAGAAGTAAGAAAAAGGCTTGGCGTAACAGACAAGGCAAGGATAGCAATTTATGCCCCCACTTACCGGGAGGGTAATAATAATATACAGCCTTATCAACTGGATTTTAAAAAGCTGTTATCGGCGATAGAAAAAAAATTCGGAGGCAGCTGGGTAATTGCGGTAAGGCTCCACCCCCTGGTTTCCGGTCAGAGCGGGTTTATCAGCTATAATCAGCAGGTAATTAACGCATCCCATTACCGTGATATTTATGAACTCATGTCAGCGGGGGAATTGCTCATAACGGATTATTCCAATATTATGTTTGAGTTCTCCTTTATGAAAAAGCCTGTGTTTTTATATGCCTCTGACGTGGAGGATTACGGGAAGGAAAGAGGTTTTTATTTCGATTATGACTTTCTGCCATTTAAGAAGGCCGGAACAAAAGAGGAGCTGATTGCCAATATTAATAATTTCGATTATCCTGTTTATCAGGCCGAAGTGGAAGCATTTCTTAACCAGCTGGACATATATGAAAATGGCAGTGCCTCAAAATGTGTGGCCGACAGAATTGTAAGGATAATACAAGCAAAATAAGTCCCCCTTCTTAGCGAAGCGTAAGAGGGGGACTTACTTATTTCAGCCGGAGTTCAAGCTCCTTTTCCGTGTTTTCTATTGCTTACCGGTAATTTCCAGTATTTTAGTGCTTGTTTCCTGAACCTTTGCGGAGGGTATATATGTTTCATCATCAAATAAAAACTTATGAAGCTCCGTTACATTAGCCGCTAAATCCACAGGGAAAACGTAGGATATTTTATTATAATATTTAGCTACATTTTCAAAAGGGAATCCCGTTTCCTCCACAATATTATAAGACAGAATATCCTTTGCAAGATCTAACATATCAATAGAATCCAAATTGGTATATATTTCAGGGAAAATTTCATTTATAATGGAATTGATTGTCAAAAGGTCAGAGGATTTTGTTTTTTCAAAAATTTTCTGGATTACAATTCTTTGACGCTCGGTACGTTTAAAATCCCCGCCCGCCGTATATCTGATTCTGGCATATGCGGTTGCATGGGTGCCGTTCACTACCTGGGTACCGGCCGATTTCAGCTTTCCTACATTGGTTCCGTTTATTTCGTTTAATTCTTTTGTATAGCCGTTTACATATTTTAATTCTTCCTTGGTGATATCCAGTTCAATACCGCCTAATAAATCAATTACCTTACAAACTGCGTCAAAGTTAACCGTAACGTATTCTTTAACGTCTAAATCAAAATTGGTATTGATGGTATTTAAGGCCAAGGGATAACCTCCTTTAAAATAGGCGGCATTTATCTTATTGAATCCGTTATCCGGTATGTCAGCATAAGTATCACGGTAAATAGAAGCCAGTTTAATATCTTTTGTTTTTTTGTTTATACTTGCTATGACTATGGTATCGCTGTGGGTAGCTTTCTTTAAAGCATTGTCTCTGGAATCAACGCCAAAGATTGCAATATTGCGGTAGCCGCCGATTTCTTTGCTATCGATATTATTGGTGAGAATGGAGGAATCTTTGCTGTTGTCAAGCTGCATTTTGCCTGCCATATATATAAAATAACCCAATCCGGCAACAATTAACAGGAGTATTAAATCCATAAATAACAGTAGTTTTCTTTTTAATCTTTTTTTCCTTTTTTTATTTCTCATTTTAACGTCCTAACCTTTTTAATTTTAATATGCGTTTTTATTGATAAAGCCATTAAACATGGTAAAAAATAAGATTTTAAAATCCAGCCCCAAGGTCCAGTTCTCAATATAATATAAATCACATTCTATCCGCTTTCGAATGGAAGTATCGCCCCGGAATCCCTTCACCTGCGCCCAGCCTGTCATACCGGGCTGAACCTGATGCTTAATCATATACCGCGGAATTTCTTCCTTGAATTTTTCTACGAAAAACGGCCGTTCCGGCCGCGGTCCCACAAGACTCATCTCACCTCTTAAAACGTTAAAAAGCTGGGGTAATTCATCAATACTGGTTCTGCGGATTATTTTGCCTATCTTGGTGACACGGGGATCCTTAAAGGTTGTCCAGGCTTTTTTCTCTTTGGATTCCGGCTGGATTTCCATGGAACGGAATTTATACATCTTAAACTCTTTATTATGCCGTCCTATCCGGACCTGGCTGAAAATAACCGGTCCCGGTGAAGTAGCCTTGATAATGACAGCTATGATAATCATTGGTATGGAAAAAATTATCAGTGCCGCAATACAACCGAACAAATCCACGGCACGCTTTATGAACCGGTTGAGCGTATTGCTTAACGGCACATTGCGGATATTGATGACCGGAAGGCCGTCTAAGTCCTCCGTATAGGGAACGGTGGGGAAAAAGTTCTGGTAATCCGGAATAAATTTGGTGTGTACACCCGACTTTTCACAGATTCCCACGATCCGTCCTAATTTGGAATATTCGTTAATGCTAAGGGTAATAGCTATTTCATCCAGACGGTTTTCCGGGAGTATTTCCAGCAGGTTGTCAATTACGCCGATCACTTTGATGTTTTTGTATACGGTGCCCTGTTCTATGTTATCGTCCAGAATTCCATGGATGTAATAACCCCATTGGGGATTTACCAGTATTCTGTCAATGTATGCTTCCGCCGCACGGCTGTATCCCACTAAAACAATATGTTTTAAATTATAGCCCTTTCTTCTGGCCGTTTTAAGGGAATAAGCCAGAACGGCACGGAAGCTGGTGTCAAATATTATGTTGACTATAAAAAATATGGCTATCAAGAAACGGGAATAATTAGTTTCTTTTACCGCATACAAGATGAAGGTGAAATAAAAGGTGCCCAAAATATTAGCCTTAATAATATTCCACAAATTGACAAGCCTGCTTTGCCCCCGTTTGGGTGCATATAAATTACATAAGGAATATATAATTAAATAACCCGGAATTAAAAAAAATAATATCCGGGAATATTCCGCCAAGGTATAAAACCAAGCGTGGGGATCCCATTTAATCAGAAACCTTAAGGGACTATAAAAACGTAAATAATAAGAAACGACGTAAGATAATGCCAATAAACAGCCGTCAATTATTACATGTATTCTATTGAATGTTTTTTGATTATCTTTTATCATAATTATCACCACTGCCATGAGAAAGGCTTTTTTAATATAAATAAGGTTATATAAATAATGTAATCTTTTAAGCTCTTTTAAAGTATGGTCACAAAGCATCACTAATATAATACATGATTCGATATCAATCCTCAATATATAAATTCTTAATATTTAGGGGCTAAATCTTAAGAATTAAAATCTTAAGATTTAGCTACGGCTAAGACATAACGGCGGAGGCTATTACAGAGCGAATGATAAAAAAAGACAATTTTTTTTATATTGTTTTCACAATCTTCACAATCTATACACAAAATGCTGTTAAAATAAAACCATGAATATAAAATATAAATAGAAAAACATAATTATGGTCAGATGATTTTTATCTTCCGAATAAAAGGCGGTGACTTTTACCGCCGTACATCCGATTACAGGAACATGATTTTTGTTCCTGTAATAAGTGAATGGGAATGTATTAAGACAGTACTTTTCCAGGTATGACGAAATAATCTAATGCAGAAAGGAGCATTTATATGTCAGATGATTTTTTAAATAACGATAACAATCCAATTAACCATGATGATAACCAAATTGACCATGCGGGACCGGATTTCAGTGATACAAATATCAATACGGACAGTAGCAGCCCTGACAGCGGCAGTATAAATAATTTTAATGATTCCAATGCCGGTACTTCCCATAATGGGGATTCCGCCTACAGCTTTTGGGCTGAACAGATTGCGGCATCCTCACAGGGCCAGTCGGATCCAGGCTATCAGAGCGGGCAGTACAATAATTTGTATGATGAAAACCGCGGCTCCGGGCAGGATAGTTTTAATTACGGCAATAACTTCGGCAATCCTGTGTTTGATACGCCGCCGGAAAATAATAGAAAGAAAAAACGCAGGAGTTTTAAGTTTTTAAAGAAAACCGCAAAGTTTATATTAAAAGCTGCAGTTTTTGGCATAGTTGCAGGCGCTTGCTTTATCGGCTTTAATTTGGCTTATTATAGAATCAACCCGGATGCGGCACCGATTGCCATCAATATCGGAGATGGAAAATCCTTCGGCGGTTTTCAATTAAATTTATCTCCGACCTCGGAAGAGGATAAAAAGATTGCGGCAACTACAGTGTCCTCGGAGGCGGTAGAGCAAAAGACGGCTGTTACCGAGGTGGTCGATGCCACTATGCCCTCCATTGTAATGATTACCACTACCTACACCGGTTCTTATGATTGGTTTGGACAGCAGGTCGATCAGCAGCAGGAAGGCGGCGGTTCCGGTATTATCGTCGGTAAAAATGATAAGGAGCTGCTGATTGCAACAAATAACCATGTTGTGGAAGGAGCAGATCCCATTAAAGTGAAATTTATTGACGATACGGAAGCAGAAGCCATTATAAAGGGAACGGATGCAACCGCCGACTTGGCTGTTCTTTCCATTGATTTAAGTACGGTTAAAGACTCCACCCTGTCTGCCATTAAAGTTGCCGAATTAGGTGATTCTAAATCCGTTAAGGTAGGTGAAATGGTTATTGCAATTGGTAACGCCTTAGGTTATGGACAATCTACAACCGTGGGATATATCAGCGCGAAAGATAGAAAAGTGGAATTGGAAGACAAAACAATGGTTCTGTTACAGACAGATGCGGCTATAAATCCCGGTAACAGCGGCGGCGCATTATTGAATCTGGAGGGTGAGGTAATTGGTATTAATACGGTTAAGTATGCATCCAGTGAAGTGGAAGGCATGGGATTTGCCATTCCTATTTCCAGGGCTACCCCTATTATAAATGAATTAATGGACCGCGAAATATTAGAAAATGATGAAAAAGGTTTTCTTGGTGTATCAATTGAGGATGTAACGGAAGATATTTCCAATACCTATAACTGGCCGGTAGGTGTCTATGTTAAATCTACGGTTGAGGGCGGCAGTGCTGAAAAGGCCGGTATCAAAGCCGGAGATATTATTACTAAGGTCGACGATACGGAAATTACTGCAGGCACACAATTAAAGGAAAAGATTACTTCCTATCGTGTGGGAACGGATGTTACCATTACTGTGATGAGAAGTTCCGACGGTAAATTTGTAGAAAAGCAAATCGTAGTAAACTTAGGGAAAAATCCGAATGTGGAAGAAAACTAGAGCATGTCTGAAAACTGCTTGCGCTGGGCGTTCCAATGAGTTTTCAGACACGCCCTAATGCAATAATTATGTTGTATAATAAAATCAGTTGAGGTTTAAAAACCGGGGATTGCTTTTGCCGTAGGGGTGTTTGCTGCCGTTACTGCAAATAGCGGTCCCTGTTATTTATGATAACAGGGGAAGCCAAATCAATAATGTTATCCTATTTTACATTTTTAGTGAAATCTCGATAAAATTATGATAAAATAAAATAGGGTATTTTTTTGTTTCATTTATAAAAATGAACGATTTAATAAATTTTAGTCATAATTGTTTCATAAAAATTTAAATATTATGCTATTGTACACTTGTCAGGCGTACGATATAATGAAGGCGGAACGAGGAAATTCAAGCTTGCTTGAAATTTCCGACTAGCGACAAGATCATGAACACGTTTTTTGTTCATGATATAATGAAAGCGTTGTGAGGAATCGCAAGCTTGCTTGCAGACTCCGAGGGTCGCAACAAGGCCATGAATGCTTTTATTCATGATAGGAACGCACTTCCTGTTCATGATCCAATAATACCTATGTATTAATTTTACCTGTTATGGCAGTAGTCAATAAGAAAAATAAAATTTAACAGTAAATGGCCTTTGGCTTAGGATAAAGGAGAGTAATTTATGGCTGATGATTATAATGATAAAAATGATGATATAGATAAGGTGGATAAGAGCAATAACGGTACGGAGGACAAAAAGGAAACAAAGGACAGGGATGATTATGAAGCGGTATGTTATATCTGCAGAAGACCGGAAAGCAAGGTCGGAAAGATGATCCGTATTCCCAATAATATATGTATCTGTTCCGACTGTATGCAGAAAACCTTCGATACTATTAATAGCAATGGAATGCCTTATCTGGAAATGATGGGCGTTCCGCCCAATATGATGAATTTTAGCAATCTGCAGAATGAAATTCCCAAAAGCCAGAAGTTAAAAAAGAAAAAACCGGCTGAGGAGGAAGTAGAAAATATCTTCGATATAAAAAATATACCGCCTCCACATGTTATAAAAGGAGAGTTGGACGAGTATATTGTAGGTCAGGAACACGCTAAAAAGGTAATATCGGTGGCAGTTTATAATCATTATAAAAGAGTTGCCGCCAACGCAATGGATGATATTGAAATTGAAAAATCCAATATGCTCATGATAGGGCCTACCGGAAGCGGCAAAACCTATCTGGTAAAAACCCTTGCAAAACTTTTAAACGTCCCGTTGGCCATTACGGATGCCACCTCGCTGACGGAAGCCGGTTATATCGGCGACGATGTGGAAAGCGTAGTATCGAAGTTACTGGCGGCAGCCGGCAATGATGTAAAAAAGGCGGAACGGGGTATTATATTTATTGATGAAATTGATAAGATAGCCAAAAAGAAAAATACCAACAACAGGGACGTAAGCGGAGAATCCGTGCAACAGGGCTTGTTAAAGCTTTTAGAGGGCAGTGAAATAGAGGTGCCTGTGGGGGCTTCCAGTAAAAATGCAATGGTTCCCATGACTACGGTTAATACAAAAAATATTTTATTTATCTGCGGCGGCGCTTTTCCTGAGCTGGAGAATATTATAAAAGCCAGGCTGAACAAGCAGTCCTCCATTGGCTTTTGCGCCGATTTAAAAGATAAATACGACAATGACCCCAATATTTTACAAGAGGTTACCATAGAAGATCTCAGAGAATTTGGCATGATACCGGAATTTATCGGCCGCCTTCCTATTATATACACCCTGGAGGGTTTGTCAAAAGAGATGTTGATTAAGGTTCTCAAGGAACCTAAAAATGCAATATTAAAGCAGTATCAGAAGCTGCTGCTGTTAGACGAGGTTTTACTGGAATTTGACGACGGAGCTTTGGAGGCAATTGCCGGGAAAGCTTTGAAAAAAAAGACAGGTGCCAGAGCATTGCGTGCAATTATCGAAGAATTTATGTTAGATATCATGTATGAAATACCTAAGGATGAAAATATCGGTAAAGTAATAATAACAAGGGAATATATTGAGAAAAAAGGTGTCCCCCATATTGAAGTGAGGGGTACTTCCCCCAAAGTATTTACTCCTATGTTAGAGCAGAAAAGTTAGAGAACTTTTTAACAGAGAAAATAAAATAACGGCGGATTCATAACGACCGGTTAATAACCGGTTAAAAACGGCCCCGGTTATGACATAAAATATTCATGACAACAACAAAATATGCTTGTTTTGCCGGAAACAATTGAATATAATTTAACGTGAAGAAAATGAAATCAAATGAGAGGAACAATATATGGAAGATAAGCATTTGCCGGAGATTGACGGGAACTTAAGAAGACACATGGTTCGTGTGCCCCAGGTAATTGATCAGGTAAGCGGCATCCGTATCTTCGGAAAATTAATAAAATCCCTGGTTTTTACTACAGATGTGGCTATTATACGAAACTGTAATGCCAATGCGGTCATAGCCGTATATCCCTTTACACCCCAGCCTATTATTACCCATTCCATCATCAGTTGTTCCGATGTCCCGGTATTCTGCGGTGTGGGAGGAGGAACCACAACCGGCATACGGGTGCTTAATCTGGCTGAAGATGCGGAATTCCAAGGGGCGGTAGGAGTTGTTTTAAATGCACCCACGCCAAATGAAACGATTGAATACCTGAAGCAGAAAATCGATATTCCCGTTGTGATAACCGTTGTCTCGGAAAGGACGGATGTCAGAAGCAGACTTGAGGCCGGCTCGGATATTATAAATGTTTCCGGGGCATCAAAGACAGCTGAAATAATTAGACAGATCAGAAAAGATTTTCCCAAAATACCGATTATCGCAACAGGAGGACCGACGGAGGAAAGTATTGTAAATACCATTGAAGCAGGTGCCAACGCAATAACCTTTACGCCCCCTGCCAATGGAGAGATATTTAAAAAACTGATGAATAAATACCGCGGTGAAGAGAATATTATTTAACCTTACAAGTGGCACAGCGGTCCGGAATATCCGTTTTACTTCATAGAATTAGCTTTAAGAACATAGTATGGCACACGAGAGAGAATTATTTAGTGAGGAATTATATGTTTCTGTTAGGTAGATTTAAAAAGAGGATACTGGCGAAAGAACCGCCGATTAAGGAAGGCCTTCTGGTAAATATAGAGAGTCCAGCGAATAGAGAACCCCCGGTGAATAGAGAAAATCCGCCTAACAAAGAGTTTTTGGTGGATAAAGAAGATCCGGCGGATAAAAAAAATTCCATAGGTGTTGAAAAAACAGGTCAGGAGGGGAATCATACGGCGGCGGGAGAAGAAATGGAGTATGAAATCGTGGAGAAGGAAATACTTCCCGAAAAGATGATATGTCCCGACTGTGGGGGGATTACCCTGGTAGGATTGGATTTTTGCGATAAATGCGGAGGAGAACTCATAAACCATGACAATTAATTACCCGGCATGTCTGCCGGGTAACTGTATAAAGTATTATTGTAAATTGTCCTGCTAAAACGGCGGAAACCATTCATTTAGTGTGAAATTAGCAGTTGACAAAAACCGGTTGCAATAGTAATATATATGCAGAATAAAGGCGTTCAGTAATGCTGTATTTGAACGCCTTATTTTATATCTGTTCAAATTCTTTAGTTAATGAAGAAAATTGCAAGGTATTATGCCCTGTTGCTTTAGCTCATTACTATATGATAAGTGCAAAGCAGTGAACCGTGAATTGGAATTCATTAGCTAATAAATAGGGAGGAAATTTTATGAAAAAGACTTTAAAAAGAATTTTAAGCATGGGCTTTATCAGTGTGATGGTGGTTGGAGCTTTAGGAGGCTGCGGCAAGAAAGATACGGGAAGTTCCAGTGAATTTCTTATCGGAGGTCTTGGACCGTTAACGGGATCTAATGCCTCTTATGGAATATCCGTAAAGCAGGGAGCCGATATTGCAATTAATGAAATCAATGATGCCGGCGGTGTTAAGGTGGGGGATTCCACATTACAGTTAAAACTGGAGTTTGCTGATGATGAAGCTTCCGGAGATACGGCAATGTCCGCTTATAACAGCTTGATGGATAAAGGCATTAAGGCTCTCCTTGGTACTGTTACCAGCGGTGCAGGTCTTGCAATTGCAGAACAGACTAACGCGGATGGTATTTTCCAGATCACTCCATCAGGATCCGCACAGGATTTAACGGCATATGATAATTGCTTCCGTTTATGCTTTACCGATCCGGTACAAGGACAAACCATGGCTCATTATGCAGTGGAGGATTTGGGATATACAAAAATAGCTGTAATTTATAATAATGCAGATGAATACAGTACCGGAGTTATGCAGGCTTTTGCCGATGAAGTAGAAAAAATCGGCGGTGAAATTGTTGCCAGCGAAGCCTTTGTATCCGAAGCGGTGGACTTTACAACACAGTTGACAACCATTAAAGGAACGGATGCACAGATTATCTTTGTTCCCGCATATTATCAGGATGCGGCTTACATTACAACTCAGGCGGCCGAGCTTGGAATGAATCTTCCTTTTATCGGTTCCGACGGCTGGGACGGAGTTCTGGCTAAGGTGGTGGATCCTAAGGTATTGGAAGGCGCCACTTTCTTAAGTCCCTTCTTTTCAACGGATACGGATCCTGCGATCCAGTCTTTTACCGCCGCTTATGAGAAAGAGTATAACGCCGTTCCGGATCAGTTTGCAGCAGACGGTTATGACTCCATTTATGTAATTAAAGCGGCTTTGGAAGAAGCAGGCTCCACTGAAAGTGAAGACTTAATCAACGTCATGACGGAAATACAGGTAAAAGGGCTTACCGGTGACGTTACCTTTAATGCAGACGGTGAACCGAATAAAGGCGTTAAATTCGTTAAAATCGTAAACGGTGAATATACCGCATTAACGAACGAATAAGGTAATTAATAATTAGAGGTCATTATGTAACGGGAAACCCGGAAATTGCATCAGAACAAAAGGAAAATTGACGATGGGAAGTATTACTCACTCTATGCTGCCGTATGCTGTCTGTCTTTATTTTTCCTTTTGTTCTTATACTGTCCGGTTCATGCAGATTTTATAACGGTATAATCTTAAGATTCTTCGCTTGGCGCAGAGCCGGAATCAGGATGTTCAAAGCTTAGCGAAGAATCTTAGGTTTATAAAGGAGAAAGAGGTGATATTTAATGGAAAGCATAATTGAACAATTTATTAACGGGTTACGGTCCGGCAGTATTTATGCTCTAATTGCGTTAGGATATACCATGGTATACGGTATTGCCAAAATGATTAATTTTGCCCATGGAGATATCATTATGGTAGGGGCCTATACTTTATATGTAACTACGGTGAGATTAAAGATGCCGGTAATACCGGCCGTTCTGTTTACTGTGGCCGTTTGTGCCGTGCTTGGTATCATAATAGAAAAAGTTGCTTATAAACCGTTAAGAAACGCTCCGGCTCTTGCCGTATTAATTACGGCGATTGGTATGAGTTTTCTGTTGGAAAGTGTCGCCTTATTAATATTTAATGCTAACCCCATTACTTTTAAATCGATCATAACCATTGATTCCGTATCCATAGGGGGAGTTACCGTTTCCGGTATAACGATTGTAACCCTTGTTGTGACCCTTATCTGTATGGTTTCCCTGACTTTATTTATAACCAAAACAAAAGCGGGTAGTGCTATGAGGGCTGTTTCGGAAGACAGGGCTGCGGCAGAATTAATGGGGATCAATGTGAACAGGACCATATCCATGACATTTGCCGTTGGTTCGGCCTTAGCCGCCGTTGCCGGCATTATGTTCGTATGCCAATATCAGTCCATTAAACCGATGTTAGGTGCGATTCCGGGGCTTAAAGCCTTTGTGGCCGCGGTTTTAGGCGGTATCGGCAGTGTACCCGGCGCAATGCTTGGCGGTATGCTCTTAGGTGTGATTGAAAGTATATCCAAAGCTTATATTTCCACAGAACTTTCCGATGCAATTGTATTTGGCGTATTAGTCCTGGTACTTCTGATCAAACCATCCGGCCTGTTAGGCAGGAACCGGATCGAGAAAGTGTAGGTGGGATATGAGTAAAGCGATGAAGGAAAATGGAGAGTATAAAAATAATTTTGTTAATAAGAAAAATATCATCACCGCCGCCGTCATTATCGGTGTATATATACTTATTGTCGTTTTAACGGAAGGCGGTGTGTTAAACCGGCAGGCCAAATCTTTACTGGTTCCCATCGGCATTAATATTATTTTAGCGGTTTCCCTGAACTTAGTTACAGGTTTTCTTGGAGAGCTTTCCTTAGGCCATGCCGGATTTATGGCAATCGGCGCCTACACCGGCGCAATTTTTACGATTTATGCCAATATGCCGGAATTTGCGGAATTTTTATTGGGAATCCTTTTGGGCGGCATAGCGGCCGCTGTCTTTGGCTTTTTAATCGGAGTTCCCGTATTAAGACTAAAAGGGGATTATTTGGCTATCGTAACTCTGGGCTTTGGTGAAATCATCCGTTCCATCGTCAACTTTATGGGGATTACGGGGGGCGCCATGGGGTTAAAGCAGATTCCCCGTTATTCTAATTATACGTGGACCTATATTATCATGGTCATAACGCTTTTGTTTATTACCAATCTTGTAAATTCCAGGTACGGAAGGATCATCAGGTCCATACGTGATAATTATATAGCTGCTGAATCCATAGGCATCAAAGTCAGCCGCTATAAAACTATGGCCTTTGTTATTGCGGCGTTTTTTGCAGGTGTGGCGGGGGTGTTATACGGACATAATTTAAGTATTGTAAAACCCGGTGATTTTGATTATAACAAGTCCATTGAAATTCTTGTTATTGTGGTTCTCGGAGGTATGGGCAGTGTTAAAGGTTCTGTCATTGCGGCGGTTATTTTGACTATTTTGCCTGAAATGCTCCGTGCGACCGATGACTTCAGAATGTTCTTATATGCGGTTGTTTTAATTGCAATGATGCTGTTTAATTCCTCAGGATTTCGTACCAGACTGGAAGAAAGCGGCAAATTGCCGAAGTTGTCCCTGCCTGTGAAGCTCAAAGCAAAATAAAGTGGAAGAAGGTGGATAATATGGCTTTATTGGAAGTGAAAAATTTAGGGATCTCCTTTGGAGGTCTCAGGGCGGTTGATAATGTAAACTTTGATATAGAAAAGGGGCAGCTGTATGGTCTTATCGGACCCAATGGGGCGGGCAAAACCACAGTTTTTAATTTGCTGACCGGAGTTTATCGTCCTACGGACGGAACCATTAAGCTTGGCGGGATAGATATTGTAGGGAAGTCCCCGTCTGAAATCTGTCAGGCAGGAATAGCCAGAACGTTTCAGAATATCCGTTTATTTAAAAAGATGAGTGTTCTGGATAATGTAAAGACGGCGCTGCACAACCAGATAAGATATTCCCTTGTTACCGGTTTTTTTCATCTCCCGGCTTATTTTAAGGCGGAACGGGAAATGGATGAAAAGGCCATGGAGATCTTAAGGGTATTTGATTTAGACGGCCAGGCAGATTATCTTGCCAGCAATTTACCTTATGGAAAGCAAAGAAAGTTAGAAATCGCCAGGGGCCTGGCAACCAATCCCAAGCTTTTATTGCTGGATGAACCGGCTGCAGGGATGAATCCCAATGAAACGGCGGAATTAATGGAAACCATCCGATTAGTCAGGGACCGTTATCAGATTACCATCCTGTTAATTGAGCATGATATGAAACTGGTATCCGGCATATGCGAAAAAATATTGGTATTAAACTTCGGCACAGAGCTTGCAGCCGGTGCTCCGGAAGAGGTTTTAAATAATCCTGAGGTAATCACTGCGTATCTGGGTGAATAGTGTGAAACGAGCCGTTAAAGCTTGCGCGGAATGGAGGTTAATATGGTGAAAGAAATGGAGGTATTTCCATGGCAATGTTGACAATTAAAGACCTTCAGGTCTATTATGGAGTAATACAGGCAATAAAAGGAGTCTCCTTTGAAGTAAAGGAAGGAGAGATAATTGCTTTAATTGGCGCAAATGGTGCCGGTAAGACCACAATTCTTCAAACCATTACCGGTCTGGTTTCAGCAAAATCAGGAAGCATCCGGTTTGAGGGGAATGACTTAAGGAAGATTCCCGCTCATAACATTGTTTCCCTGGGTGTGGCCCATGTACCGGAAGGCAGAAGGATATTTTCGGAATTGACCGTATTTGAAAATTTAAAAATGGGTGCTTATACCAGGAAGGATAAAAAAGGAATCGAAGATACCCTGGTAAAAGTATATAAGCGTTTTCCGCGTCTTAAGGAAAGAAAGAATCAGATAGCCGGTACCTTAAGCGGCGGCGAGCAGCAGATGCTTGCAATGGGCCGCGCCTTAATGTCCCATCCCAGAATTATATTAATGGACGAACCCTCAATGGGGTTATCCCCTATTTTTGTATCTGAAATATTTGATATAATAAAGGAAATAAGTGAAAGCGGCACCACAGTTTTATTAGTGGAGCAAAATGCGAAAAAGGCATTATCCATTGCAAACCGTGCATATGTTTTAGAAACGGGAAAAATTGTTTTAGATGGTGATGCGAAAGAACTTATGAACAATGATTCTGTTAAAAAAGCTTATTTGGGCGAGTAAGGAGGTTACTATGGAGCATTATGTAATCACAATTGCAAGAGGTTACGGCAGCGGCGGTAAAACTATGGGCAGGATGCTTGCAGAAGAACTGGGAATCCATTTTTATGACAGGGAGCTATTGCGTTTGGCGTCGGATGAGAGCGGCATCAACGAAGAGCTGTTCGGCAAGATTGACGAGCAGCTTAAGCAAAGCCTTTTATACCGCATTGCAAGAAAGGAATATAAGGGACAATTGATTCCGCCGGACCGCGAGGATTTTGTATCAAATGATAATTTATTTAATTACCAGGCCAAGGTAATTAAACAGCTTGCAGAGCAGGAATCCTGCGTTATTGTAGGAAGATGCGCCGACTATATTTTAAAAGATATGGACAATGTGGTTAAGATATTTGTCCACGCTTCCCTGAAAGATTGTGTAAAAAGGCTGGAAGGTATGTTCAGTCTGCCGGCAAAAGAATTGGAAAAAAAGATATCGGCTACCGATAAACGCCGCGGGGAATATTACAAATATTATACGGGAAGGAATTGGGAAGACGCCAAGAATTATGATTTATGCTTTAACAGCCGGCAGCTGGGCTTTGATAAATGTGTCCGGATCGTTAAAAGCTATCTGGATATCCGTTTCCAGAAATCTTAAAATGGAACTGTTACAGCCGTGTAAGACTGATAAATAACAGGCCGCCTTTTTTGTCCAATAGGAAATTGCGTTCTATTCGATAAAAATAAACATTATTAATAAATTTCACAGTCAAGTGTACTTATACATCACCTTCGGTGAATGATACCTGACTGTGAAATTTTTTAGAAAACAAAGAGATCAAGAGAAGTCTTGCAATTTAATACGTTACTGTGCTATACTATTCAAAATCAGATAAGATAATAAAATATCAAAGAAAAGAGGATGCAGTTATGATATCAGATAAGATGACCGGATTAGTGCAAAATAGTTCTGTTATCCGGGCAATGTTTGAAGAGGGGAAAAAACTGGCTTCTATTTACGGCCCTGAAAATGTATTCGATTTCAGTTTAGGCAACCCCAGCGTGGAACCGCCCCAGGCAGTAAAGGATGCGGTGATGGATATAATTAATAAGGAAAGTGCTAATTTTGTCCACGGATATATGAACAATTCAGGATATGAAGATGTCAGGGCGGCAATAGCGGCTTCCATTAATAAAAAATTCAATACCGCCTTTGGAGAGGAGAATATTGTAATGACCGTCGGTGCCGCCGGGGGATTGAATGTTATTTTAAAAGCTCTCTTAAATCCAGGGGACGAAGTCATAACCTTTGCCCCTTTCTTTGGCGAATACCGTAATTATGTCAGTAATTTTGACGGAAAGCTGATGATTGTAAGCCCCAATACCGCCACTTTCCAGCCGAATCTTGTGGAATTTGAAAAGAAAATAACGGACAGAACAAAAGCGGTAATCATAAATACACCCAATAATCCCACGGGAGTTGTTTATTCGGAAGATACCATTACCGCCCTGGCCCATATTCTCAATAAAAAACAGGCTGAATTTAAAACCTCCATTTATCTTATCTCAGACGAACCTTACCGGGAGTTGGTATATGACGGCGTAGAGGTTCCTTACCTGACGAAATACTATAAAAATACCATCGTGGGATATTCTTACAGCAAGTCGTTATCCCTGCCCGGTGAGAGAATCGGCTATCTGGTAATTCCTAAGGAAGCGGACGCTTTTGAAGACATAATCGGGGCCGTTAATGTGGCAAACCGGATTTTAGGCTTTGTAAACGCTCCTTCCCTGATACAGCGGGTCGTCGCAAAATGCCTGGATTCCGAAGTGGATATATCTGTATATAACCGCAACCGGGAATTATTATATAACAGCCTGGTCCAATACGGCTATACCTGTGTAAAACCGGAGGGTGCCTTTTATTTGTTTATAAAGGCTCTTAAGGAGGATGATATAGCCTTTTGCGCGGCGGCTAAAAAGCATAACATCCTCATTGTACCGGGAACCTCTTTTGGGTGCCCCGGCTACTGCAGGATTGCCTATTGTGTTGATTATAAAACCATTGAAGGCTCCTTAGGGGGATTTAAGAAGCTGGCGGAAGAATATTCGGCGAAGTAAGACGTGACTGGTCACGCAGACGGGAGACTGCTATGAAGACATGGGAAAAGAACATAAGGAAGATTGTTCCATACGTACCGGGAGAACAACCGAACTTCCCCGGCATGATTAAACTAAACACCAATGAAAATCCATATCCGCCGGCTCCGGGGGTCCAAAAAGCCATCCGTGAGTTTCAGAAGGATAAATTAAGACTGTATCCGGATCCAACTTCCCATATATTGGTGAAAGCCCTGGCCGATTATTATAAATTAGAAGAAAACCAGGTTTTTGTCGGCGTCGGATCGGATGATGTGTTAGCCACGGCCTTTATGACGTTTTTTAATTCCCATAAGCCTGTTTTATTTCCGGATATCACTTATTCCTTTTACGATGTGTGGTCAGAGCTGTTCCGGATTCCTTATGAACGTCCTGCACTGGATGATAATTTCAGAATTAAAAAGGAAGATTATTACAGGGAAAACGGCGGCATCGTTATTGCCAATCCCAATGCTCCCACTTCCGTATATGAAGAGGTTGATCTTATCCGGGATATATTAGAACACAATCAGGATTCCATTGTAATTGTGGACGAGGCTTATATTGATTTTGGCGGAACCAGTTCCCTGGAACTTATAAAAGAATTTGATAATCTTTTCGTGGTGCAGACCTTTTCCAAATCCCGTTCCATGGCGGGTATGAGAATCGGTTATGCCATGGGAAATCCTGTGTTGATAAAAGCCATCAATGATGTGAAATATTCCTATAATTCCTATACCATGAATCAGACTTCCCTGTATTATGGAGTGGAAGCGGTGAAAGACGGGGCTTATTTTAAAGAATGCCTTGGAAAAATTATAAAAACCAGGGAATGGGTTATGGATAAATTAAAGGAGCTTGGATTTACCTTTCCGGATTCCAAAGCTAATTTCATATTTGCCGCTCATGAAACCATACCGGCGGAGGGAATATTTACGGCATTAAAGGTCCAAAATATCTTTGTAAGATATTTTAATAAACCAAGAATTGATAATTATATCCGCATAACCATAGGTACGGACGGGGAAATGGAAAGACTGGTAAAAGCCCTGGAACAGATTATAAAAAGTAAGGGTCAGGCGCTTTGACTAATAAAAACAATTGTGGTATTATAAAGCTTATCGGAAGATGTTTTTTATCTTCTGATAAAAGGCGCTGCTTTTAGCGCCGTATATCTGATTATAGAAACAAGTTTTTTGTTTCTGTAAATATAGCTTATGAAACATACTAGGAGGAATTGCCATGGATAATGACGGCATAGGGCTGGAAAATACGAATACGCATAATGAAACGGATATGCAGGCGGACAGGGAAACCGCTTCTAAGAATTTTATAGAGCAAATTATTGAGAAAGACCTAAGGGAAGGTAAATGTACCACAGTTGTGACAAGATTTCCGCCGGAACCCAACGGATATCTTCATATTGGACATGCGAAATCCATTTTACTGAATTACGGTTTAGCAAAAAAGTATGGCGGTAAGTTTAATCTAAGATTTGATGATACCAATCCTACGAAAGAAAAAACGGAATTTGTGGAATCCATCATAGAGGATGTGAAGTGGATCGGCGGTAATTTTGAAGACCGACTGTTTTTTGCTTCCGATTATTTTGAACAGATGTATGAAGGTGCCGTTAAACTGATTAAGAAGGGTAAGGCCTACGTTTGTGAGCTTACTCCCGATGAAATCCGCGAGTACCGGGGTACATTGACAAAACCGGGCAGAAACAGCCCTTACAGGGACAGAACAATGGAAGAAAACCTGGCGTTATTTGAAGAAATGAAGAACGGCAAATATCCGGACGGCTCCAAGGTATTACGGGCTAAGATTGATATGGCATCTCCCAATATTAATATGAGGGATCCCATTATTTACCGTATCGCCAGGATGACACACCACAATACCGGCGACAAGTGGTGCATATATCCCATGTATGATTTTGCCCACCCCATAGAAGATGCCGTTGAAGGTGTTACCCATTCCATATGCACACTGGAATTTGAAGACCACAGACCTTTGTATGACTGGGTTGTAAGGGAGTTGGAATATGAAAATCCTCCGAAGCAGATTGAATTTGCGAAACTGTATTTAACCAACGTAATCACCGGAAAAAGATATATTAAAAAATTAGTGGAAGAGGGAATTGTAGACGGCTGGGATGACCCCAGACTGGTTTCCATCAGTGCGCTGCGAAGGAGAGGTTTTACACCGGAATCCATTAAGATGTTTATGGAATTATGCGGCATTTCCAAAAGTCAGAGCTCTGTGGATTATTCCATGTTGGAATACTGTATCCGGGAGGATTTGAAAATAAAGAGACCCAGAATAATGGCGGTATTGGACCCGGTTAAGTTAATAATAACCAATTATCCGAAAGATCAGATGGAATATATGGATGTACCCAATAATCAGGAAAATGAAGAAATGGGATTTAGAAAAGTGCCCTTTGGCCGGGAATTATATATTGACAGACAGGATTTTATGATTGACCCGCCTAAGAAGTACTTCCGTTTATATCCCGGGAATGAAGTGCGTTTAATGCACGCCTATTTTGTAACCTGTACGGATTATGTTACGGATAAGGAGGGTAAAGTTACGGAGATACACGGTACCTATGATCCCGCGACAAAAAGCGGCAGCGGCTTTACAGGACGTAAAGTAAAGGGTACAATTCATTGGGTTGCCGCGTCTACGGCACAAAAAGCCGAAGTAAGGTTATATGAGAATATTGTGGATGAAGAAAAGGGAGTGTATAATGAAGACGGAAGTCTGAATTTAAATCCCAATTCCATTACGGTATTGGGGAATTGTTATATAGAACCAAGTGTGAAAGGGGCGAAGTCTTATGATAGTTTTCAATTTTTAAGACATGGTTATTTCTGTGTTGATTCTAAGGATGCGGCAGCCGGTCATTTGGTATTTAACAGGATTGTGTCCCTAAAAAGCTCATATAAACCCGAATAGAGGAGGATGAAGAATGTCAAATTTATTTTCAGGGCTGGAAGCCTTTGGACTTGGTAAGATGTCTAATTTGGAAGTATATGCAACGGATGAGAAAAACGATAAAAAGTCCGGCGGTAAGGATGAAGGGGAAGAAAAGACAAAAGTAGTTGAAGCAGATTTATTATTTGATAAAAGCTATAACTGTCCTGTCTGTGATAGAGAGTTTAAAACTAAAACCGTAAAAACCGGCAAGGTTAAACTAATTTCCGCCGATACCGATTTAAGACCTAAATATCAGCTCGTGGATTCTCTTAAGTATGATGCAATTGTATGCCCTCACTGCGGGTATTCGGCTTTAAACCGTTTTTTTAAATATATGACGTCAGCGCAGGCAAAGCTGAT
Organism: Clostridiales bacterium; assembly: GCA_015655075.1. Lineage (GTDB taxonomy): Bacteria > Bacillota > Clostridia > Lachnospirales > Lachnospiraceae > Anaerocolumna. The sequence continues at coordinate 27,684 of JAATFT010000034.1, read as the reverse complement.
TAAGGAACAAATATCTTCTTCCTTTAAAGGAATTGAAACAGAAGGAGAAATTCTTTCCTATGATGATGCAATCGCAAGGCATAAACTCGCTTTGATAAATACCATAGTGAAAAAAAGCAAACTGAGCGAACGTGCTTATACCTGCCTGAAAACTGCATGGCTGCTGCGGGGAAAAGCAGAGAGTATGCTTGCGGAAGATACGGGTAAGGATATAAAAGTTTCCGTTGCCGAACTGCAGAAAGAAGAACTGGAATTTTTATCAAACGCATACGACGGTTTTATAGAAGCATTTTCCAAAGAAATGTTTCCTATGTGCGGAATGGACGAAAATACAATGACCTACGTAGTAGCGGATTTAGCAAGAAGGATAGGAAAACATGATGAATCCGGCAGGTGGATTTCTAAGGTTCTTATTTCCAGGGATGCCAATGAAAGAATTAAAACAAAAGCGAGAGAATTAAAAGAACTTTTAAAACAAGATCAATAAGTCAAGCGATAATAAGAATTTCAAAGCCCGCCCCCAATTTTATGGATGCTGCCTCCGTATATTATTTGAGCACTCTATTTTTGCGGTAATAACCATAAGAATAAGGCAGGGATGGCTCTTAATTGTCTGCGGTGGTGCTGTTGGTTTTAACGATAGCTCTTAACAGGGCATCCTTTGAGTTTTTCCAAGGCTCATTTACATAACGATAATCAAATTTGTCTATAAACCATTCCAGATCGTCTCTAACACGTTTTATGTTATCCAAATAGACGGTACTCAATGAATTTATAAATTCTTTTGATTTATCACCCTTAAGCCTTTTTGATGCTTCACTGTAAAGAAGACCGTAATGGAAGGTACAGAATCCTTTTGATAGTTTAAATTTATTACGAAACTGGTCATCCTTTTGATAAAGTGAGAATAAGGTATCAATATAGCGGGTAAAAGTATTGTTTATTTTATCACAGATGTAGCAGGAATGATCTAATTGTTCTAGATACGCTTTGATACCGTCGTTTTTCGTTTCCTTTTTAAATAAAGAGAGAGAAGTTAATTTACTATCCCCGGAGGTTAACTCTTCTAAGTCTTTCACGGTTTTATCCATATGTGTTTTAAGCATGAGAGCCAATCCTAAACGGTTCTGATTTTTATATAACTTTTCAATGTGGCGGCTGCAGAAGCCGATATTATCCGTTTCGGCTCTTACGTCATCCTCCATATAACTTGGGCCCATTGTAAAGTCGATAGCATTGTCTTCTAAAGTTTTATTCATCAGACATATCGGGCATTCGCTGTTTGCATTAAATGCATCATTTACGGGTATAGTATATAGCTTTTCCTTCAATTATATCCCTGCCTTTTATTTTTTCATTCATTATAGCATAAGGCTTCCTTCTTAGCAATGGTTGTTATGTGAACCGGCCACTATACCGCAAAGTAGAGCGATCAGAACGGTACAATGAGTTTTCAGGCACGCCCTAATAAAAAATGATTGAATAAGTATGATTTTGTAAATTATGGGTATGTTATTTAAATAGCTTTTTAAGTTTCATAGTATTCTTTTTTTCACTTAACAAGAAAGAGTTTGCAAAGCAAACTCCGCGCTGACGTTTGGTCGCTTTGCCACATGATACTTGCAAGCGTCATGTGCATCCTGCATGGAGGGCTTTTTAATAAACAGGAAATTCACGAAATTTTCTGTTTATTAAAAAAGTGAGAAAAAAAGAGATAAAAAGACTATAGATTAGATAAATTAAAATTAAAGGCTATTTCTCATGTTTTTTAAACAAAAGTAAATTTGCATAATAAAAGCAAATTTACTAATATATAATTTATCAGTTAGCACTCAATTGAAGTGAGTGCTAATAATAAGCAAAAGACATACTGATTGGGATGTCTTTCAACATAAAAGCCTTTTAATCTTAAATAATTTATTTATAAGGAGGAAAATGATATGAAGTTAGTACCATTAGGAGACAAAGTAGTTTTAAAGCAATTAGTCGCTGAAGAAACAACAAAATCTGGTATCGTTTTACCAGGTCAGGCAAAGGAAAAACCTCAGCAGGCAGAAGTAATTGCCGTCGGACCTGGCGGTGTTGTAGACGGTAAGGAAGTTACTATGCAAGTGAAGCCGGGGGATAAGGTGATTTACTCCAAATATTCCGGAACCGAAGTGAAATTAGACGAGGAAGAATTCGTTGTTGTGAAACAAAGCGATATTGTAGCTATTGTGGAAGACTAAGAATTATAAAATATCATTATAGGAGGCAATAAATATGGCAAAGGAAATTAAATATGGTGCAGAAGCCAGAGCAATATTGGAATCTGGGATAAACAAACTTGCGGATACAGTTAAAGTTACATTAGGACCTAAGGGAAGAAATGTTGTATTGGATAAGTCTTTTGGAGCTCCGTTGATTACAAATGATGGCGTTACCATTGCAAAGGAAATTGAATTAGAAGATCCATTTGAAAATATGGGTGCACAGTTAGTAAAAGAAGTAGCAACAAAAACCAATGATGTAGCAGGTGACGGAACAACAACAGCTACTGTTTTAGCTCAGGCTATGGTTAATGAAGGTATTAAAAATTTAGCAGCCGGTGCTAACCCCATTATATTAAGAAAAGGTATGCAGAAGGCAACAGATGTTGCAGTAGAAGCGATCGACAAAATGAGCTCCACTTTGGCCGGCAAGGATCAGATTGCAAGAGTAGCGGCTATCTCTGCCGGAGATGATTCTGTGGGAGAAATGATTGCAGACGCCATGGAAAAGGTATCCAACGATGGTGTTATCACAATCGAAGAATCCAAAACTATGAAAACAGAATTGGATTTGGTAGAAGGTATGCAATTTGACAGAGGATATGTATCTGCATACATGGCAACAGATATGGATAAGATGGAAGCTAACTTAGAGAACCCTTATATTTTAATTACAGATAAAAAGATATCCAATATCCAGGAAATCCTTCCGATATTGGAGCAGATTGTTCAAACCGGAGCAAGATTATTAATTATTGCAGAAGATGTTGAAGGGGAAGCTTTAACCACCCTTATCATCAATAAATTAAAGGGTACTTTCACAGTAGTAGCCGTAAAAGCTCCAGGCTATGGTGACAGAAGAAAAGCAATGCTTCAGGATATTGCTATCTTAACAGGCGGTACCGTAATTTCTGATGAATTAGGCTTAGACTTAAAGGAAATAACCATGGAGCAGTTAGGCCGTGCAAAATCCGTTAAGGTTCAGAAGGAAAATACAATTATCGTTGACGGCGAAGGTGGTAAAAAAGATATTTCAGCAAGAATTTCACAGATTAGAGCACAGATTGAAGAAACAACCTCTGAATTCGATAAAGAGAAATTACAGGAAAGACTTGCTAAACTGGCAGGCGGTGTAGCTGTTATCAGTGTGGGTGCTGCCACCGAAACTGAAATGAAAGAAAAGAAACTTCGTATGGAAGATGCACTTGCAGCTACCAGGGCAGCAGTGGAAGAGGGTATTGTCGCAGGCGGCGGCTCTGCTTACATCCATGCATCCAAAGAAGTTGCCAAATTAGCAGCTGAATTGGAAGGAGACGAAAAGACAGGTGCCAACATTATATTAAAAGCGCTTGAATCTCCTTTATTCTGCATCGTTGCCAATGCAGGCTTAGAAGGCTCTGTTGTAATCAGCAAAGTAAAAGAAAAGAATCCTGGAACCGGCTTTGATGCCTTAAAAGAAGAATATGTAGATATGGTATCTGCAGGTATTCTTGATCCGGCTAAAGTTACAAGATGTGCACTACAGAATGCTACCAGTGTTGCATCTACATTTTTAACAACAGAATCTGTTGTTGCAAACATAAAATCCAATGAACCTGCTATGCCGGCCGGAGCAGGCGGAATGGGCATGATGTAATCTTTGTATAAAAAATAAATATTAAGTAAATATAAGTTATATTATAATAAAATTATATTCATTGTAGAAAATATAGTTAATGTAGTAAAAGAAGTTCCGGAGCTTATGGAAACATGAAAAATACCCCGGAACTTTTTTGTTATTTCCGCGAAGGCAAAGTGAATTGTAAAAGCATAATTCACTTTATTATTCTAGAGTGTGTTTGAAAAATGCTTGTACCGGGCTGGATGCTCCACTTTGTGGGAGGCAAGGAGCGATTTTGGGTGCGTAGTGGTGCTACGCTCCCAAAATCGCGACGCAGTATACCGCAAAGTGGAGCGTTCAGAACGGTGCGATGATTTTTCAAACACGCTCTGGGATGCCCCCATGGCGGCATCCTGTTGGTAAGGCTACGGAAGATCAGATATTGTGACATATTCGAATCATCTAGAAAAATATTTGTATTATTTAAATATAGGCTTTTACTTTAAGTGAAACTTTAGTATAATATTTGATAGGAAGACATGCATGAATTGGAATGGAAAGTTTTTTTGCTATTTGGAAGATTTTAATTTATAAGAAATATCAGGAGGTAACAGGAGGTATGATTAATGAATGAATTATATGCTGAAGCAGGGGTAAAAAGAAAGGAGACTGCGGGAACCTATGCGATACGTTTTCTGTTGATATTTATTGCGATTGTAGCCTTCTTATTAACTTTCCAGAATTCAATACTGCTGTTTGTATCGGCAATATTAATTGTGGTTATCATTTATATTTTCCCAAGGCTTAGAGTGGAATACGAATATGTTTTTTGCGACGGCCAGTTAGACTTTGATAAAATAATGGGTAATGCAAAACGTAAAACTGTCTTAAAAATTGATTTTGAACAGGTGGAAATTATGGCGCCGGAAGGCTCCCATGCACTGGATGGATATACTTATGTAAAAACGGTTGTCAAAGACTTCAGTTCCAGAAATAAGGATGTAAAACCATATGTCATTATACTGCGGGAAGGTGAGAGGGCAACTAAAATCCTTTTTGAGCCCAATGAAAAAATGATTAACTGTATTAAATTAAAAACCCCAAGAAAACTTGTCCAATATTAAAGATTTATAATTTAAAAAAAGCTAAATATATAGGAGAATGAAGATGTATTTCCTCCGTAATCTGTGCAGAATAGAAACTTCAGCGAAGGTATGAATACCAGTTCATATCCCCTGGCGGGTACAAATTTTATGGAAATACAGACGGCATGCTCCTATAATTATATTAGAGCGTATTTCTCCTAATTTACAATCATCGATTTATATTAATCGGAAAGACAAATGTACGCTGGACACGGAATGACAATAAAAAGTGTTTTTTAAGAAAAGACAAGAGAATTGCAGTTTAGTTATTGACAAGTTTTCTTTAATTGGTTATACTTTTAAAAATCACAGGAACAAAAATCATGTCCCTGTAATCGGATGCACGGCGCAAAAGCAGCGCCTTTTATCAGAAGATAAAAAACAAGTTTATACTATAAGAAAGTGAGGATTAATGGAGATGGGAACTATAATCGGTGAAGGAATTACCTTTGACGACGTCTTACTGGTACCGACTTATTCGGAAGTGATACCGAATGAAGTTGATGTGTCTACTTATTTAACGAAAACTGTAAAGTTAAATATTCCAATGATGAGTGCAGGTATGGATACGGTTACCGAACACAGAATGGCAATTGCAATGGCCAGACAGGGCGGGATTGGTGTTATCCATAAAAACATGTCCATAACGAAACAGGCTGACGAGGTAGACAAGGTAAAGCGTTCAGAAAATGGAGTAATCACAGATCCGTTTTATTTATCACCGGAACATACTTTAAATGATGCCAATAAATTAATGTCAAAATACAGAATTTCAGGAGTTCCTATTACAGAAGGCAAAAAACTGGTTGGCATTATTACTAACCGTGATTTGAAGTTTGAAACAGATTACTCTAAAAAAATAAAAAACTCTATGACTTCGGAAGGTTTAATCACTGCTTTGGAGGGAATAACCTTAGAAGAAGCAAAAAAGATATTGGCTTCTGCAAGAAAAGAAAAATTGCCTATCGTTGATAAAGATGGTAATTTAAAGGGCCTTATTACGATAAAAGATATTGAAAAGCAGATTAAGTATCCCATATCAGCAAAAGATTCCCAGGGCCGTTTAAGATGTGCCGCGGCAGTAGGTATTACCTCCAATATATTGGAACGTGTGGAAGCATTGGTAAATGCCAAAGTAGATGCCATTGTAGTAGATACTGCCCACGGTCATTCTGCCAATGTAATAAAGGTCGTGCAGATGGTCCATGAGACATATCCCGAGCTTCAGATAATAGCCGGCAATGTTGCAACCGGTGAGGCTACGGAAGCTTTAATTAAAGCCGGCGTAAGTGCTGTTAAGGTTGGTATTGGACCGGGCTCCATTTGTACCACAAGAGTAGTGGCAGGTATTGGTGTACCACAGATTACGGCTATCATGAACGCTTATGATGCGGCTATAAAGTATGATATTCCTATCATTGCCGACGGTGGTATTAAGTATTCCGGAGATATGACTAAAGCCATTGCAGCCGGAGCGAATGTATGCATGATGGGAAGTATATTTGCGGGCTGTGATGAAAGTCCCGGAGAATATGAGTTATTCCAGGGAAGAAAATATAAGGTATATCGTGGAATGGGTTCCATAGCTGGCATGGAAAATGGAAGCAAGGACAGATATTTCCAGACCAATGCCAAAAAGTTGGTTCCGGAAGGCGTGGAAGGCCGGGTTGCCTATAAAGGTACGGTTGAAGATACGGTATTCCAGTTAATCGGCGGACTTAAATCCGGAATGGGCTACTGCGGAACCTCAAGCATTGAAGAATTGAAAGAAAACGGTAAATTTATAAAAATCTCGGCGGCTTCCCTGAAAGAAAGCCATCCTCATGATATTCATATCACCAAGGAAGCCCCCAATTACAGTTTGGACGAATAGGGAACTAAAATGGGGGTTTCCTAAATGGGGGTTTCCTTTGGAAGCACCCTACCGCTCTTTCTGTATTTGTCGGAAATTAAATCCCCTGTAAATAAAAGACAAGACCTTCCAGGTAGATGCGTGCACCGCAGTATCGGAAAACGGCTGTAAGTTGGATAAACGAAAGATTAAAAAACAATATGACGGTTAATTTTCAACAGCATTATCGTCTATATAGGACATCACGTCATCTTTGAAAGCTTCCCAGGCATCCTCATACTCTACATAATAAAGGGGACATAATTTGCCTGACACATCGTAATGCCTTATAATATCATCCCTGCCCAAATCGTATTGACAGCATAACCAGGCGGTCAGGGCTATGAGGGAATTATAAGTCTTATCGTTGAATTTTCCAGTTGCGTCGGGATGGCAGCATTCTATGGAAATAGTATCATTGTTGCGGTCATTGGAGGCAAAGGATATTTCATCCAGGGGTACGCATTGGATTATTTCTCCTTCCAGCCCGATTATGAGATGGCTGCTGGCGTATGTAACTTTATTAATTCTTAGATTTTCAAAATAATTCCGGTTTGACTCTGCACCCGTACCCGGATTGGCAGTATAATGGATAACAATACTGTTTACTTCTGCTAAAGGCGTTTGAGGCCTGGAATATTCGTTAGGTGTTAAAAATTTTTCAGTTATTCCGGGCTTTGCAATAATTCTGGAAGGCTGTAAGAAATCCAGTACGGTATACCCGTTATTATGTGTATTTTTTAATACGGTAACGAACATCATTACAATTGTAAACACAATAACCATTGACAGCATAGTAACTGTAATTAACTTAATGTATTTTCTTCTGCGTTTTTTCCGAAGCCATTGTTTTTTAGTAAGCGAGGTCATAAAAATCCTGTCTTTCTATTTTATCGTACGAAATTGGTGAGCAATGTACTATATATTATTCTTTCACATGTCAGGTTTGTTTTCAAGATATAAAAATTAAAGCTTTCTTGAGAATCTCTTAAATAAAAGTGAAGCTGTATTAAGAATTTTATGATATGGAATGTGGATTTACAAATGAATTCAAAGCACTAATATAACTTATCGGAAGATTGCTTTATATCTTCCGATAAAAGGCGCTGCTTTTGCGCCGTGCATCCGACTATAGGAACATGCTTTTGTTCCTATAGTATAGAAAAAACAGAAGGTGAAAAGGGAACTGGTTTTATGCTCGAGGAGCACTATTACACTCGAAAAAGTGTGTCGATCAAATTTCCATGTATAAATTTCTATGTATTCAATTTTGCTTTCCTGCTGATATGTTTAATACATGGAAATTTGACACGCAAATCCATTATTTCTATAAAGATATAATAATATCCCGGTTAATGGGGGTATACCCGCGGTAGGTAACTCCTGCGGCATTTAACATGCGCTTGGATGCTTTTGTAATATCCGTATCCGCATATTTATCAGATAAATAAATAATTTCCGTAATACCTTTCTGGATTAATGCTTTTGCACATTCATTGCAGGGAAAAAGGGTAACATATAATTTGGCGTTTTTCATATGGGGGCCGGTGTAGTTGAGTATTGCATTCATTTCAGCATGGCATACATAAACATATTTTGTATCCAGCGTAGATCCCTCCCGTTCCCAGGGAAATTCATCGTCGGAGCAGCCAATAGGCATACCGTTATACCCAACAGAAAGAATTTTATTATCTTCGCTTACAATACAGGCGCCGACGCTTGTGTTGGGGTCTTTGCTGCGTTCTGCAGACAAAAGTGCAATTCCCATAAAATATTCATCCCATTTTAAATAATCCTGTCTTTTCATTTGAATACTCCATTCTTATAGAATCCGATACTTTCTATTAATCGTAATGAACTTAGTCTAATCTTACAAGTAAGTCCTTCTAAAAGTCCCACGCTTCTTAGCGAAGTGTAAGCGGCGGGCTAGTGTGCTGACAAGTTGATATCTTGTTTAATGGCTTGCCTGAATTTCCATTTGCTTCGTTGCCGTCAATCGACGTAGCCACCGCTACGCCTCATTCCTCCGCCTCGCAGAATGAGAATCCATTCTACACCATTAGTCCAAGTATCAACTTGTCAGCACACTAGAGCGTGTTTGAAAAATCATCGCACCGTTCTGAACGCCCCACTTTGCGGTATGCTGCGCCGCAATTTTGGGAGAGTAGCACCTACTACGCACCTAAAATCCCTCCTTGCCTCCCACAAAGTGGAGCCTCCAGCCCGGCACAAGCATTTTTCAAACACACTCTAGGGATTTACCTGAATTTCTACAGCAAAACTTTTTTCCTATTTTAGCATATAAAAGTAGATTTGTAAATTATTAATAAGGGCAGAATAATCAGGAGGACGGTAGGTGAAGAAATACTTTACATTAAAATTTTTTATTTCCAAATAAGAATAGAAGTTTACAAAGGCTTTACAATTTAAAAACACCTGTATAACAATCAAGGTATAAAATTGATTTTGTAAAATAAATGAAAAAAATTAAACTAATTGATGGGGGATACCCAAATATCAGGAGGAAAGAGAATGATGAAGTTAAGAAAAGTATTAGTTGCAGTTTTAACGATAGCTATGATAGCGGCTTTAAGCGGCTGCGGTAAGCAGGATAATACTACGACGGATAATGAAGAAACAACAAGCTCACCGGAAGCGACTGCCACACCGGGAACAGAGGAAACTGCGGATACAACCGAATCCCCTGCCCAAGATTTATCCGGTACAATTACAATTACAGGCTCTACATCAGTTGAAAAGCCTTTAACTGCCATGATTGATGAATTTATGGCTTTAAATCCGGATGTGACCATCAACTATACCGGAACCGGATCTTCTGCCGGTATTGCCGATACTTTAGCAGGTGCAAATGATATCGGAACTTCCTCAAGAACTTTAAAATCGGAAGAAGAAGTGGACGGCTTAAAAGAAGTGGTTTTTGCTTATGATGGTATTGCAGTAGCCGTAAACCCTGCAAATCCCATTACCGATATATCTACAGAAGACTTGGCAAAAATTTTCAGCGGACAGATTACTAACTGGAGCGAAGTAGGAGGCAATGATGCAAGCATTGTTGTTGTATCAAGAGAAGGTGCGTCCGGTACCAGAGATGCATTTGAAGAATTAATTAAATTAGAAGATGCCGGCGGTTTATTGGAAGATGCGACTGTTGTTGAAGGTAACGGCAACGTACAGACATCCGTGGCGGGCAACGAAAATGCAATTGGCTATGTATCCTTTTCCTTTATTGATGAAACAGTGAAAAGCATTAATGTAGACGGAGTGGAAGGCACACCGGAAAATGCAAAATCAGGAGTTTATCCTTTGTCAAGACCGTTCCTTTTCGTATACATGGAAGATAAAGCAACACCTGCGGTACAGGCTTTTATTGATTTTTCTTTAAGCGAAGAAGGGCAGGGATTTGTTGAAGAAAACGGAGGCATCAGAATCGATTAATGAATAATAATGCATACAAAGAAAATCTGATAAGCAGACGAAAAGAATACCCTGAGAAGGTTTTCAAAGGAATATTCCTTTTAAGTGCCTTAGTAAGTGTACTCAGCGTTATCGCCATTATTATCTTTGTGTTCTCCAAAGGGCTGCAGCCTTTCTTTGGAGAAGATGCATACAGCTTCCTTGAATTTATAACCGGATTAAAATGGGATCCTGGCAATGACGTATATGGCGTATTTTATATGATAGTCGGATCCTTACTGGCAACCCTGGGTGCAATTGTACTCGGGGTTCCCATTGGTTTATTAACTGCTGTGTTCATTGCTGAATTAGCCCCAAAAGAATTAGTGGCATTCATAAAACCGGCTATCGAATTGTTAGCCGGAATTCCGTCCGTTATTTACGGTGCATTTGGCCTGGGCGTAATTGTACCTATAATTAATGAAATCTCACCCACAGGACAGGGTGAATCCCTTTTAGCCGTTATCTGTGTATTGACAATAATGGTGCTTCCGACTATTATTTCCCTTAGTGAAGCCAGCATACGGGCCGTCCCTAAATCATACAGGGAAGCTTCCCTGGGCCTGGGAGCCTCTAAAACACAAACCATTTTTAAAACTGTGATTCCGGCTGCCCGCTCTGGGATACTTACCGCAACCGTATTGGGAATAGGAAGGGCAATTGGTGAAACTATGGCGGTTATGATGATAGCAGGTAATAATATAGGCGGGCTGCCCACAAGCATCTGGTCCAAGGTAAGACCCCTGACCACCAATATAGCTATGGAGATGGGATATGCATCAGGAAGACACCAGGATATGTTGTTTGCAACCGGAGTGATTCTCTTTCTGTTCATTATGGTGATCAATATAACACTTACCAAATTAACTGGTAAACTGGGAGATAAAGGTAGGAGCAAATAGATGGAAAAAAGAAAAAGGAATGACAGGAAACTAAAAGATGGAATTTTACAGGGACTAATCTATTTATCCGCGATATTAACTGTTACGGTTTTGGCCGTAATTATCGGTTTTATTTTATATAAAGGCCTGCCGGGAATCAATTTTGATTTTTTAACCAGACAATGGGATGACAGAACAACTTTTGTAAATGTGGAAAGAAAAGCAGCTCTGACTGAAAAGAATGACGCCGCCTATGTTGCGTCCCTTGGTATTACTCTGGCTTTGGATAACGAAAATATAGTTATTTCCCATATTGATAAGGATTCCCCTGTGAAAGCCGCATTAAATATGAAAAATCAGGCGTATGTCTTGAAAAAAAAAGATATTATTACAAAAGCAGGAGACGTAAAAATTGAAAAAATGACAGCAGAAGAAGCTGCCGCAGTATTAAATGAGGGAATGGGAGTGGTACGCATTAAAATTATTCGGCCGGGCGGCGGTATAGTTCCTATGCTGGTCTCCACTATTTACATTATATTATTATCTTTAATTATAGCGGCACCTGTAGGTATCAGTTCAGCCATTTTCTTAAATGAGTATGCAAAACGGGGCAGGATATTAAGGTTAATCCGGTTTGCCATTCAGAATCTGGCAGGTATACCTTCTATTATATACGGATTGTTTGGTATGCTTGTATTTGTGCAGATATTCAAAATGCAATATTCCGTTTTAGCAGGTTCGCTGACTTTAAGTATTATGCTGCTTCCAACCATCATATCGACAACGGAAGAAGCTTTAAGAGAAATTCCCCCTGCATACAGGGAAGCCTCCTTTGGCCTTGGATCAACCAAACTGCAGACCATAAGAAGAATTATTTTACCGGGTGCTTTACCTGGGATTCTGGTAGCGATCATATTAAGCATCGGCAGGATAGTAGGGGAATCTGCAGCTTTAATATGGACTGCCGGCACGGTCGCGCAGATACCGGGAGCTTTAGTCGGAAGTGAAGCCGGTGCCGCCACCCTTACCACGAAAATGTACTGGTTAATTAAGGAATCCGCAGACTTATCTACGGCAAGTTCCATAGCAGTCGTATTGCTGGTATTAATTATTGTTTTAAATATAGCTTCCAAACTAATCACCAGAGTATTTTTAACAAAAAAAGGAATGAATTAAAGGTTTTAACAGGAGGAAAAAAAAGTGAGTGACATAATAAAATTTTCGGTGTCGGATTTAAACTTGTTTTACGGTAACTTCCAAGCCTTGAAAAATATAAATATGAAAATAGCAAAGGAGAAAATTACAGCTTTTATCGGACCGTCCGGCTGCGGTAAATCCACCTTTATTAAAACAGTCAACCGAATGAATGATTTGATTGAGGGAGTGAGAATAACCGGTGAAATTACCATGGACGGGGTGGATATCTATAAGGATATGGATGCAATTAGTTTAAGAACAAGAGTTGGCATGGTATTTCAACAGCCCAATCCGTTTCCCATGAGTATTTACGATAATGTGGCATACGGCCCCAGAATTCACGGTATACGAAAGAAAAATGTTTTGGATGAAATCGTGGAGAAATCTTTAAGACAGGCGGCTATCTGGGATGAGGTTAAGGACAAATTAAAGAAAAGCGCCTTGGCCGTATCCGGCGGACAGCAGCAGAGAATTTGTATTGCCAGGACATTAGCCATTGAACCGGAAGTAATTCTTATGGATGAACCGACTTCGGCACTGGATCCCATATCCACTTTAAAAATTGAGGATCTTGCAACGGAACTGAAGCAATTTTATACGATTATAATCGTAACCCATAACATGCAGCAGGCCGGAAGAATTTCAGATAAAACGGCATTCTTTCTGAACGGTGAAGTAATTGAATACGGAGAGACAGAGCAGATATTTAATAAGCCAAGGAACAAAAAGACAGAGGACTATATTACGGGCAGATTTGGTTAAATTAATACTTGAAAAAATTAAAAAATAAACTTAATATAATGTATATAAAGTAAAAAAGGCAAAACATCTTTTTTACAAGGTGATAAAGAAAACATAAAGAGTGAAAGAACGCCGGATTGTGATTCTTTCAACCTGTTTCATTTATGGCAGTACCGCAAACCAGTTTTCGGTATGCTATGGGTGTAAAGATAAAAACATTTCGATTGGGAATATTTTTTTATGGAGCTGAATTTATAATTTGTTTAGACGTTAGAATAAGCCTTAAATAGGGTGCGGATAGGAGCCGGATAAATGATGAGACAAAGTTTTATTGCACAACTTGAAGAATTAAACAACAAGGTAATAAAAATGGGTAGTATATTGGAATTGTCCACAAATGAAATGATTCTTGCATTGGATAATACCGATGTGGAAATAGCCAAAAAAATCATTAAAAGAGACGACGAAATTGATTTACTGGAACAGCATATTGAAAGGGATTGCATTAACATTATTGCAAAACAGCAGCCCCTTGCGACGGATTTGAGAAAAATCACATCAATTATGAAAATTATTACGGATATTGAACGGATTGCAGATCAGTGCTCCGATATTTCCGAATATATAATCCGTTTAAGCAAACTGCCTAATTTCAGTGCGCCGAAAACCCTTTCCGATATGATCAGCGCCATGAAGAAGATGGTCATTGATACCATAGACAGCTTTGTGGAAGCGGATCTGGATAAAGCCTCCGGCGTTATTTTAGCAGACGATGAAGTAGACGAATATTTTGAAAAGATAACACAAGACTTGTCGGAAATGATGCAGGAAGAGCCTAAAACGGTTCCCCAATGCATCTGTTATCTTATGATTATCAAATATTTGGAGAGAATGGCAGATCATTCAACCAATATCGCGGAATGGATTAAATTCATTATAACGGGTGATTTGGCACTGGGCTGATTAACTCAAAAAACGTGAAGGCTGAAAGAAAATATGATAAAGAAAGGAATGCCACATATAGATTCTTTCCACCTTTTTATTCAAGACAATAAAATGTCTGCAACAGGACATTTTGTTGTATGTGGCAAATGCAATGGGTGATAATATGAAAACAGTATTAGCGGTAGATGATGAAGAACACATTTTGGAGTTGCTGGCCTATAATCTGGAACGTGACGGATATGATGTGATAAAGGCGGAAACCGGGGAAGAAGCCCTGGAAATACTGGAAAAAGAAAAAGTGGATATAGTACTGTTAGACTGGATGCTGCCCGGAATTGACGGCATAGAGGTTTTAAGGAGAATCCGGGCCGATAAAGCGTTACGTACCTTACCGGTTATTTTCCTGACGGCGAAAGGGGATGAAATCAGTAAGGTTGTGGGACTTGAGGTTGGTTCGGATGATTATCTGGTAAAGCCTTTTGGGGTTCACGAACTCTTGGCAAGGATTAAAGCGGTATTAAGAAGAAGTGAAAGCAGCTTTGCCGTAGAAGAAGCGGAAAAGGAAGAAAAGATTGTGATTGATTACCTGGAAATTAACCGTGCCAGGAGAACTGTATTGGTAAAAGACTTACCGGTTGAATTATCCTATAAAGAATTTGAATTATTATATTTGCTGGCGAAAAACCGGGGTATTGTATTTACCAGGGATAATCTTCTGGAAAAAGTCTGGGGATATGATTATATCGGAGAGACCAGAACTGTGGATGTTCATGTAAGTAATTTACGGAAAAAAATTGAGCAGGACGAAAGTCATCCCGTCTATATAAAAACGGTAAGAGGAATGGGATATAAATTTGCATAAGGGAGGATTTTTTCAATATGCATAAAAAGCTAATTATAAGCTATTTGACGATTATACTATTTGCCATAGGTATTTCCACAGCAATATTCTGGAATAAGGGATATCAGTTTATTTACAGACAAAGCCAGGATTACTATCTGACCCAGGCAAAATTAATGGGCGATATTTTTACCGACGAAGAATTTAAGGATTTTGGGGATTATGAGACCTTTGTAAATAAATATGCCGGGAAATATAATATCCGGGTTACCATAATCGATAAGAACGGAGAGGTATACGCCGATTCCGGTACGGATGAACCTTTAGAAAACCATAAAAACCGCGAGGAAGTTGTCAAAGCGTTAAAGGGTGAAAGCGTAACCGTTAACCGTTACTCTGAAACCATGAGGCAGCAATATTCTTACAGTGCGGTACCGGTTGCCAACGGTGATTTCAGCGGAGTGATCCGTATATCCCTTCCATTATCCGAATTAAAGGATTTAAATAACCATATGTTTTACTCTATTATCTATGCAATACTCATTTGCTTTATTATAGCCGTATTTGCCGCAATTTTATTTACCGGAATGTTAACGAAACCGATCCATGAGGTTGCAAAAGCAGCCCAGCGTATTTCGGACGGCGACTATAATATTAAAATATATACCAGAGATAAATCGTTAGTGGGCAAACTTGCCGAATCCTTTAATATCATGTCTAAAAACCTTAAGGTGACAATTGATAGCCTAACCCAGAGGAATGCGGAGCTGGAGGCAATGTTAAGCAGTATGACGGCCGGAGTTGTGGCAATCAATGATTCCAATGAAATATTGTTTTATAACAAAGCATTTATGGAAATCGTGAATCCGGCAAATAAACAGATATTGGGCGGCCAGTCCATTTACAGCGTTTTAAGAAATGCGGCCGTATTTGACGCCATTGATCAGGTTCGGGAAAATAATATGAGTGTGGAGCATGAGGGTACTTTAGCCAGGGGGAATTTAAGGAATATCCGGGTTACCGCCACACCTTTGGGTATGGAAGGCAGGCAGTATTTTGGCGTTTTATTGATTATTGAAGATGTAACCAAGATTAAAAAACTGGAAAGTATAAGAAGTGATTTTGTATCCAATGTAACTCATGAGTTAAAGACGCCCCTTACCTCCATCCGGGGCTTTATCGATACCTTAAAGAGCGGGGCAATCAAAGAAGAGGCGGTTGCGAACCGGTTCCTGGATATCATTGACATCGAAGCGGAACGTCTGTACAGCTTAATTCAGGACATTCTCCTGTTATCGGAGATCGAGTCCAAAAGAGAATATGAGACCGTCCCCATTGATATGAATGAATGTATTAATTCGGTAATTGAGCTGCTGGAATCAAAATTATCGGATAAGGTTAAGATTATTTTTGAGCCCCAACCTTATTTAAAACCTTTCGTCTGCAATCCCGACCGGATGAAGCAATTACTGATTAACCTTCTGGATAATGCGATTAAATATACGGAAGAAGGAAGTATTACCGTAAGCTGCACGGAAGAGGATAATAAATTAGTATTACGGATTAAGGATACCGGAATCGGAATCGGAAAGAATCACCTGTCGCGGATTTTTGAACGCTTTTACCGCGTGGATAAAGGACGTTCCCGCAAACAGGGCGGAACCGGCCTGGGGCTCTCCATAGTAAAACATATTGTGGAACTTTACAATGGCAATATCCAGGTGGAGAGCGAACACGGAAAAGGAACGGAATTTAAGATAAGCTTACCTTATGGTAACGGCGATAGATAAACCCATACCCCTTTCTGAAATCTGGCCGGGTGCCATCTGGATTGGCGGGAATGAAAATTATGGTGCACCGGTAAATATGGAATATGATGAAGTTACGGTTTCGAATCTGGGAATCCTGCCAAAACCTACTTTTATTGAATTTATAGTAAATCAGTTTATTTAACTTTACAATTTTCAGTCGGAGAATGGGCTCCGGCTGAAATGCCGGCGTAACAAGTAAATGCCGGCGTAACAAGTAAATCCAGGCATAACAAGTAAATCCCAGCGTAGCAGGTGAATACCAGCTACGCTGGGATGGTTTGAGCAAGTAGCACAGCGGACCCGAATATCCGCTTTAACTTATTTATTTTAAAATTAATATCTTTTGTATCCGTAGGATATTCTTTTCACTCTGCGGGAGAATAGGTAAAGAAATAAACTCCCTAAGACTACAAAAGCAATAATCACCATAAATTCATGTAAGAAAAAGGTGTCGGGTAAAATCGTAATAACAGGGTCGGTAACCGGATCAAATAGCCAGTAATCGTTCCGGAAAAAGATTTTGTGGAAAATTACGAATGCCGCATCAAAGTTAACAGCGCACCCCAAAGCTACGATTGCAGGAATCACAAGGACCGTAACCGTGGAAACTGACAGGTATCTAAAATCCTTTTTTTTTCTTTTATACACAATAATGATAACAGCGGCGATCAAGGTTACAATATCCATATAATAAAATGACAGAAAGATATTTTTTACTTCGGAAAAATGCTGCAAGCCGGAAGCTGATGCCGTAAGAGTGGGAAAATGCAATTCCCCCTTATAAAAAGGTGAATTATAGTCAATGAGAGCATTATAATTCTCAATAATAACCTGCCTGCTAAGACCGGAGGATTCCGCAATTTTTAAGTGGGATATATCAAAATAATAGATAAACCTGAAATTAACGGCGGCAATCACTCCCATGGAAATAAATAATAATGTAAATATTAATCCGATTAGTATATCTGTAATTTTAAACCTTTTCATAAATATTCCCTGCCTAAAGTTATTTTTTCAAAACTGCAAATAAATATATACAAAAACTAATAAAATACCCGTATGTTAAACCAGATATTATTATAATAGATTATTATGTCCCTCATTATATATCATTACGGTTGTTAATTCAATTAATGTTTTATTAAATGGAGTTAAGGGTTTCGTTGTCAGACCTTCCCATATTTTCCCCGAATTAAAGCATATTATTTTTTAATGATTTTGGTTTAGTATTTTGGAGTTTATGCGGCTTATAGTTTTCAGAGTAGCTGTTTCCATGACAGAAGTTTGGTTTACTTGAAACTGCTTTGGTAAAGCTTGTACTACAACTAAAAGGATTTTTTGATAAAAACAACAAAGATTATTTCTCACTTTTTAAATGAGCAATTCTGATGTATAATATTGACAATGAGGTATAAAGAGAGTTTAAACTGCTAAAAAATAAGAGAGGTGTATATATGAAAAAATATTTTATTTTTATATTGCTAACGGTTATTATTATTGTAACAGGCTGTTCTGGTAAGGGCAAGGTTACGAAAGATGGGGAAGAGAATAATAAGGACAGTGTTACGGAAGATGTGGAAGAGAATAATTATGTTTTTAAAGGAGAAAATGAATTCTGGGCCGGGGAATTAGAAGTAAATGCTACCAGGATATTTAAAGAAAAAGAAGGCAATCTTGAATATGAATCTAAAGCCGATAAGACACTTACGGTAACCTATAAAAATGAATTGGCAGATTTATCGTCGATTAAGAATTTAGTTATAAGCTATGAAAGCAGTGTAGGCAAAGGTGAGATAAAGGAAGATTTTACGGATAGTCCCCCGACTGATAAAATTTATACCCTAAGCTCAAGTACATCGGGGGGAGCGATAGAAAGTGAGGATGAAGTAATAAAGCTTAGTATTGTGGTTGACGGCAAGGAGCAGACCATCGAATTAAAAGAAGAGTTTGCAAAGTAAACTCAGCGCTGACGCTTGGGCACTTTGCGGCGGAATTCCTTACAAGCGTCATGCGCATTCTCCGGCCGGAGTTTTTACCGAATAGGACGCACTTTCCTATCCGATAAAAAAACGGATTGAAATTCCGGCTGAAATATAGTAAACTATACATAGAATTTGTACGACTGGCGGAAAGTGGGAGTTCACCCACGGGGAGTACAAAACAAATATAATCAGCCGACCGCCTGGGCAGCCTGAAGTAGCCTTATATATAAAGATATAGGGAGTTAGGGTTACCCGGGCGGTTTTCTTATCGAATAGGAGAATTGCGCCCTATTCGATAAAAAAAAACCGTCTGGGGATGCGTAAAGGAGATTAAACATGAGAGCGTTGATTAGTGTGTCAGACAAAACCGGAATTGTGGAATTTGCGAAGGAGCTGGTATTCCTTGGTATTGAGATTATTTCCACGGGGGGAACTTACAGTAAATTAAAAGAGGCGGGGATAGCTGCCGTTGAAATTTCGGAATTAACCGGTTTTCCCGAGTGCCTGGACGGACGTGTGAAAACACTGCATCCTGCTGTGCATGCCGGATTGCTTGCCATGAGGAGCAAACCGGAACATATGAAGCAGCTGAAAGAGTTAAACATTGAAACCATTGATATGGTGGTAGTAAATTTATATCCCTTTAAATCCACTATTTTAAAAGAAAATGTAACCAGAGAAGAGGCGGTGGAAAATATAGATATCGGCGGACCCACCATGCTCCGTTCAGCGGCCAAAAATTATCAGGATGTGGCGGTTATTGTAGATCCGGAGGATTATAAGGAAGTATTGGAGCAGTTAACAACGGCGGGAGAAGTTTCCCTGGATACAAAATTTTACCTGATGCAGAAAGTATTTATGCATACCTCCAATTATGATACCATGATTGCCGATTATATAAGGAATCAGAGAAAGGATCATGAATTTCCAAAAACCCTGACCCTGACTTTTGAGAAGGTGCAGGATATGAGATATGGGGAAAATCCTCACCAAAAGGCAGCTTTTTACAGGGAAATCGGCAGAAAAAGAGGTTCCATAACCGATGCGGTACAATTAAACGGCAAAGAGTTGTCCTTTAATAATATTAATGATACCAACGGGGCTTTGGAATTATTAAAGGAGTTTACCGAACCAACGGTTGTGGCCTGCAAGCATGGCAATCCCTGTGGGGTTGGTAGTGCCGACACTATCCTGGAGGCCTGGAATAAGGCTTTTGAAGCCGATAAGGTTTCCATTTACGGCGGCATTGTAGTGGCTAACCGGAAAGTCACTTTAGAACTGGCAGAAGAGATGATAAAAGTTTTCTTAGAAGTAGTCGTGGCGCCAGGCTATGAAAAAGAGGCGCTTAAGGTACTTAAGACCAAGAAAAATGTCCGCGTATTGGAATTAAAGGATATTGGGGTACCCCAGGATGAAAACGCTTATGATTTAAAGAAGGTAAACGGCGGTTTAATTGTTCAGACTATAGACAGTAAATTGTTAAATGAAAATGAAATTAAGGTGGTAACCCATCGTGTTCCCACAGATAAAGAAATGGAAGATATGTTATTTGCCTGGAAGGTTGTTAAATTCGTGAAATCCAACGGAATCGCCCTGGCAAAGAATAAGCAAACCGTTGGTATCGGACCCGGACAGGTAAACCGTATATGGTCTGCGCGGCAGAGCATGGAACATGCGTTTGAATTAATAAGTGAGGATGCCACAAAAGGTGCAGTCTTGGCCTCAGACGCCTTTTTCCCTTTTAGCGATTGTGTAGAAGCGGCGCATCAGGCGGGAATTACGGGGATTATACAGCCGGGTGGTTCCATCCGGGATGAGGATTCCATTCAGAAATGCAATGAATACGGGATTGCCATGGTATTTACAGGAATGAGACACTTTAAGCACTGATGCAGTTGTGGTTTCAAGGTAAATAAGAAAAAGAGGATGTCCGTTATTTATTATCCTGCCAGTATAATAAGACATCCTCTTTTTGTTATAACCTGTTACGCATAAATCCGTTCCCTATAAATCTATTAATAATAAATATATATCTTATTAACATAATTTGTTTTGATTATAACGTATAATTTTGATTATAACTTCTTAAGTCGGCAGTTAAGTCGGCAGTTTTAAATTATATCCTTCTTACATTAGCTGCCTGAGGTCCCTTTTCTCCATTTACAACTTCAAATTCTACTGCCTGACCTTCTTCGAGTACTTTGAAGCCATCCATATCGAGTGCTGAAAAATGCACAAATACATCGTTGCCCTCTTCATCCGATATGAAACCAAACCCCTTTTTTGCATTAAACCACTTTACTGTACCCTTCTTCATAAATTGCCTCCTAGTGCTTTCATAGATTAATTAAAAAACATTATAAATATTGATAGACTAAATTTACCACAAACAGAATTGAATGTCAATCTTTGGAGCGGGTACATTTCCCCAAATTTACAGATATTTTTTAGTATATATGTCTTATTTTATATTAAAATTGCTATGATTCTAACAGAAATTTGCTTTTTAATGAAATTCTAATTTGGGTATTAGGCTGGTTTAATGTATAATAGATATGATATAAGCAGATGTAAAATAATAAATCGGGAAAATACGGAAGGGTTATTATAACCTATCAGGTAAGTCTCCCGCCTTTTAGGCGGGGGGTGACTTACTTGTTTCAGTGGGAGGCAGGACTTCCACTGAAATAGCAGCGAAGCTGCATAATAGATTATGAGCGAGTAGCGATAGCGGACCCGGAATGTCCGTTTTGACTTATAGGAATCGTGCTTCTGTATCGGCTTGTATCTTTACCTTTATCGGTAATTTTTTATCAAATAGAAATTGGGACCTATTCGATAAAAAAACCGCAGGGGATGTGCAGACGCCGCAGGGTATCATGTCGCGAAGCGACCAAGCGTCAGCACAGAGTTTGCTTTGCATACTCTTTCATGTGTAGAAGGAGGGATCTGTATGCTGATAGTTTTTCAGGTATGTTTTTTTGTCGGTATTGGTTTAATTGTAATATCCTTTCTGTTAGGGAATCTTTTTGATGCTATCGGCATTGATGGATTCGATCTGGATATTGATTTTTTTGGTAATACGGTTTTTATTCCGTCCAGTCCGGTGCTGCTGGAACTGTTTTTTATGGTTTTTGGCGGTATAGGATGGATTCTCATAGATGTAAGTCTATCTCTTGCCGTGTTTTTAATCATTCCCATAGCAACGGCGGTGGGACTTTTCGTAAGTATTTTAGTGTATCAGCTGGTGCTAAAGCCTTTAAAAAAAGCGCAGAATACCAGCGCGCCTAGTGCACAAGACCTGGTCGGGTTAAGAGCAACTGTGACGGAAACTATTTGTTCCGGCGGATTTGGAGAGATCGGATATGTTGTTAACGGAAACAGTTTTACCTCTCCGGCCCAAGCAACCAACGGCGGCGAAATAAAGACAGGAAAAGACGTCGCTATATGCTGGATAGAGGACCATGTATTTTATGTGTCCTCTCTGGATGATATCGGAACGCAGACCAACAAAGTCAGCGTATGATATAAAGAAAGCGGAATGAGGAATTGCAAGCTTGCTTGCAGATTCCGATTGGAGCAACAAGATCATGAACACGTTTTTTGTTCATGATATATACATTTTAAGGAGGATGGAAGTATGGAAGCAATTATTATTGCGGCAGGTATTGTAGGAGGAATTATACTTGTTTTACTGTCAATAACAACAATGTGGAAAAGAGTTCCTCAGGATAAGGCACTTGTAGTAACAGGGCTGAGGAAGAGAGTAATTTCAGGCGGCGGAGGTTTTGTAATACCTTTACTGGAGCGTTCCGACAAAATCTCATTGGAAAACATAAAAATCGAGATAAAAACAGAAGGTGCAAGAACAGAGCAGGGTGTTGATATCCGCGCCGACGGGGTTGCCGTAATTAAGGTTAAGAGTGACAAGGAAAGCATTTTAAGTGCTGTGGAACAGTTTAATACCGGCAGGGAACAGCAGACCATCGATATTATTAAAGATACCGCGAAAGATGTCCTGGAAGGCAAATTACGGGAAATCATATCGAAGATGACAGTGGAGGAAATCTATAAAGACCGGGAAAAATTTGCTTCCCAGGTCCAGGAGGTTGCCGCAGTAGGGCTGGCCAGTATGGGACTGGAATTAAAAGTATTTACCATCCGGGATATTTCCGATAAAAACGGATATCTGGAGGCCCTTGGAGTACCCAGGATTGCAGAGGTGAAAAAGAATGCCGCCATTGCGGAGGCGGAAGCCTTAAGGGAGACTAAGATTAAAGTGTCCGAAGCAGAAAGACTTGGGGAAGAAGCAAAGATTGTGGCTGAAACTCATGTCGCCGAAGCAAATAAAGAGAAGGAATTGAAAGTACAGGCTTACCGTGAGGAACAGGAAACTGTCAAGGCAAGGGCGGACGCTGCATATGAAATAGAGAAGAATAGAGTCGATAAAGAAGTAACGGAAACGGCCATGTTGGTGGAATTAACCAAAAAGGAGAAAGAAACTGAAATTCAGGAAAAGGAAGCTTACAGGCGTGAAAAAGAGCTTCTTGCAACAGTGAATAAACAAGCGGACGCCGATATGTATAAAATCAGTAAGCAGGCAGATGCAAAGAAGTATTCCGAATTAAAGGAAGCGGAAGCACTCAGTATGGCGACTAAAGTAAAGGCAGAGGCGGAAGCGCAGGCCATTCGGATCAAAGGTGAAGCAGAAGCCGCGGCCATCCTGGCAAAAGGTACCGCACAAGCACAGACTATGGAGAAAAAAGCCGAAGCTTATAAGCAATATAATGATGCGGCGGTTACCCAGATGATTGTTGAAAAGCTGCCGGAAATTGTTTCTGCCATAGCAGCACCGTTATCCAAAACGGAAAAGATTGTCGTTATTGATAACGGGGGAAGTAAAGACGGTTCGCCTAAGGGTGCAGCAAAAGTTGCAGGTTATGTAACGGATATACTCGGCCAGCTTCCCGAAACGGTTGAAGCAATGACAGGCTTCAATTTCATGGATGCAATTAAATCCAAGTTTACCAAAGAAGCAGAGGACAGGGAAGTAAATATTACCAGGGAAGAAGAAGCACAGGAAAAAGTATTGAAAGAAATACAAGAAGAAGAGAAGGAAAAAGCGCAGAAATTAGTACAAGAAGAAGTACAGGAAGAAATATAAACGAAAATCAGGAGCCCATAAATTGTAGATATAATGTATAAAATATATAATTAAGCCGGAATAATACAGATTAAAATCGTTCGAACCAAATGTAAAACCGGGTATAAGGCGGAATATGGGATACAAAGAGGAATATAAATATGAAACGACAATTATTTTGTCGTTTCATGAAGAATAAATGAAAACCTGAAAATTTAAAAAGAGCCGTTGCAAATCAGCTATAACAAATTCTTTCAATCGAATAAATTAAGCTGATTGCAATAGCCCTTTTTAAAAATTCCCTGTTAATTCGTATCTTTTTCAACTACTGTTACTTTACACATATCATATTTTCCATTGCCTATAGAGGCAAATACATACGTGACACCCGTGGATTTAGCGGTAATCCGTCCACCGATGCTGACACTGGCTATTTTAGGATCATTACTGGAAAATTTAGCTTCTTCCACCGTATTATTCGGCTTTAAAATCGGAATTAAAGAAGTTTTATCTCCAACTGATAAAGCTATATTAGATTTAGTCAATACAATACTGATTGCCGGAGGACCTACGGTTACTTTACATTCCAAAGTAGCTATTGTTTTAAACCCATCCTTGACTGTTGCAGTTATAACTGCCGTTCCAAAATCAACTGCGGTAATGATACCCTTCTCATCCACTGTTGCGATTGAAGTAGAATCTGATTTGTAAGATACTTTATGGCTGTCCGGAATATTATAAATTTTTAGAGCATATGTGGTATCTTTAACAAGAGACTTACTGCTTACATTCAGCTTAATTGTATTTTGATCATTTTCCACAGTGGAGGCCTTGGCAATTATACTATTGCCAGCAATAGGAATTGGTAAAATTACAGTGAAGAATAGATACAAGCCCAGTGCCAACAGACACTTTTTAAATAAAAAATTTTTCATGGCATTGTCCTCCCAATGGTCATTCTTCCCCCAGGTTGTCTGCAAATGCAGATATTTAACAAGAAAGAGTCTGGATTGCCAGACTCTGGCGCACCGTCACTTCAGTGACAAACTACCTCCGGTGCGTCATGCGCATTCCCCGACGGATTCTTTATCGAATAGGACAATTTCCTATTCAATAAAAAAACTTTTCACACTCACCTATCGTAACTTTACTATAATATTAATTTTTGTCAGAAACATGGCAATGTCTTAAAAAAAAATTAAGAATTTAAGAAGAATTTTAATATATATTGTTTCATTTACTCTTGTTTTTAACCGGATATATGGGCTATAATAATTAAGGATGCAATAAAATTTAATAAAGATGATTTAAATTTATCGGAGGAAAACACCATGCAATATATTTTAATTGCCGATGACAATCATGATATCACGGATGTATTATCCGCGTATTCCAAAAAAGAAGGACTGGAGCCGATTATAGCTTATGACGGAGAAGAAGCTTTGCGTCTGTTTGAACATTATGACCCGGCCGCCGTACTATTAGATGTTATGATGCCAAAAGAAGATGGTTATGAAGTATGCCGAAAGATTCGGGCAAAATCCAATGTGCCGGTTATTTTAATTACTGCCAGAGGGGAAGATTTTGAACGTATTATGGGATTGGATATTGGTGCGGACGATTATGTTGTGAAACCGTTCAGCCCCAGTGAGGTAATGGCCCGGGTCAGGGCAGTGTTAAGAAGAATGGCACGGACGGATAAGGATGTTATAAACGGAAACGTAATATCCATGTGTAATTTGTTAATTAACTTAGATGAATATACCTTACATATCAATGGCTGTAAAATGTCTTTAACAAAAAAAGAAATCGAGACCATGTGGACGTTGGCTAAAAACCCCAATAAAGTATTCACCCGGGATAATTTGTTAGACAGTTTATGGGGGTTTGATTATTTTGGCGACAGCCGAACAGTAGATTCACATATTAAGCGCCTCAGGGCGAAATTGGACACAGTGGAGCATCCGGACTGGAGTATTAAAACCATCTGGGGCGTTGGTTATAAATTTGAGATTGCAGAGTAATAATAGCAACGGCAACGGGAATTTTTTATAATTGACAATTGTATTGTGTGGCAAATGCGACGGGTGAAAAAATGGATAAAAGGAATAAGGTCAGGGCAAGAAACCGGCTTTTTTTAAAAGTATATATAAATTATGCGATTATGTTAACAGTATTGGCTGTTTTGGTAGGACTTATATTTATGAATTTGTATGAGACAAATACCATGGATAATTACCAAAGCAAACTGGAAAAACAGGCTACAAGCATATCGCTGAAATTATCCGAAAGAATTATTGACAACAACGATAACAGCTATTTAGAGTATTTGAAGATGCTTGAGGATCTGGATACGGACAAACCGGACATCTGGACCATATCCAATCCCGACGCAGCCAATCCCATGGGCAGTGATTTGCAAAATGTCAATTTGGATGATGTTAAATTACCGAAAGATTGTGTTGATGTCATGGAAGCGGCCTTTCAGAATGAGTCATTGTATAGAAGCGGGTATTATGAAGAATTTGGCGGCACCTCTGCTATTTTCGGTATGCCGGTAAGGATCAACGAAGAGGTAGTAGGGGCCGTTTTACTAATATCTGCGGTGAGAGATCAGGAAGAGATTATACAAAGCAGTATGTACCTGATATTTTTAAGCGTTGGAGTTGCTCTTTTTATATCCTTCATTATTGCTATTTTATTTGCGAAGGGTTTATCCGCACCCGTATCGAGGATGCGCAATACCGCTCTGGAACTGGCGGGCGGCAGATATGATAGCAAAACCAATATAAAACGTAAGGATGAAATCGGGGATTTGGCACGTAGCATTGACATATTGGCCGATGAATTAAAGGAGAATGAAATAGAACGTCAAAACAGGGAACAGGTCCGGGTGGATTTTTTCGCCAATGTATCCCATGAGCTTAGAACTCCCATCACTGTTATCCGCGCTTATGCGGAATCCCTGGTTGACGGTGTGGCTACGGATAAGGAAAAAGTTAATCAGTATTATCAAAGAATATTGACGGAATGCAAGGGAATGGAACGGTTGGTGGGAGATCTTCTTTTATTGTCCAAAATGCAGAATCCGGATTTTGTCATAGAAAAAGAACCTGTTAATATTCTGCAGGTTTTCGATGATTTAATTCGAAGCATACACGCCATCAGCGATGAAAAAAATATTAAAATTGAAATAACAAAAGATTGTTCAATCTATATGATGATGGGTGATTATGACCGTTTAAGACAGATGTTTCTTATTATTTTGGATAACGCCATAAAGTTTTCAAATGAAAATTCCGCCATACACATAATTTTATCTAAGGCGGACAAACTAACCATATCAATAAGAGATGAAGGTGTTGGAATTTCATCGGAGGATTTGTCAAGTATTTTTGACAAATTTTTCAGATCCAAATTAAGACAAAATAAACAAGGATCCGGTCTGGGACTTGCCATAGCCAGGCAGATTGCTTTAAAACACGGGGGAAATGTTGAAGTTCACAGTACCCTTGGAGTCGGCACGGAATTTGTTTTTACTTTCCAATGCTTGGAAGAATATGTAGAAGAGTTAAACATTTAGTACTATTTATGTCATAAAAAACTTGAAAATTCCCCTGTAGTAATGTATAATAAAGTCACAAGAAGTTCCTGGGATGTACGATACTCCTGTTATTTTGAACCTACATGATATAATAAGGGATTCCTACATCCTTAAGATTATGTCAGGCCACCATTAGCAGTGGAAGACAGAGGCTTATGTGCGGAAACCCACCTAGCTTGG
>JAATFT010000086.1 GCA_015655075.1 Clostridiales bacterium | reverse complement strand
TATTCACAGCTGATATACTCGACGTGTTTTTTGTGAGTGTAGCGAAGCGAAAGTCACAGAAAACCGGAGTATAGCAGCGCCAAAACGCTGATTCTGCGTTTTGTGTGCATCGCGAAGCGTGTTACGGTTCACAGATCTGCTTATTTTTGCAGAGCTGTGAATAGTAACTGGGAATAACTTTAATTTAGAAAGGTATGAATTCAGAGAATGGATAGAATAAACGACAATGGCAATACGGTGGGAAAACCGAGGACGGACCTTGCATTAGAGGTAAGGGAAACCTTTGAGGAAGATAATGTTGAAATTCAGGGCGTGATTTTAAAAGAAGATTATGATAAGAAAAAAGATATACGGGTGACAACGGTCATCATTAAGGATCAAAGAGGTGCCGATGCCATGGGTAAACCCATCGGCACCTACATTACTATAGAAGCCCCAAGGCTTTGTGAGGAGGACGAAAGCTTTCATGAACCCATAGCAAAGGAATTAGCAAAATATATCAGGAAGTTGGCCGGTGATGTCACGGACCGGGAGATTCTTGTTGCGGGGCTTGGCAACCGGGAGGTCACTCCGGATGCACTAGGACCGCAGGTGGTGGATAACCTGTTTATTACAAGGCATTTGATTAAGGAATTTGGAAATGATTTTTCGGAACAGCATAAAACGGGAAATGTAAGTGCCATTTCGCCCGGGGTAATGGCTCAGACAGGAATGGAGACCAGCGAGGTATTAAGGGGAATTATCAGGGAAACCATGCCGAAACTGGTAATTGTGATTGATGCACTGGCTGCCAGAAGCATACACCGGTTGAATAAGACAGTGCAGGTAACGGATACCGGCATCAGTCCCGGATCCGGCGTGGGCAATAACCGGAAAGCCTTAAATAAAGAAAGCCTTGGGGTGGATGTCATTGCTCTGGGAGTCCCCACGGTTGTGGATGCGGCTACCATTGTAAACGATACCATGGAGCAGTTTATGACCAAACAGGGTTTTGAAGATAAAGAAATCCAACAGTTTATGGGTGAATTAAAGGAAGAAACCATGAATAATATGTTTGTGACGCCCAAAAATATAGATGAATCCATAAAGCGTATCAGCTATACCATATCGGAAGCCCTTAATAAATGTTTTGCTTAAAAATATTTTTTCCCAAAACCTTAAGTTGCGTAAATGAAACAAAAAATTTCGGAGGATTTTCGCAGGGGAACTTAAGGTTGGGATGCCCGGCACGGCCTGTCTAAAAAATTTTATAAAATAGTACCCGAGGCGTTATCATAAAGAAAAATAAAGCATATGATAGATTAAGTGAGAGGTTATAAAATATTTAACTACAGATGGGAGAAATTTATGAGAAGATATAAATACAGGGCCGTCAGGCTGTTTCATATAACGCTTTGGACTTTAATTTTGATTTTGAGTTTAAATGTACTGATAAAATGTATTCGGATATTTGGGCCGGAAGGAAGTAATTTGGCAGAATCCTTTGAAGCGAAAATGGTTTCGGAGGCCTGTAATAATATGATTCAGTCCGGCATTCCTATTTTAGAATATATCTCCCGCAATGGGGAAATGGAAAATAATTTTATACTGAATACCATGGCGGGATCCTTTCCCATTAATCGTTACATAGTCCAGGCAAGTGAGGGCACCGAAAATAATTTAATAGAGGAGGAGGCGGATACCTTTTATCTGACCGATGGTTCAAAACAGCTTTTTAATAACGACTTATATGTGCAGAGTATTTTAAAGGGAATAGAATATTTTGATGAGGTACATACGGCGGATGCTTCCGGGGAAAGTACGGAAGCCATGGCGGTAAATGGTGCCAACGGCATTATGCCCATTGACATAATTAACGGAGAAGTTTATTTGGAAGATGAACAGACCTCCATTTCTGACGAAGCTGCGGCGGAAGCCCTGGGAACCATTAACGGAGAGAATTTTACCATGAACCAATTAATAAACCGCCAGTTTTTATATAGTAATTTTTACATAGTGGATTCTTCGACAGTAGTAAACGATGAATTGTTTGACGCAGAAAAGTTGTTGAGCGAGGATATGACTGTGAAGACGTCAAAAGACAAGCCTCAGATATTAATTTACCATACCCATTCCCAGGAGGCTTACAGTGACAGCAGAAAGGGTAAAGAGGAGGATACGGTAGTGGGAGTGGGGACTTATCTGACAGAACTGCTGGAAGATAAATATGGATATAATGTAATACATGATAAGATGAAATATGATTTAATGGGGGGAACCCTGGACAGAAATTTAGCTTATAATTATGCCGGTGACAGCATTGAGAAAACACTTGAAAAAAATCCCAGCATAGAAGTAGTTATTGATTTACACAGGGATGGAGCGGACAAGAAACGGGTGGCTAAGATAAACGGAAAGAATACGGCTCAGATCATGTTCTTTAACGGTTTAAGCAGAAATTCAAAGGGAGAAATCGCTTATTTAAAAAACCCGTATATTCAGGATAATTTGGCCTTCAGCCTTCAGCTGCAGCTAAAGGGAAGAGAGCTATATCCCGGTTTAATGTATAAAAACTACCTGAAGGCTTACCGCTATAATCTGCATCTGAGGAAGAAAGCCCTTCTGGTCGAGCTGGGAACCGATAAAAATACCCTGGAGGAAGCCATGAATGCAATGGACTATTTATCCGAAATACTTTATGAGGTACTTTCGGGGAAGGAATGAAAGTTTTGTTTTTTATCGAATAGGAAATTGCGTCCTATTCGATAAAAAACCCTCCGGGAGGATGCGCATGACGCGCCAGAAGTAGAGCGGCCAAGCGTCAGCGCAGAGTTTGCTTTGCAAACTCTTTCTTATAGAAATAAACCGCCCCTATCATGCCTGCTTCATTCCCAAGGGCGGCGGCCTTAAGACTAAGTCCTTTGCCAAATGCCGGCATTACTTGCTGGTGCACCTTCTGTCTGAGAGGTTTAATAAAAAGAGTTTCCTGTACACTGATACCCCCGCCTATAAGTATAAGCTGAGGATTAAAAATGTGTACCAGATTTACCAGTCCGAAAGCCACATAATCCAGCCATTCTTCAAAAATACTCTCCAGGAGCGGGTTATGCGCCGCCAGAAGCTCAAAGATAGTTTTACCGTTAATAGGTCCGTCTTGAAAGGCAGACTTTGGAAATAACCCTTTATCCACAGCCTCTGTAACCATATGTATCAGTGCGGTGACGGAAGCATATTGTTCGTAGCAGCCGGTATTGCCGCAGGTGCAGGGTTTTCCCTGACAGTGAATGGTAAAATGCCCGATTTCCCCGGCAAGGCCGTCGGAACCTGTCAGTATTTCAGAATTAACCAGGATACCGCCTCCAATTCCCGTCCCAATGGTAAGAATAACAGCATTGGAAACCTCTTTGGCGCCGCCGATCCATTTTTCTGCCAAAGCTGCGCAGTTTGCATCATTCATAACGGCAACGGGAAGGTTGAACCGGTTTTCCAAAGTTTCTTTTATTTTGCTTTTCTTCCAGTTTTTAATATGTCCCGCAGTTCCTGTAACAACGCCGGTATGTATATCCACCTGTCCGGTTGCCGACACACCGATTCCCTTTAGGTTAACTGATTTAACGGAATATTTGCTTAAAAATATCCCCAGACTTTTTACGACGGTATCTAATATAGGAGTTTCATACCGGTCAAAATTTACGCTGTAATGCCCGGAGGCCAATACGGTTCCGTTCTCGTCTATAATTCCAATTTTAACCGCTGTTCCGCCGATATCAATTCCAATGTATTCCATAATTACCTCTCATTCCGCCGCTCATGGCGGCACAAAATCTGATGAAAGAAACCGCATCGCGGTTTCTTTTACTCTTTTCCTTAGCTTTTTTGAATTTCATGTAATGCAGATAGGGTTTCTCTATGTTTTTTTGCTTTAAAGTAGGAATTATTTTCAAAATAATAGGTGTAAAAAATGTCAATCATGACCAGGACCGGAAACTGGGGGGAAATCATGGTTCCGCCGTCTAAATCTTTCATCATGGCCACATAGACTACTTCATCACAATATTCTTTTTCTTTTACATTTTCATTTGCCGTTATTAATACAACTTTGGCATTATTCTCCTTTGCCAGACGTATTCCCGAGAGGATTTCCTTTGTTTTGCCGCTTAGGGAAATGCCTATTACCAGGTTTTCTTCGTTTACCAGCGCAGAATTCATCTGTATGATTTGGGAATCGGTAATCGCCTCCACATATAATCCGGTGCGCATAAAGCGAAGCTTGAATTCGTTGGCTGCAAATCCGGAGCTTCCCATACCGTAGACACAGACCCGCCGGCATTGATTGATAAGATTAGCCAGACGTTTCATCTGTACTTCGTCCAGCAAATCGTAACTTTCTTCCAGGAGCTTTAAATAAGCGTCGCGAACTCTTGCAGACAAGGTACTGATATCTTTTTCTTTCACACATCCGGCTAAATCCTTTCTATACACGTAGATGAGCTCCCGGTAGCCTTTATAGCCGCATTTTTTTGAAAACCTTGATAACGTGGCTTCAGAGACATATAATAGCTTGGAAAGCTTTTTGGAATTAAAGTCCATTTGTTTTGTGTTAATCAGGAAAAAGTCAGCTACACTTTTCTCAACCGGCGTCAGGTTATCGTATACTCTCCGTATTTTCTGTTTTACTTCCCCGTCCGCATAATTCATTTTTTTTACACTCCTTGCATGAGGCTGTTGTAAAATTACACCCCTAACCGCAAAAAAAACAGAGCTACCCTTATATTTTATCCAAATTATACACACATCAATTTATGAATGCAATAGATCTCTTAAGGAAAGACAGGTTTTGGTCCAAATTTGAATCTACTTTCACAAAAACAATAAATTGCCGTGAATTATGTAACTACTTTCTAAATAAGGCCGAATTATTGTAAAACGAAAAAGCAGTTGTTATAATTCAATTGTTTGGAAGTCAAATAACCAAATGTTTGCCGGATAGCATTGCATGGCAAAGGGGCCTGCTTGTTTATAAATTATTTTTGCTATTTTATATTATAGGAGGAAATTTTAATGAAAAAAGTAATTGGTTTGTTACTTGTTTTAACACTTGCTATGGGAATGTTATCTGGCTGCAAAAGCAGCAAGACGACAAATGACGCACAAAAGGATGCCACGGGCAATACTTCTGCCAATACTGCCGCACAAACAAAAACGGACGGATCTTCTGACGGGGCCGATCCGGCGGGATCCGGCGAACCGGTATCCCTTGAGTTCTGGACCATATCCCTTCAGCCCACCTTTACCGATTTCTTTAACAAATTGATAGCGGATTATGAGGCGGCCAATCCGGGGGTTACGGTAAAATGGACCGATTTACCCTATGAGGCCGTTCAGGAAAAGCTGGTTACAGCCGTAGCCGGAGGAAAATCGCCGGATGTTGTTAATTTAAATACCCAGTTTGCGCTCACTCTTGCCGGAAAAGACGCCCTGGTGGATTTAGAAGCAGAAGCCACACAGGAACAAAAAAGTATTTATGTAAAGAGTCTTTATGATTCCACCAGAATCGGCGACAGTGTATATGCGTTTCCCTGGTATGCCTCCCCCAATATTATGATATATAATAAGGATTTATTTGAACAGGCGGGGATTACAGAAATTCCTACTAACTATCAGGATGCCTTTGATATGGCTAAAACCATGAAGGAGAAAACAGGCGCCTACCTTTACAATCCGCCGGAATTTTTTAATCTCCTGGTAGAAGAAGGCATACCGATTTTGAACGATGATAATACCGCGGCCGTGTTTAATATTCCCGATACGGTGAAACTTTTGGAATCCTTTAAAACTATGACGGATTCCGATTACCTTCCTAAGACAAACTGGGGGGAGTGGGATAACGAACTGAAATTATTTGAAACGGGCAAACTTGCAATTATAAGTTCTTCCGGCTCCTCCTTATCCCGAATTAAGGATGAGGCCCCGGACGTATATGAAAAAATCGGAATTGCAAAACCTCTTACCGGCAGCATAGGTTTAAGCCGTAATGCACTTATGAATGTTGTGGTGCCAGAGGCAAGCAAAAACCATGGAGCCGCTATTAAGTTTGCTTCTTACATAACCAATGACGACAGCCAGCTGGCCTTCTGTAAGGAAGTCGCCATCTTCCCTTCCACTGCAAAAGCAAGTGAAGATTCCTATTTTATTTCTGACCAGGCCTCCTTAGAAGGTCTGGCAAGAGCCATGTCTGTTGAGGTAAGCGTAACCTCTAAGGACTATTCTCTGGGTGTGGAAGGCCAGGGAGATATCCAGACGGAAGTAAACAAGGTTTATGAAGCGGCTATCACCAGCGGCAAGGATATTCAGGCCGCCTTAGACAAGGAAGAAGCTGCCGTTAACGATATTCTAAATAAATAATACCGGCGGCTGCTTTAAACAGTAAGTTAACTTTTTTAAAAGGGACGCCCACTTTTGGAGAGATTATCTGTTTGAAAAGCAGCCCTGTAATTCAAATAAAAAGATAGCATGCTGCAGATTCCGGCGTTCGTAAAAAGTAAATCCTGCAGCAGTATTTCGTTAAGGAGTTGTTTATGAAAATAAAAACCAGGCAAACCATAAAAGCGTATCTGTTTATGACTCCGGCTATTATCATGATCGTTATGTTTGTTTTTGTCCCGATTATCGGAAGCCTTCCCCTTATGTTTTTTGATTATTCTGTCTTAGGCAGAACAAAATTTATCGGTTTAGGCAATTTTATCCGGGCCTTTGGCGACAGCAGATTTCGTATTTCAATAATGAATTCCGTTTTATTTGTAGCGGTTGTACCCGTAATTCAGATGCTGTCCATATTTTTAGCCATACTGGTCAATAAAAAGCTTCCGGGTATTTCTTTATTCCGTACTTTATTCTATATTCCGGTAATCACCTCCATGGTTGCCGTGTCCATTATGTGGGGGTTCCTTTTTGACCCAAGCGGAGTTATCAATACGGTACTGATGGATGCGGGTCTCATAAAAACTCCCGTTGGTTTTTTAAGCGATGGGAAAACGGCTATGCTCTGTATCATGTTCATAACAATCTGGCAGGGGCTGGGATATTACATGATGCTTTATCTGGCAGGGCTTCAGTCCGTGCCGAAGGAGCTGGAGGAAGCGGCGATTGTGGACGGCGCCAATTCCTGGCAGGCGTTATTTAAGATTAAAATGCCTTTATTGAAACCCTATATCTGGTTTTGCTCCCTGAATTCCGTAATATCGGCAGTGGGAGTTTTTGATGTTGTGTATGTGCTGACAAAAGGCGGTCCGGATGATGCAACCACAGTGATTAATTATTATTCTTATGTAAAAGCCTTTTCCGATTTTGAATTTGGTTATTCCGCCGCTATCGGCGCAGTTCAGGCAGCCGTTACTTCCCTGTTGAGCATCGTTGTCTTTGTATACGGCAGAAAGGGAGGAGGTATGACCTACAGTGAGTAAAAATGCTGCTTCCTATAAAAATGCAAGATTACGTAAAAAAATTACAAATACCTTTTTCATATACCTGATATTAATTTTAATTGCCGTTTTCTGTGCAGGGCCATTCTTATGGATGGTCTCCACCTCCTTTAAGACCGGAAAGAATATATACGACTTGGGATTTTTTAATTTTCAACCCACCTTTGATAACTATATTGGAGTTATGGAATTTTTATCCGTTCCCCAATATATAGCCAATACGTTAATTATAACGGTTAGTTCCATTGCCCTGGATGTGATATTCTCTGCCATGTGTGCCTATCCCCTGGCCTGTATGGATTTTAAAGGGAAAAAGATAATCATGGGAGCCTTAATATCCTCCATGATTATACCTGCGGCTGCGGGAATGATAATTAATTATCTTATTATTTCAAAAATGCATCTGCTGAATCATTTAGCAGGCGTTATCCTGCCCGGTTCCGTCAAAGTGTTCAGCATCATACTGTTACGCCAGTCCTACCTGGGTATACCGGGGGAATTGGTGGAGGCCGCGAGAATAGACGGCGCAGGGGAAGGAAAAATCTGGTGGAAAATTATGATGCCGGGCATTCTGCCCTCCGTCAGTACCGTTGTTATATTTGATTTTATCAGCAGATGGAATGAATTCCTGTGGCCCGTTATCGTATTGCAGGACCCTGAAAAGTATCCCCTGGCCACCGCCCTGCAATATTTAAACGGTTCCTTTAATTATAAGTTCGGTTATATTGCCGCCGGAACCGTAATATCCATTATACCTATTATTATTGTTTTCCTGCTCTGCCAGAAAAATTATATTGAAGCTGTCAGCGGTGCCGTTAAGGGTTAGAGTGTGTTTTTGACCGGCCCGGTTAGTTTAAAACGCTTAGGTGAAAAAACACAGCTGAGGCCCCATTGGAATTGCCAAATCCATCAGGGGAAAAGAAAACGGGGATTTTCTGTTACAGCAGTCGCCGCTCCATTTGAGAAAACTCGGCGCAGACAATGTGTCTGCATCGATTGGACTATATTAAAAGGTTTCTATGGTAAATTTGGTTTTAGTTCCGTAAGAATTTACAGAGGAGCCTATAAAGAAATGAATCATTAGGATAAAGGTAAAGGATATGAAAAAGAAAATAGTTTTACTCCCATTAGATGAGAGACCATGTAATTATAATTTTCCCTGCCGTTTGTTTGCACATGAAGACATAGAAATTGTAAGGCCAAAGAAGTTAGGTAATAAGAAGGAAGCGGCGGACGTACTTAAGGTTGCCGAATTTTTAAAGAAAGAATGCAAGGATGCGTACGGCCTGGTACTGTCGGTGGATATGATGCTTTACGGCGGACTGGTACCGTCAAGGATTCATAAGACCGGGGCGGATAAGTTAAAAGAACCGGCGGTGACGGTAAAGAGCCTGAAAGAAATAAACCCGTCTCTGATCATTTATGCCTTTCAGGTTATTATGCGCTGCCCGGATTATTCAAGCGACGATGAAGAACCGGATTATTATGAACAATACGGGAAGCTGATTCATATGGCAGGGGAGGCAGTTCACAAGAGCCGTCTTGGAATCAGCAACGGAGAAGAATTGGATTACCTGTTAAAGCAAATCGATTGTGATAAGTTAAATGATTATGTTGTCAGAAGGGAATGCAACCGGGAATTAAACTATACCATGATAAATTACGTAAAACAGAATTTCATTGACGTCCTTGTCATTCCTCAGGATGATTCCGCACCCTATGGATATGCCGCTATGGATCAGGAGGAGGTAAGAGCCAAGATTGTCAAAGAAGGCTTATCCGACCGGATTCTTATGTATCCGGGAGCGGATGAGGTGGGTCTTACCCTGATTTCCAGAATGATTAATAAAATAAAGGAAAAGAAGCCTAAAATTTACGTAAAGTATGCAAGCGAAGGCTCCAAATCGGTCCTTCCCATCTACGAGGGGAATTCTCTGGAAACCACCGTCCGGTACCAGATACTTTCCGCGGGCTGCCAGATGACGGATTCTTATGAATATGCGGATATCATACTGGTGATTACGGCGCCTTCCGAAAAAATAGTAGAGTCGGCGGAACAGCCTTATAAGTCAAAAGGGTATAGTATGGAGCGCAACCTTCCGGAATTAATAGATTTTATAAAGTTAAGGACGGATGAGGGCAAAATCGTCACCATAGGAGATAATGCCTATGGCAACGGCGGGGAGCTTTTATTCATACAGCTGTTAAACCAGAATCAATTACTGGATAAAGTGGCGGGTTATGCCGGCTGGAATACCTCCGCCAATACTCTGGGAACCTCCATTGCGGAAGGAGTGGACTATTTTCACTACGGCAGGACAAAGGGACATATGGGTTTTCTGGTGGAACGGTATATCGAAGATGCGGGCTATTGCTCCGTTGTGAGAAAAAACATTACCAAAGATTTGAGTAAATATGGAATGAATTATTTTGATATTAAAGAGCAGGACGGTGTAATCTGTAAAAGGGTAAGAAAAGAGCTGCAGCAGTTTATGGAACAATATCTATCCTCCATCGTGGATTTTATTTCCTTGGATAAAGTATGGATGCCCTGGCGAAGAATGTTTGAAGTGGGCTTAAGAGCTTCTTATAAGAAATCCGCAGCAGCGGATGCAAAAGGGGAAAGCTTTGTTAAAAACAGAATAAATGAAGCGGTAAAGATATGCAGAAACGAACAGGTATTAAGCCGCATAAAAGGCGGTTTGATTGTGTCCTGCCAGGCATTGGGAGAGGAGCCCCTGCATAGCTCCTTTATTATGGCTAGGATGGCTGTGGCGGCAAAGGAAGGCGGCGCCGCGGGAATCCGGGCAAATACGCCGGAGGATATAAAGGAAATCAGGAAAGCCGTGGATTTGCCGGTTATAGCTTTATATAAACGGGATTACGAAGATTCCCCCGTATATATTACTCCCACGGAACTGGAAGTAGATTTATTAATGGAAGAGAGCCCGGAAATTATTGCCATGGATGCAACCAACCGGCTTCGTCCGGGGGGAATGACCCTGGATGAATTTTTTAGACGGATTCGTAAAAAGTATCCTGAACAATTATTCATGGCCGATTGTGCCACTTATGAAGAAGGAATGCACGCCCAGGAAATAGGCTTTGATATGGTAGGAACCACATTATGCGGATATACCCGGGAAACACAAGGAACCAACCTGCCAAACCACGATTTAATCAAACGTTTGGCAGAGAATCTAGCGGTTCCCCTTATAGCGGAGGGCGGCATTTGGGAGCTTAAGGATCTGCAGCGGATCATGAAGGAAAAGGTCCATGCGGCCGTCATCGGTTCCGCCATAACAAGACCGGGAGAAATCACAAAAAGATATGTTAAGGGTATCTCATAATTTCTTAGTTAAACTGCCGGGAAAAGAATATGCTGTTTTTCCCGGCAAAATTTTTCCTTACAGACGTTGCCAGTCTTCGGGGTGTTTGCCGGTATGGGCCCGGCGGCCGGCTATCGGTTAAGTCCCACGCTTTTTCTTGTATCCGGCCAAGGTCTATGCTATAATACAACAGACAATAGCTCATCTGTGCAGGAGGAATTAATAAATGATAAATCAAAGCAAAATTCGTAATTTTTGCATAATTGCCCATATAGATCATGGAAAGTCTACCTTAGCCGACCGTATCATAGAAAAAACCGGCTTGCTAACCAGCAGGGAAATGCAGACCCAGGTCCTGGACAATATGGATCTGGAGCGGGAACGGGGCATTACCATAAAAGCACAGGCGGTACGTACCGTTTACAAAGCAAAAGATGGGAAAGAGTATATCTTTAACCTGATTGATACCCCAGGCCATGTTGACTTTAACTACGAAGTATCCAGAAGCCTTGCCGCCTGTGAAGGAGCCATTTTGGTGGTGGACGCGGCCCAGGGGATTGAAGCCCAGACACTGGCCAATGTATATCTGGCGCTGGAACATAATCTGGATATTCTTCCGGTTATTAACAAAATTGACCTTCCAAGCGCCGACCCGGAACGGGTTAAGGCCGAAATCGAAGACGTGATCGGCCTGGAAGCAGGAGATGCCCCTTTAATATCTGCGAAAATGGGTATTAATATAGAAGAGGTATTAGAGCGGATTATAACAAAAATACCACCGCCTGCGGGGGAGGTCGGTGCACCCTTGCAGGCACTGATCTTTGATTCCAAATATGACTCCTATAAGGGGGTAATTATATTCTGCCGTATTATGGAGGGCAGGGTTTCTAAAGGAACGGAAATAAAAATGATGGCTACCGGCGCCCAGGCGGAGGTAGTTGAAATCGGGACCTTTGGAGCGGGGCAATTTATCCCCTGCGAGGAATTAACTGCAGGTATGGTCGGCTATTTGACAGCCAGCTTAAAAAATGTCAGGGACACCCGCGTAGGCGATACGGTGACGGATGCCAAGAATCCCTGTAAGCAGGCCCTGCCGGGCTATAAAAAGGTCAATTCCATGGTGTACTGCGGTATGTACCCGGCAGACGGGGCAAAGTATCAGGACTTAAGAGATGCCCTGGAGAAGCTTCAGTTAAACGACGCCGCCCTGCAGTTTGAACCGGAAACCTCCGCCGCCTTGGGCTTTGGATTCCGCTGCGGATTCTTAGGACTGCTGCATCTTGAAATCATTCAGGAAAGGCTGGAAAGAGAATATAATTTAGATATTGTAACCACCGCTCCCGGTGTTGTTTATAAGATCCATAAAACCGACGGAAAGATAATTGAAATTACCAATCCTTCCAATTTACCGGACCCTTCGGAGATCCAGCTTATGGAGGAGCCTGTGGCAAGTGCGGAGATTATGGTGACTACGGAATTTGTGGGAGCCATTATGAATCTGTGCCAGGAGCGCCGGGGAACCTACCTGGGAATGGAATATATGGAAGCCACCAGGGCTTTATTAAAATATGAGCTTCCTTTAAATGAAATCATTTATGACTTTTTTGACGCCCTTAAATCCAGATCCCGGGGTTATGCCTCCTTGGATTATGAAATAAAGGGATATGTACCGTCTGAACTTGTGAAGCTGGATATTCTCATCAACAAGGAGGAAGTGGATGCCTTATCCTTTATTGTACATGGGGAATCAGCCTATGAACGGGGCAGAAAAATGTGCGAAAAATTGAAGGAGGAAATTCCAAGGCAGCTCTTTGAAGTACCCATTCAGGCCGCCATAGGAAGCAAGATTATAGCCAGGGAAACCGTCAAGGCCATGCGCAAGGACGTTCTTGCCAAATGTTACGGCGGCGATATCAGCCGTAAGAGAAAACTGCTGGAGAAGCAAAAAGAAGGCAAAAAACGTATGCGCCAGATAGGGAATGTGGAGATACCCCAGAAGGCTTTCATGAGTGTATTGAAACTGGATGACAAATAAAAATAAATCCCAAATTGACAGCAAAGCAGATGAGTTAAGGAGATGTTTTACGTGAAAAAGGATTTAGGATTGTATATACACATTCCCTTTTGCGCCAGGAAATGTGATTATTGTGATTTCCTCTCCGCCCCGGCGGATGAAGCCACAAAAAGGGAATACGTAAAAGCTTTAATATCAGAAATAAAAAGTTACGGACAATTAGGAGCGGAGTATCTTGTGAAGACGATTTTTATCGGAGGAGGTACTCCGTCTTTTTTAGAGGGGCGGTTTATTGCGGATATCCTAAGCGCCGTCAGAGAGGTCTTTACCCTTTGTGAAGGAAAAGAAGGCGTACCGGAAATTACCATAGAAATAAACCCGGGAACGGTGACAGGGGATAAACTACTTTCTTATAAGAAGGCGGGAATCAACCGTTTAAGCATTGGCCTTCAATCTGCCGACAATAGGCAGCTGCGGCTTTTAGGAAGAATCCATACCTTTGAAACCTTTCGGGATAATTATAAGACTGCAAGGGAATTGGGCTTTCAGAATATAAACATTGATTTGATATCGGCCCTGCCCGGACAAACCCTGGATAGCTGGTTAAGGACTTTGGAAAAAACAGTTGCGATAGAGCCGGAGCATATTTCAGCATACAGCTTGATAATTGAGGAAGGAACTCCTTTCTTTGAACGTTATAGCGAAGAAGACCTTGACGAGGAGCTGGACCGGACGATTTATGGAAGAACAAAAGAATACTTAGAGAGTGCGGGGTATTATCGTTATGAAATATCCAATTATGCCCAAAAGGGCTTTGTATGTAAACATAATTGCGTTTATTGGACAGGCAGGGAATATTTAGGGCTGGGTTTGGGAGCCGCCTCTCTTCTTAATCATACGAGATTTCATAATGAAGAAGATCTGCAGGCTTATCTGAAGCTTTCTAAAAATCATACGGATAATTTTTATCCGTATATACGTAAGGATATAAAGAAGCTGACTAAAAATCAGCGGATGGAGGAGTTCATGTTTTTAGGTCTTAGAATGAGCGGGGGAATAAAGAAAAGTGAATTTTCAAGGCAATTTGGGCAAAGTGTGCAGGAGGTTTATGGAAATGTTATAAAGCGCTCAAGGCTGGAAGGGCTTATAAACGAAAAGAGGGGAAAAATATATTTGACAGATAAGGGAATTGATTTGAGCAATATGGTTATGGCGAGATTCTTATTGGAGTAACCCCTTTAAAATAAGAGGACTCAACCGAAGCCCTCTGACTTTAATTAATTATTATAACTCCCCATATCCATTGAAGAATTTCTTTTTATGGATCAAATAACATAAAACAACATGATTCATTATAAAAAATTATTCTTCTGGAAATTTTTTTCTTTTAGAGGTGAGGCCTAATAAATAATCAAGGGAAACATCATAATACTGTGCCAACTTAATTAAGGCCCATACAGGAATTTCACGTACCCCTTTTTCATATCTTCGGTAAACTTCACGCTTACAGCTTAGCAAATCTGCTATTTCTTGCTGTGTTTTGTCAGAATCCAATCTCAAATTCTTTAATTGTTCAAAATACATTAAATCACCTCTTGATTATACTACCAAATGGTGGCATAATAAGTAATAAAATGCTACCATTTGGTAGCATAAAAGTGTAGTAAAAAAATCGACATAAAATGTCAAAATTAATGTTGTAATTAGTTTTATTAACATTATTAGTATTAGTTTTGGCTTAATACTAATACTAGTATTGGTGATTAATATTAATTTGATGATTAATATTAATCTTGTTTAGTAATATTAAACTTAATACTATCAAGAATAAGGAGGTTTATGTATATGCTTTTCCCAGAGAAGGTCTGAAGGATTAGAACGAGACTCTGGCTTGCCAGATTTAGCGCTGACGCGCAATAAAAAACGTATTTTGGAAGCGTATGGTTTTAGTTAATTAATACGCTGGATAATCACTTTGCTGATAAATTTATACCGACATACTT
Organism: Clostridiales bacterium; assembly: GCA_015655075.1. Taxonomy (GTDB): domain Bacteria; phylum Bacillota; class Clostridia; order Lachnospirales; family Lachnospiraceae; genus Anaerocolumna. The sequence continues at coordinate 22,368 of JAATFT010000086.1, read as the reverse complement.
GATAGATCATGCGAGGGGAGATGGGAACATGATAAATATTGCAATATGTGATGATCAGAAATATGAATTAGATATTATTGTGTCAATTTTAGATGAATGGAGTGCTGAAACAAAAAACTATATTAATAAAAAAATATTCCTGGACGGAAGGACGCTTCTTAATTACTGTGTGATGATGGAGAATCAGGTTGATATTATTTTACTGGATATTCAAATGACACCAATAAATGGGATAGAGGTCGCCAATAAAATACGTGAAATGAATCAGCAGGTCATCATAATATTCGTAACAAACTATATGGACAGTATTTTTGAAGGATATAAAGTCAGAGCATTCCGGTATATTATGAAAGATAATATGCATAAAGAATTGTTAATGGCAATTGAGGATGCCCTTAAGGAACTGGAGGATAATCAGAAGTATTTCCAGTATTCCGCCAAGGGAAAAACAATGAAGATTTTTTATTCCGATATTCTGTATTTTGAAAGTAGGGCGAGAGTAATTGATATACATACCGTAAAAAATATTGAAATCTTTTATGGTAAAATAAATGCGATTGAAGAAACCTTAAAAGAAGATTTTTTGCGGTGCCATCAAAGCTATATTGTAAATTTAAAATATACTGCCGGCATAGAAGGAAATTATTTGCTACTTTCAAGCGGAGAGAAGATCCCCATCAGCGAAAGCCGAAAAAGCGAAGTAAAAAGAGCTTTTTTGTGGTTCCTGAGGTGATGGTATGCTTTATGAAGTAGTCGGTTATATAGCGACATTAATTGAAAGCTGGCTGTTGTTTCTTTTTTTGGATGTTTGTCTCGGAAGGCAGGAACGGCCTAAATATATTTACTATGGTGCATTATTTGTGGATTTTTTAATAATCGTAGGCGCCGGTAATATTGCCCAGGTAATCGGATTGGCTTTTATTATTTCAACTGTTTATGAAATGATTGCATGCAGCTATATTTTTGAAGGTAAGACCAGGGTTAAAATATTTCTGGTGGTCTTATATAATATATTATTGGTAATAGTTGACAATCTGGTGTATATATTAACTTTAGGAATTTTGAAAGTTGATTTTAGCGTGATTTATTACATGAACATGATTAATACAATACTAACGGTAATCTCCAAAACATTGTTGTGCGTCATTATTTTTTCCGTATCCGCATTCTGGAAAAGAGACAGAGAAAAAATACCGTTAAAAAACATGCTGCTGTTTTATGCGATGCCGATAATAAGTGTTTGTTTATTGCTGTTTCTATTTGATTATTCATTGAATGTGGCATTGGATCCCAAAAGAATAATACTGCTTTATTTTACCGTACTGGGTTTATTGATTATTAATATATTCTTATTGTTTATTTATAATAAGTTAGATGAGAGCGAGCAGGTAAAGTATAAGGTTTTATTAATGGAGCAACAAGTTAAGCTCCAGGGACAATATTTTTGTGAATTAAAGCAATCCTATACCAGGGCAAATAAGTTATACCATGATTTTAAAAATCATTTACTGGTGCTGTCCTCCTTAACGGAACAAAATAAGATACAGGATCTGAAACAGTATTTAAAGCTGCTGGAGGTGGAATTAAAAGAAAATGTAGTTATAGCAAAAACAAATAATCCTGTTGTTGACGCAATACTCCATGAAAAGAAATACATAGCCACGAAAAAAAAGATTCCCGTTTCAATCATGACGGAAAATTTTGAAGAGGGAATACTGAATCCATTGTATTTATGTACGCTGTTGGGAAATGCGTTTGACAATGCAATTGAAGAATGTGAGCGTTTGATTTCAGAAGGCCGCAATGATGTTTATATAAATATTAAAATATACAAAAAGATTGATTTGATTTTCTCAATAACCAACAGCAGCCGCAAGCCCCAATATGAAAACGGAAAAATAAAAACCTGCAAGAAGGATGCCAAGAATCATGGATTTGGTCTAAATAATATGGAATATGTGGTAAAAAAGATGAACGGCAGTTCTACCTATGGATTTGAAAATAATACTTTTACATTTGTGGCCCAGATACCTTTAAAAGGGAACGAAAATTACATTTCAGGACGTAAATTTTACAATTAAGACAATGAGAGAGGGAAAGATGTTATATTAAAAAAAGGAGGGATGGGTATGCTTTTATTTCTTTCAAAAAGTATGGCATCTTTTTTTGTAAAATACAAAGTTGCTAAAGAAGAAGATGAGGAGCTATACATATATGGGCTCCAGACAATACTGTCGTCTGTTTTTGCCTTGTTATTAATTTTGGTTTTTGCAATGATAAAAAGAGACTTGATAGAAACGGGATTATTTTTAGTATGCCTTGTTCTTATGAGAAGTTATACGGGAGGATATCATACTAAAAAATATTGGAGTTGTTGCCTGGTGACTTTAAGCTGTTATTTATTAAATATGTATATCGGAAAAATGGTTGGTTCCTCCAATGAATTGTTTGTGCTATATCTGGTATCAATACTTATCATATTGCTTATTTCTCCCCTTGAGAGTAAAAACAAACCAATAAGAGAAATGGACATGCCTAAGTTTAAAATTATTGTAATAGGAATATGTTTAATTTTTTCAACTGCTATTGCGGTTTTTTATTTGGCGGGAAGAATGACTTATGCAGTTTATATAGAACTGGCAGGCATAACAACTGCAGGTTCGTTAGTTATCGGTTACTATGAAAAGAAAAAGGAGGAAATTTTAAATGAGAAAAGTGTTTAATATTTTAGCTGTGGCTGTACTGAATGTTGCAATGGTAACTAATTTAAGTGTGAGCAAATGGTTCTTTTATGAACCTGAAATGCCTGAAAGGTTAAGAAAAAAGTAAGGTGCGTTTTAGGAAATATTGATAGAAATGAATTTTTCTTCCTGTCCTTAAGGTCTTTGTATTTCCAAAGCCAGGAGGAGGCATGATTAATAAATTAGCGATTTATTACTGATAACTAATGAATCAAGGTGCAAATTGGGTAAATATAGAATAAAATAAAACCGGCGTGAATGTAAAAATTTCATGACGGTTTTATTCTATTGTATATGGGGCAATTCACTATTTTAAAGCAGTAAAAAAATAGAATAATTGTCAATGCAATCATTTATAATAAGAATATTAAAATCAAATAAAAATCAAAAATAGCACTTGACAAAGTAAATTGATAGTGCTATTTTATGTATAAAGATATTAGCACTCTATTCAAGTGAGTGCTAACAATCAAAAAACCAGGAGGAGATTAGATGCAGTTGGATGATAGAAAATTGAAGATATTACAGGCAATTATCCATAATTATCTGGAAACAGGTGAGCCTGTAGGATCACGGACAATTTCAAAATATACCGATTTGAATCTAAGCTCCGCTACTATAAGAAATGAGATGGCAGATTTAGAGGAACTTGGTTACATTATTCAGCCCCATACCTCTGCAGGACGTATTCCATCTGACAAAGGCTACCGTTTGTATGTAGATACCATGCTAAAGGATAAAACTTCGGAAGTTGAATATATGAAAGAGCTGTTTATCGAGAAAGCGGATAAGCTTGATTCCCTGTTAAAGCAGGTTGCTAAGCTGCTGGCGGTTAATACCAATTATGCTTCCTTAGTAACAAAGCCCCAGTACAGGAGTAAAAAAGTCAAGTTCATACAATTAACGGAAGTGGAAGCCGATAATCTGCTTGCAATTATTGTTCTGGAAGGCAATATTGTTAAGAATAAAATGATTTCTATTGCGGAAGTAATAGATAAAGAATTTTTGTTAAAGCTGAATATCGTATTCAATACCTTTCTCCAAGGATTGGATTTAGCGGAAATTAATATGGCGATTATTCAGAAAATGAAAGAACAGGCAGGAACTTACGGCAATCTGGTAAGTAATATTTTAGATGCCATTGCACAGGCTATCAGCGAAGAGGAAGAAGTTGAAATTTATACCAGCGGTGCCACGAATATACTAAAATATCCGGAATTAAATGATAGGGATAAAATAACCGAATTAATAGGAACCTTTGAAGAGCAGGAACAGCTTACGGAATTCATGAATAAAACGGAAGGTGCGGATAGCGGGAAAATCCAGGTATATATCGGCAGCGAAACAGCGGTGAAAGCTATGAAGGACTGCTCTGTGGTTACTGCTACTTATGAAATTGAGGATGGAGTTTATGGTAAGATTGGTATTATCGGCCCCAAAAGGATGGATTACGAAAAAGTAGTGAGTACACTGCATACACTTATGGTGCAGTTGGATGACTTATTTAGAAAAAAGACCTAACATAAGGAAAGGTGGTTAAAAAGTGGAGGATAAGAAGAATTCTGTGGAAGAGAATATAGAAGATGGTGTTAACCAGGACATTGCATCCGGGAGGGAAGGCTCTGTAAATACAGACAAAGCGGCAGATAAGCAGGCAGCGGATATGGAGAAAGCAGCAGAGTGCAAGGAAGCGTCGGATAACGAGGAAACAGCGGTTATTAAGGAAAGAGAGGATGGCAGGGAAGCAGGTACGCAAGGAGATGCCGGATGCGAAGGGGATAATCCTGACACGGAAGATGACGGTAATGCCCAAAGCAATGTCACTGGCCATGCCAAAGACAATGCCTTTGGTATGGAAGACAAAAGTGAAGAAACAGCGGAGGAAGCAAAAACCCCAAAAACTTTCTTTAAGAAGGATAAGAAGGAGAAAAAAGATAAGAAAGACTTAAAAATTGAAGAGTTAAACGACAAGCTGATAAGAACCATGGCTGAGTTTGATAATTACCGCAAGCGCTCAGAGAAAGAAAAAGCCCAGATGTTTGAAATTGGTGCCAGAGATATTATTGAAAAAGTTCTTCCTGTTATTGATAATTTTGAAAGAGGCTTGGGGGTCATTACCGATGAAGAAAAGGAAAGCGCCTTTGCCCAAGGTATAGAAAAAATCTACAGGCAATTGGTAACCGTATTAACCGAGGCAGGTTTAAAATCCATTGAAGCAGTAGGCAAGACCTTTGACCCAAATTTCCATAATGCGGTAATGCATGCAGAAGATCCGGAACAAGGGGAAAATCTGGTAGCGGAAGAATTTCAGAAGGGCTATATGTACAAGGATACCGTGGTGCGCCACAGTATGGTTAAGGTTGTTAATTAGCCTATAAGAAGCGGCAAATATTTCCGGCGTTTCATATATTTTACAGCAATCCAAAGTGAACATTTACTAAATATTTTCAGAATATTCACTTTTAAATATATTAACATTTTAATTTGAAATTTATTATAGGAGGAATATATTATGAGTAAAATCATAGGAATTGATTTAGGTACAACAAATTCATGTGTTGCAGTTATGGAAGGTGGAAAGCCTGTAGTTATTGCAAATACGGAAGGTTCCAGGACTACTCCGTCTGTTGTTGCCTTTACAAAAACAGGAGAAAGATTAGTTGGTGAGTCTGCAAAACGTCAGGCAGTTACCAATTCAGATAAAACCATATCTTCCATTAAGAGGCATATGGGAACTGATTACAAGGTAAATATTGACGGCAAGAGATATACACCGCAGGAAATCTCAGCAATGATCCTGCAGAAGTTAAAGGCAGATGCGGAAAGTTATCTTGGAGAAAAGGTAACGGAAGCAGTTATTACCGTTCCCGCTTATTTTAACGATGCCCAGAGGCAGGCTACAAAAGATGCCGGTAAAATAGCCGGCCTTGATGTAAAGAGAATTATTAATGAGCCTACGGCGGCAGCTTTGGCTTATGGTCTTGATAATGAACATGACCAGAAAATCATGGTTTACGACTTAGGCGGCGGTACTTTCGATGTATCCATTATTGAAATCGGCGACGGTGTTATTGAAGTCTTAGCAACTTCCGGTGATAACAGACTGGGCGGTGATGACTTTGATGAAAAAATTACCAGATATATGATAGATGAATTTAAGAAGACGGAGGGTGTTGACTTATCCATAGATAAGATGGCGCTTCAAAGACTGAAGGAGGCGGCAGAAAAAGCAAAGAAAGAATTGTCCTCTGCTACAACCACCAATATTAACCTTCCTTTCATCACTGCAACGGCAGAAGGGCCAAAGCATTTTGACATGAACTTAACCAGAGCGAAATTTGACGAATTAACTCATGATTTAATAGAGAGAACATCCGCTCCGGTTCAGAATGCATTAAAGGATGCAGGAATCACTGCTTCCGAATTAAAGAAAGTATTGTTGGTAGGCGGCTCAACCCGTACTCCTGCCGTACAGGATAAGGTTAAACAACTGACGGGCCATGATCCCTCAAAATCCTTAAATCCGGACGAATGTGTGGCTATCGGTGCTTCTATCCAGGGCGGTAAATTAGCAGGTGATGCCGGCGCAGGAGATATCCTTCTTCTTGACGTTACCCCGTTGTCCTTAAGTATTGAAACCATGGGCGGTGTGGCAACCAGATTAATAGACAGAAATACAACCATACCTACCAAGAAGAGTCAGGTATTCTCTACGGCCGCAGATAACCAGAGCGCCGTTGATATAAACGTAGTACAGGGTGAAAGACAATTTGCCAAAGACAACAAGAGTCTTGGACAATTCAGACTGGATGGAATTCCGCCGGCAAGAAGAGGGGTTCCTCAAATCGAAGTTACCTTTGATATCGATGCCAACGGTATTTTAAATGTATCCGCTAAAGATTTAGGCACAGGAAGAGAACAGCATATTACCATAACCGGCGGTTCTAACTTATCCGATACGGATATCGACAAAGCGGTAAAAGAAGCCGCAGAATATGAAGCTCAGGATAAGAAGCGTAAGGAAGCGGTTGAAACCAGAAATGATGCGGATTCCATGGTATTCCAGACGGAAAAAGCGTTAAAAGAAGTGGGAGATAAGATCGATCCTTCTGATAAATCCAAAGTGGAAGCCGACTTACAGCATTTAAAAGAATTAGTTGAAAAATCCAATCCGGAAGTTATGTCCGAAGGGGAAGTGGCTGATATTAAAGCGGCGAAAGAAACTTTAATGGAAAGAGCACAGGCTTTATTTGCCAAGGTTTATGAGCAGACACAGGGTGCAGGTCCGGGTGCAGGTCCGGCTCCGGATTCCGGGCCACAGGGTTCAACTGGTGCGGATGATGTTGTAGACGGAGATTACAAAGAAGTCTGAAGTTACTATTCACAGCTGATATACTCGACGTGTTTTTTGTGAGTGTAGCGAAGCGAAAGTCACAGAAAACCGGAGTATAGCAGCACCAAAACGCTGGTTCTGCGTTTTGTGTGCATCGCGAAGCGTGTTACGGTTCACAGATCTGCTGATTTTTGCAGAGCTGTGAATAGTAACAGTCTGAATAGCAGATTAAAATCAAAATAAGTTTTAGCTTGACGATTTTAAAATAATTCATTACAATATGATTTGACTTGTCGAATCGAAGAATCAGTATAATGGTTATGGGGCGTCCCGTAACGATGCCCGTAACGGTAATAAATAGGCGGTCTGACGACTGCCTATTTGTCGATATAATAAAATGCTGACGCGCTGTCACTTCAGTGACAAACTACCTCTGGCGCGTCATGTGGTAACTATTCGGTGTCGACTGAACAGCCGCGGGTTTTTTAGTTGCATGATTCACTTTACAATTTATAAGGAGGATGGATTAGAGCATGGCAGATAAACGTGATTATTACGAGGTCTTGGAAATCTCCAGGTCAGCGACAGAGGATGATATAAAAAAGGCATACAGGCAATTGGCCAAGAAATATCACCCGGATGCCAATCCCGGTGATAAAAATGCAGAGGCTAAATTTAAAGAGGCCTCGGAAGCATATGCAGTATTAAGTGATCCGGAAAAAAGAAGACAGTATGACCAGTTCGGGCATTCTGCATTTGACGGAGGCGCAGGCGGAGCCGGGGGATTTGATTTTAACAGCATGGATATGGGAGATATCTTCGGGGACATTTTCGGTGATTTATTCGGCGGCGGAAGAACCAGAAGAACCAGCAGCGGCCCTATGAAGGGAGCCAATATCCGCACCGGTATAAGAATTACTTTCCAGGAGGCGGTTACCGGTGTTGAAAAGGAGCTGGAGCTGAATTTAAAAGAAGAGTGTACTACCTGCCACGGAACGGGTGCCAGACCGGGTACCAGACAGGAGACTTGTAAAAAGTGCGGCGGTAAAGGCCAGGTTGTATATACCCAGCAGTCTTTATTCGGAATGGTTCGTAATGTACAGACCTGTCCGGATTGCAACGGTACCGGTAAGATAATTAAGGAAAAGTGTCCGGAATGCTATGGCTCCGGTTATGTAAGCAGAAGGAAGAAGATTCAGGTATCCATCCCGGCAGGAATTGATAACGGACAGAGCATCCGTATCCGTGAAAAGGGAGAACCTGGAATCAACGGAGGCGAAAGAGGAGATCTTTTGGTTGAGGTAACCGTAAGCAGGCATCCTATTTTTCAGAGACAGGATTACGATATCTATTCCACGGCGCCGATCAGTTTCGTCCAGGCAGCTTTAGGGGGGGATGTAAGAATCAGCACGGTGGACGGGGACGTTATTTATACGGTAAAACCGGGAACCCAGACGGATACCAAGGTAAGATTAAAAGGAAAAGGCGTGCCGACTTTACGAAATAAGCAGGTCAGGGGCGACCATTATGTTACTTTAGTTGTTCAGGTACCCACCAAATTAACCAGTGAACAAAAAGAACTGCTGGAAAAATTCGATGTCGCCATGAAAAACAGAAGTGATTTTGATTCAGGGGAACGTGAAAAGGAAAAAGGAAAGAAAAAATTCTGGAAATAATGCCGTTTTGCAGTGACACACCTTTCAATTTTCAACTGTTTATTTAGAATATAAATTGTATTGTACATTGCAGGTTATTTTGTGAAAGGTCAATTGGTATATAGATGAAATGGACGAAATTAACCTTATCGACTATGGCAAAAGCCGTGGATCTGATAAGCAATATGTTGAGTGAATTGGGAATAGAAGGTATTGAAATTATCGACAACGTACCCCTTACGGAAAATGACAGGAAAGCGATGTTTATTGATATTCCACCCGAATTAAATACGGAGGATAAAACGGCTTTTGTAAACTTTTATCTGGAAGAGAACGCAGATATACAGGGGACCATGGACAAAATACATGCCGGCCTTAAGAAATTGTCGGAATTTGTGGATGTAGGCAGCGGTTTCATTGAAATATCAAAAACAGAGGATTTGGATTGGATTAATAGCTGGAAGGCATATTTTAAACCATTTCGTATAGATGAAACCATTGTAATTAAACCAACATGGGAAAGATTAGAGAATAGAAAAGATACGGACCTAGTAATTGAAATGGATCCTGGCATTGCTTTTGGAACAGGTTCACATGAAACCACAAAATTGTGCATTTATGGTATTAAAAAATATAGGAAAGCTGGAATGAAACTATTGGATGTTGGCTGCGGAAGCGGAATCTTATCCATAGTCGGGGCTAAATTAGGCGCCCGTAATGTAGTGGGAATCGATATTGACCCCGACGCAGTGAAAACGGCTTATGAAAACGCCAGGGTAAATCAGATAGAGCTTAAGACCTTGCGTATTTTAAGCGGGGATATTATTACAGATAAGGATTTACAGCAAAAAGTCGGTTTTGGGTGTTATGATATGGTTGCGGCCAACATTTTAGCCGATGTTGTTATATCTTTGTCAGCTGTTATCGGGCAGCATATGAAACCGGGCGGAATTTTTATCAGTTCCGGAATCATTAATACGAAGAAAGAACTAGTGAAAAAAAACATTTTAATGAACGGATTTAAAATCCTTGAAATAAATGGAATGGGAGATTGGGTCTTAATTGTGGCACAAAAATAACGGGTGCAGTATGTTTAGAAAGGCTTGGTGCTGTTATGTACCGCTTTTATGTGGAACCGAATCAGATCGGTGAAGGGGATATAAAAATTACCGGGTCAGATGTAAATCATATTAAAAATGTACTGCGGATGAAACCCGGAGAGAAAATAATTATTTGTGATGGACAGGGAAAAGATTTCTATTGTATAATAAGGGAGGTATCTGCCGGACAAATCACAGCAGAAATTCTTAAAGTACAGGATACGGATACGGAATTGAAAGGAAAGCTGTATCTTTTTCAGGGGATTCCTAAAAAAGACAAGATGGAACTGATTGTTCAGAAAGCGGTGGAATTAGGGGTTTATGAGATTATTATTCCTGTGGTAACAGTTACCAAAACTTTTTTTGATAATCAATATAAAACCGGGTACCATCGTAGGTATATTCATCGGGCCGGAAGGCGGATTTGAAGAACAGGAAGTAAATCAGGCAGTGGAGGCAGGATTTCTGCCGGTTACCCTGGGCAGAAGGATATTGCGTACGGAAACAGCCGGGCTTGCAATTTTATCCATGATAATGCTGCAAATGGAGATGTAAAGTGTGGAAAATAAAAAAGCATATTTTTCACCCGGAAGTTTGCGCCGGGGGTTACGCAGGCACAAACTTCATATGCGTAGTTTCGCGTGTGAGGAATAGAGGTTAAAATGGAAGTATATTTGGACAATGCCGCTACAACAAGGGCATTTGATTCAGTTGAAAATATAATGATGAAAACTTTATGCATGGATTATGGAAATCCATCCTCCATGCATAAAAAAGGAATCGACGCTGAAAAGTATATCAGGCAGGCAAGGGAAATAATTGCCAAAAGCCTGAAAGCTGATTCAAAGGAAATTATATTCACCTCAGGCGGTACGGAATCCAATAATATGGCTGTTATTGGAACCGCATATGCTAATAAGCGGGCGGGAAGCCATATTATTACTACCAAAATAGAGCATCCTTCCGTACATAATCCGTTAAAGTTCCTGGAGGAAAACGGATTCCGGGTATCTTATATACCGGTGGGCGGAAACGGCAAGATTCTAATGGAGGAGCTTTTAGACGCAGTCAGTGAGGATACCATACTTGTGTCCGTTATGTATGTGAATAATGAGATTGGTTCGGTGCAGAATATTAGTGAAATCTCCAGGCGTATAAAAGAGAAGAATCCCGGACTCTTGTTCCATGTTGACGCCGTTCAGGCATTCGGAAAGTACAGGATATATCCGAAACGGGAAAGTATAGATTTACTGTCCATAAGCGGGCACAAAATACATGGGCCTAAGGGCAGCGGTGTTTTATTTGTCCGGGATAAGGTTAAGATAAACCCGATTCTGTTTGGCGGAGGACAGCAGAAAGGAATGCGTTCCGGTACGGAAAATGTACCCGCAATTGCGGGAATCGGACAGGCTGTTCATGATATCTACGAAGACCATGAACAAAAGAGAGCAGCCTTATTTCGTTTAAAGAGAGCATTTATGGAAGAAATAAGTCAGCTGGAGGGTATAACCGTTAACGGTCTGGGCACCGCCCTGGAAGAGGCGGCTCCCCATATTGTCAGCGTAAGCTTTGCCGGAATTCGAAGCGAAGTATTGCTGCATGCGCTGGAGGGGAAAGGAATTTATGTTTCCTCGGGATCGGCATGCGCTTCCAATCATCTCCAGCCAAGCAAAACGCTGGAGGCCATTGGCCTTAAAAGAGATTTACTGGATTCAACCTTACGGTTTAGCTTTTCGGTTTTTACTACCATGGAAGAAATTGAGTATACCGCCGACATGCTGAGAGAACTGGTGCCGGTGCTAAGAAAATACAGCAGGCATTAGAGCATGTTTGAAATCGCACCTTACCTCCCGCAAAGTGGAACCTCCAACCCGGCACAAGCATTTTTTAAACACGCTCTAGTCTGGAGAAAAACGTCGCCAATAACAAATTTGCCCTCTGTTATAAGCGGCAACGAAAGTTACGCTCCGGATGCGAATAAAGCCTGTAAGGTCGTCGGTTATAGAAAGGACAGAGCATGTATAAAGCTTTTTTAATAAAATATGCGGAAATCGGTATCAAAGGAAATAACAGATATATATTTGAAGATGCCTTGAGAGACCGGATTAAAAAATCACTTCGAGACCTGGGTGATTATATGGTGACTAAGGAGCAGGGAAGAATTTATATAGAATGCCCTGACGGATATGATTATGAAGAGACAGTAAAAGCTCTGCAATGTGTTTTTGGGATTGCACAGATATGTCCGGTTATGATTGCGGATACCATAGAATGGGAACCATTGAAAAAGGCGGTGGGGGACTATGTGGAAGCCAGATACGCCGACAGAAATTTTACTTTTAAGATGGAGGCAAAACGCGGTGACAAGAATTATCCCATGACTTCTCCCCAGATATGCTCTGAAATGGGGGCTTATTTGCTGCACCGTTTTCCCGAAATGAAAGTGGACGTCCATAATCCGTCCGTTAGAATCATGGTGGAAGTACGCAGCAGGTCCTATGTGTACTCTGAAGTTATCCCGGGTCCCGGCGGAATGCCGGTGGGCACCAACGGCAAAGCTCTGTTATTACTGTCCGGCGGTATTGACAGCCCTGTTGCAGGATATATGGTTGCCAAAAGAGGCGTTGCCATTGATGCGGTATATTTTCATGCGCCTCCTTATACCAGTGAAAGAGCAAAACAAAAAGTGGTGGACCTGGCAGAACTGATATCCAAATATACCGGTTCAATCAGGCTTCATGTGGTTAATTTTACGGATATACAGCTTTATATTTATGAAAAGTGTCCTCATGAAGAATTGACCATCATTATGAGAAGATATATGATGCGTATTGCCGAAAAGATTGCGAAGGAAACAGGCTGTCTTGGACTGGTTACCGGAGAGAGTATCGGACAGGTGGCAAGTCAGACACTGCACAGCCTGGCTTCGACCAACGAAGTATGTACCATGCCGGTTTACCGCCCTTTAATTGCCTTTGATAAACAGGATATTGTTGATATAGCGGAAAGAATCAATACTTATGAGACCTCCATATTGCCTTACGAGGACTGCTGTACCATATTTGTTGCCAGGCATCCTGTGACAAAGCCCAGCTTAAAGGTTATACGCTATTCGGAAAAATGTCTGGAAGAGAAAATAGACGATATGGTTGAAACGGCAATGGAAACGAAAGAGACAATCTTTGTGCCGTAGATGAAAGCAGTCCTTTTGCAAAAAAGCGCTGCCAGGCTGTACCAGTGTACTGTCCGGCTCATAATCAGCGAAATCGCACTGCCTGTTTTGACATCTGCCGCGTCAGCTTCACTCCGCGCAGCTGCGAGCCGTTCGTTTTCCTTGCAGAATGACAAAACATTCAGCACGCTTTCGCTTAAAGATGAACCAGACAGCACAATGGTGCGTATCCTATACGGTAAAAAAGAGGATACAAGTGTATCCTCCGTTAAGTACATGAAAACCCATTATTCAACAATATAAGGTTTTAAAATACTAAGAATTTTATCAATGTTATCTTCACTATGAATATTTAAATCAATAGGTTTAGATAAATCCAAACTAAAAATGCCCATGATTGATTTAGCATCAATAACATATCTGCCGGAAACTAAATCAAAGTCGGAATCAAATTTAGTAACGTCATTTACAAAGGATTTAACCTTATCAATTGAATTGAGAGAGATTTTTACTGTTTTCATTACAGCTCCTCCTTTACATTATTTTATGGGATAGTATTTGCTATCTTCACTACAAATATATACTACATTTTAGCAATTTAAAAGTCAATATACAAAGTAAATAAAAAAAGCGGTTGACTAAGACACATTTCACGAAAATGAATGCCTGCGGGGGCTGGCAATGCCATAATAAGTGTATTTTACTAATAATGGGAAAGGATTCAAATGAATGAAAATAAAAAGCAGGAATTAAATTGTAAAACAGTTGCTTTTCTTACGCTGGGGTGCAAGGTGAATTTTTATGAAACGGCGGCAATGCAAAAAATATTTGAAGATGCAGGTTTTCAGGTTGTGGATTTTGCCCAGTGTTCCGATGTATATGTTATTAATACCTGTACCGTAACCAATATAGCGGATCGTAAATCCCGGCAGATGCTCCATAAAGCAAGGAAGATGAACGAAGCTGCAGTTGTGGTTGCAGTGGGCTGTTATGTACAGACAGCCGGAGACGTACTGAAACAAGATAAAGCAATTGATATAGTGATAGGCAATAATAGGAAGAAGGATATTATTCGGATTTTAAACGAATATTATGAAAGTACCGGGGAGAATGCAACAAGACAGGAGGAAGAACAGGACTTTATAAAAAAAGATAAACGGTATTTCGGTTTTAGTACGTATCCCGGTCACCTTGCCGGATGTGCAGTAAATAATATTATAGATATTAGTTTGGAAACGAAATATGAAGAGTTAAATATTGATTCCGTAGCTGAAAAAACCAGGGCATATATTAAAATACAGGACGGGTGTAATCAATTCTGCTCCTTTTGCATTATTCCCAATGCCAGGGGGCGGGTCCGCAGCAGGGATGAGAAATCAATTCTTGCCGAAGCCTTTCATTTAGTTTCAAAAGGATACAAAGAGATTGTATTAACGGGGATACACCTTTCCTCCTATGGTGTTGATTTTGATAAGAACCATGCAAAAGCGGATGCGCTTATTATGAAAAAGGAGGATATGAGTGCATTAAAAGGCATTTTCCTGAAGACGGATCAGAATCACCTGCTCCGGTTGATAGGGAAGCTAAGCCGTATGGAAGGACTTAAAAGAATTCGCCTGGGTTCGTTGGAACCAAGAATAATTACCGAAGAATTTGTCCAAACTTTATCTGATAATACAAAATTCTGCCCTCATTTTCATCTTTCCCTGCAAAGCGGCTGTGATGAAACCTTAAGACGTATGAATAGAAAATATTCCACCCAGGAATATTACGAAAAATGTTTACTGCTCCGTAAATATTTTAAAAATCCGGCAGTCACCACGGACGTGATAGTAGGCTTTCCGGGAGAAACGGAGGAAGAATTTGAAGAGACGAGAAAGTTCTTGAGAAAAATATCTTTTTCACAGATGCATATATTTAAGTATTCCGTAAGGAAGGGTACCAGGGCGGAACATATGCCGGGTCAGGTCAGGGAAGAAATAAAAACGGTGAGAAGCAATATTTTATTAGAACTGGGGGCCCAAATGGCAAAAGAATACCGAGCCGGGTTTTTAGGCGGGACGGAAAACATTCTGATTGAAGAATGTTTGAGTGTGGATGGAAAGAATTATCAGATCGGTCACAATGAAAGATACTTAAAATTGGCGGTTAAGTCTCAAAAAGACCTGCATAACCAGATTATCCAGGGAAGGGTAACCGGATTTCTTAACAAAGAAATTATGTTCTGTGAAATAATGGATTGATATTTCCAACGATTTATATTAATATATATATAATATACTGTTTAAATTCAAATTCATTCTTTTCAAAGATGGGAAAATATTCATGAAATTGGAAGAGAAAGATAAAAAGGACGTGATGTTATGCAGGATTTTAACAATACGCAATATTTCAAGGTGCAAAAGGAAAATGAAATTTCAGTAAAAGAAATTATTTCTGCTGTTTTTGCGGCAATGACTGAGAAGGGATATAACCCGGTAAATCAAATCGTTGGATACGTCATGTCAGGAGATCCAACCTACATAACGAATCACAAGGGTGCCAGAAGCATGATTATGAAGGTTGAAAGAGACGAAATACTAGAAGAATTATTGAATGATTATATCAAACACAATTTAAAATAACAGACAGATTGAATAATGTACATCTTTGATTAAATAATTGTCTGACAGTAAATCGGATGCGTGCAGATGATTTATGTTATGAGAGCCAGGAGGAAAACAGTTAAATGCAGGAAGGTAATATGCCGGAACGAAAATAAATCCCATGTTTTTTCATTTTTGTGAAGACAAAGTGAGCAGTAAGTTTGCTTGATGCTTGTGAATGCACTCGCGGGCGTGTGTTTCTTCCGGTGGTCAATTCAGATATAAGAGGAGGAAACATGAGGATTATGGGACTGGATTATGGTTCGGTCACCGTTGGTGTAGCGATAAGTGATGAATTATTAATCACTGCCCAGGGAATAGAGACGATACGCAGGAAGCACGAGACAAAATTACGTCAGACCCTGGCCAGAATTGATGAGCTTATTAAAGAATATGTTGTGGAACGGATTGTACTGGGATACCCGAAAAATATGAACAATACCATTGGTGAACGTGCCGTAAAAACAGAAGAATTTGCAGATGTTTTAAGAAAAAGGACGGGGCTTGAGGTAACGTTGTGGGATGAGAGGCTGACTACGGTAGCAGCACATCAGGCATTAATTTCAGGTGATGTCAGGCGGGAGGATAGAAGCCTGGTAGTGGATAAACTTGCCGCGGTATTCATACTACAGGGATATTTGGATTTCCTAAGCAACCAGAGAAAATCGCAGAATAAACCCAGTAATGTTACAGGAGAAATGTAATGGATGAAATGAAAAATAAAGTTATATTTATTACGGATGATCACGAAGAGGTGGAGTTTTATGTTCTGGAACAGACGAAATTAAACGGCTGTACTTATCTTTTGGTTACGGATGCGCAGGAGGAAGACGAAGAAGGCGATGCTTATATTCTTAAAGATTTGTCCAAGGATACGGATGAAGCCGCCTTATATGACATTGTGGAAGATGAAAATGAATTGGAATTAATTGCTAAAATATTCGAAGAATTACTAGATGATATTGAGATTGAAACATAAAAACTTCTGTTAAATTACAATTAATAAATAGGTGGCTGCAAAACATTTATTCCAGAAACATGCAGATTTTAAACTAGAAATGAAACAAGTAAAAAATAAAACAATTCAAAGACGGAATGAAAAAGAGATGAAACAATTAAGAGGTGGAACAATTCAAAGATGAAGTAATAAAGAGATGAAACAATTAAGAAATGGAACTAATAAAATATGTAAAAAAACAATTAATAAAATAAAAAAATTAAAAAAAGTACAATTAAAAAACGGAATAATTATTAAAAGGTAAATATTTATAAATTTATATGCAGGTTATAAAAGTGCGAATTATTTAATTAGATTTCATGATTTCATGGATTTTGTAACAGTTGACGTTATAAAATCGAGAGGGTGATATGCCATGCCTGATAAACAGGAGCGTTTTAAAACGTTGTTAAAACAAAAAGGACTTAAGGTAACAACACAGAGAGTAGTTATTCTTGAAGCATTGGAAAACAGGCCGGATGAGCATTTGACTGCTGAAGAGATATATGAATGTGTCAGGGAAAAGAACCCGGATATCGGGTTGGCCACTGTTTATAGAACAATTCAATTATTGACAGAGTTAAACCTTATTGACAAATTAAATTTAGGTGACGGATTAGTGCGTTATGAAATTGGAAATAAAGGATGTAAAGAGACCGCACACCATCATCATCATTTAATATGTTTAAATTGCGGCAATGTATTTACGTTTCAAGGTGACTTGCTGGAAACACTGGAACATAGAATTGAAGAAACTATGGATTTTAAAGTGGTGGATCATGAAGTAAAAATGTTCGGATATTGCAAAAGCTGCCGCGAAAGGATGCGGGATAAAACATTAAAGAATTGAAATCTAATCTAATTAAATATAAAGTGCACTTTAAATATAAGGGTTATTTCTACATAAATTTAACTATTGGAGGTGCATTGTTTGAAAGAAAATAATACAGAGGTAAAGGGTGTTAAAATAATACCCTTAGGAGGCTTAGAACAGATAGGAATGAATATTACCGCATTTGAGTATGAGGACAGTATTATTGTTGTGGACTGCGGTTTATCCTTTCCGGAAGATGACATGTTGGGAATTGATCTGGTGATACCGGACGTAACCTATTTAAAGGAAAATATAAGCAAGGTAAAGGGCTTTGTAATTACCCATGGGCATGAGGATCATATCGGCGCACTGCCCTATATCCTAAGAGATATTAATGTACCGATATATGCAACGAAACTGACAATCGGTATCATTGAGAATAAATTAAAAGAGTATAATTTGTTAAAGACTACAAAAAGAAAAGTGATAAAATATGGCCAGTCCATTAATTTAGGGTGTTTTCGCATTGAATTTATAAGATCCAACCACAGTATTGCGGATTCCGCAGCCTTAGCTATCTATACTCCGGTGGGAATTATTGTTCATACCGGCGATTTCAAGGTTGATTATACGCCTGTATTTGGCAGTACCATTGATTTACAGCGTTTTGGAGAACTTGGTAAAAAAGGTGTGATGGTTTTAATGTGTGACAGCACCAATGTGGAGAGACCTGGTTATACTCCGTCGGAAAGTACGGTTGGTAAAACCTTTGATAATATATTTGCAGAAAGTATCCACAGCAGAATCATTGTTGCAACCTTTGCGTCCAACGTGGACCGGGTACAGCAGATTATTAATTCCGCAGAAAAGTATGGAAGAAAAGTAGTAATTGAAGGCAGAAGCATGGTCAATATTATTACTACGGCATTAGAATTGGGATATGTTACTATGTCTGACAACAGCATGATAGATATAGAACAGATGAAGAATTATCCGGACGAGAAAATCGTATTAATAACTACCGGAAGCCAGGGAGAGGCGATGGCAGCGCTGCCCAGAATGGCGGCCTCCATCCATAAAAAGGTATCCATTAAGCCAGGGGATACGGTGATTTTCAGCTCCAACCCGATTCCCGGCAATGAAAAACAGGTATTTAAGGTAATTAATGAATTGTCTATGAAGGGGGCAAAGGTTGTTTTTCAGGATACTCATGTATCCGGCCATGCCTGCCAGGAAGAAATCAAACTTATCTATGCCTTAACGAAACCGAAATATGCGATTCCGGTGCACGGTGAATACAGGCATCTGATGAAGCATGCGGAATTAGCCCGAAATATGGGGGTTATCAAGGAAAATGTATTTATTATGTCATCCGGCGATGTACTGGAAATTACAGGCCAGCATGCCGGTATAGCGGGAAAAGTTCCCGCACAGGGGATATTTGTAGATGGATTAGGCGTGGGAGATGTAGGAAATATTGTACTTCGCGACAGGCAGCATTTGTCTGAAAACGGATTGCTGATAGTGGTAGTAACGTTAGAAAAGTACACGAATCAGATTTTATCCGGACCGGATATTGTTTCCAGGGGTTTTGTGTATGTAAGGGAATCAGAGAATCTGATGGATGAAGCAAGAATCGTAGTAAGCGATGCCTTGAATAAATGCCTTAGCAAAAACAATACGGATTGGGGGAAGATGAAAAACGAGATTAAGGATTCCTTAAGCGACTACTTATGGAAAAAGACGAAGAGAAATCCTATGATACTCCCGATTATCATGGAAGTAAATTGATTGTAAAAGGAGATAGTAAGTATGACTTCTAAGCCTACTACTGCACGACTGGTTTTAAAAATAACCAGCTTTATATTACGCCTTTTATTGAATATTTTATTTTATACCATTGCTGTTATCCTGATAGTAAGAGCCAGTAATATAACTTATGATTTCTGCTACCAGATTTTTGGACAAGTAACGGTATCTCAAGAACCTGGACGTGATATAAAGTTTCAGGTTAACAAAGGTGAATCAACTATGAATGTGGCCAGTAAGCTGGAAATAAACAGCATAATAGTCAATAAGTATTCTTTTTATGTAAAAGCGAAGCTTAAGAAGCATACTATAATGCCAGGTACTTATACTCTGAATACTTCTATGACCTATGATGAGATTTTTGCCATCATAACGGTGCCTTCATCGGAAAAAACGAATTCTGGTACGGGAGGCTCCGATGTATCCGGAGAAACAGATACAAAAGAGGAAAATAATACGGCAGATAATCCATCAGAATCCTCGGATTCTGACGGGACAAATGATACTGATGCAACAGGTGATAATTAAGGCGGGTTTTTTATTGAATAGGACGCAATTTTCCTATTCGACAAGAAAGGCGAACCATGGCGGAAACGGCCGCAGGTTCGCCCTTTATCAACATAGGACGTCTGTAAACAGATGCGGTATGCAATGGGAGTTTATATGATAGTAGATGAGAGAATTACCGCTTATATTAATACATTGGAGAGAGAACTGCCCACTCATTTATATGAGCTGGAAAAGTCGGCCTTATTGGAAGGAGTTCCGATTATCAGAAAGGAAACCCAGACTTTTCTGCGCTTTCTGCTTGCGCTTAAAAAACCCCGCCGGATTCTGGAGATTGGGGCGGCAGTGGGCTTCTCCTCCATATTTATGAGTGAATATATGCCTAAGGATTGCAGCATAACCACCATTGAAAAGGTTGAGATGCAGTTGGTAAAAGCCAGGAAAAATATTTCTTCCGCTCCCAAGGGGGATAAAATTACTCTGCTTGAGGGAGATGCATTAGTGCTGTTGAAGAAGCTGGCAACGGATGGGCAGAATGTATTTGACTTTATATTTCTGGACGCTGCGAAAGCCCAATATATGAATTTTCTCCCTGAGATTATGAAAATATTGCCTAAGGGAGGACTTTTAGTGACAGATAATGTACTGCAAGAGGGGTCAGTTGCACAATCCCGTTATGTTATAACCAGAAGAGACCGGACCATTCATACCAGAATGAGGGAATACTTATATACCCTAACCCATATGGAAGAACTGGAAACAGCAGTATTGCCGGTAGGGGACGGCGTAACCGTCAGCACAAAAGTAAAATAACAATTAAAAGATGGTACAACTTAGTTTTAAATAAAACCGGCGAGTTTATAGAAAGGCATGGAATAAGCATGGAAGAAAACAATGTTGTCTGCCCGGGTCAGACATCTTATAATAATAACAGCGCCCGCCTGCGGCAGGTATCCTATGTTAATAAAAAACCGGAATTATTAATCCCTGCAAGTAATCTGGAGGTGTTAAAAACAGCAGTCATCTATGGTGCCGATGCGGTTTATGTCGGCGGGGAAATGTACGGCCTCAGGGCAAAAGCCAAAAACTTCAGTCTTTTGGATATGAAGGAAGGAATTGAATTTGCCCATTCCCAAGGCAGGAAAGTATATGTAACTGCCAATATCACAGCACATAATGAAGACTTATCCGGTATTTCCCGCTACTTTAAAGAACTTAGGGAAATCAAACCGGATGCCTTTATTGTATCCGACCCGGGAGTATTTGATATAGCAAGGGAAATGGTCCCTGAGATTGATATCCATATCAGCACCCAGGCTAATAATGTCAACTATAAAACCTATCGTTTCTGGTACAGGATGGGTGCTAAAAGGGTAGTGTCAGCCCGTGAATTATCTTTGGAAGAAATAAAAGAAATCCGGAAAAACATACCGGAGGATTTAGAAATTGAAACCTTTGTCCATGGTGCCATGTGTATCGCCCATTCAGGCAGATGCTTATTGAGCAACTATTTTACCGGCAGGGATGCCAACCGGGGAGCCTGTACCCATCCCTGCAGGTGGAAGTATTACCTTACCGAAGAAACCAGACCAGGCGAATATCTTCCGGTGGAAGAAAACGAGCGGGGAACTTATATTTTTAACTCCAAAGATTTATGTATGATTGAATACATCCCCGAATTAGTACAAGCCGGTATAAGCAGCTTTAAAGTGGAAGGCAGAATGAAAACAGCTCTGTATGTAGCTTCCGTAGCCAGAACATACCGGAAAGCCATTGATGATTTTTATGAATCTTTGAATCAGTATAAGAAAAATATACCATACTATAAAGAAGAAATATCAAAATGTACTTACAGGCAGTTTACAACCGGATTTTTCTTCGGAAAACCTAACGAAGAAGCCCAGATCTATGATAATAACACCTATATTAAAGAATACACATATATGGGTATTATAAGCGGCAAAAACGGGAAAGGCCTTTACGAATTGGAACAGAAAAATAAATTCTCGGTAAGGGAGGAAATA
Organism: Clostridiales bacterium; assembly: GCA_015655075.1. Classification (GTDB taxonomy): domain Bacteria; phylum Bacillota; class Clostridia; order Lachnospirales; family Lachnospiraceae; genus Anaerocolumna. Next base: position 571 of record JAATFT010000086.1, on the reverse strand, counting down.
GAAGTAATGAAACCCGACGGCAGGAATCTATCCGTAACCGTTAAAAAGATTACCGACGAAGACGGCAACGACATGGAAAGCTGCCCTCATCCGAAACAAAAAATCTTCGTAGACTTTGGCATTGACCTGGACATTAATGATATTTTAAGAAGAAAAGAAAATTAGAACCTAATGCGCTGTGTACGGAAGGGTACGTACGATGGGTATGAGAGGTTGGGTAAATGCTGTAATTTTCCCTCCTGCTCGATTATGGAGGATAAACTATGTCAATAACAGTAAAAGAGGCGTTAGAAACAGAAGGAATGAAGCGGTGTAAACTGGTAGCGGGAAAGGCCGGCATGTATAGGGAGATTCAATGCATAGATACTATGGAAATGCCGGATATAGCCCCGTGGCTTAGAAAGCATGAATTGCTAATGACAACTGGATATTCTATACAGAATGTAGAAGGCGGCGTAGTAAAATTATTGAAGAATCTTGATGAAGCAGAAGGAGCAGGGCTGGCTGTTACTACTCAGTTTTTAGGAGAGATATCCGAAGAAGCAAAACAGATAGCTGATATACTTCAAAT
>JAATFT010000079.1 GCA_015655075.1 Clostridiales bacterium | reverse complement strand
TATGAATAGACATCCACAAAATGGTTAAACTATAAATGAACACAAAATTCGACAAGAGAAATACATATTTAATTCCTGCCAAAAGCAATGGTATTCATCATGATACTTCAGCTTTGGACACAGAAAAATTTACGCCCTCGGGATATCAATTTCATGTATCTTCTGGAAGGCTCACCAACTCCCGATCATGCGACCATTGCACGATTCTTTAAACGGTCACTTTATATTAATTATATAAGAAATGTATTTGTGCACCATCTATAACTTTATATTGATGATAATCCATAGTAGTCGCGATACCTGAATACTTTGCTATGTAATTTGTTCCTCTAGTTAAATTAAAACCACCTTCACCAATTCCAACTATACCCGACGCAGCTCCTATACCTTCACCCTGTATTAATAAAGTTCCTCTATAGACATTATTCATGGTATAAATATCAATTTGTCCAACAAATACCAATGCTAAGTTTGAAGTAACTCTGATCCCCCAATCAAAACTGCGATTAGACGACATATAATCTAGATAGGAAGTTCCTCCATCTCCATAAAATGTTCCGTTTGTAGTTATGCCCCCGTCATCTTCTTTAATTAAAACCTCAAAAGTTTCTTTCTCATTATTATCTGTTGTTACTTCAGTAGCAGTTGAAATTGGTACTTGTCCAGTTGTCTGAGCTAAAGCACTAACATTTGTACTCATAGTCATTACTAATATAAACATAAGTATTAGTGTTCTTCTAAATATTATTTTCATAAAAAACCTCACTTTCTTTTTATTAGGTTTCTAGATACATGTAAAAATATACCACATATTACATTTTTTGTAAAGTAAAGATTTAAACTTACTTTATAATTTTTGTAATTTTATAGAGCTTTTATAAATATTTTCTCTTTTATCTACTATCAATAATATACCTTTTGAGATAAAGTAATTTATTCTGTCAGCAATGAAATAGTCATAAAATATATTCTCATGACCTATTATATCACCAATTATATTAATAACATTTGTTGTTTCCTGAGGAAGATATTTTTTTATTATTTCATCATAAAAATCTAATTTTGTCGATATTACATAACCATTATTGATAACTCGTAGGGGAGCATTTTCAACTAGAAGTGTTTTCCATTGTTTTGTATACATAACTATTTCTTCATTGGTCAAATTATGTTCATATATTAACAACTCCTTAAGTAAAACAGGGCCAATTTCTCCAGTATGTCTAAATTTTGCTGTAATATTTTTACTTTTAATTATTCTATTACAATCAACTATTCTAATATTGTAATTTATTAATAATGAAACCGCATGCAACAAACCACAAAATTCTAATGAGTTACCAGAATGATACCAGATCCGTATATCTTGATCATTTTTAACTAATTTAATGAAATCATTTATATGAAATTTTACAATATTAAAATAATTATTATCAAACTTCCTATATATTTCTTCCCTTGATTCAACATTTAATACATTACTAATATTGCCCCAAAATACTAGTAATGGTAAACATGCTACTTTTTCATCTTTAAACGCATATTTTAAACAACCTTGCGAACTATCCATGAAACATAAATTAATCATTTTTTTAACCTTTCTTATTACCTCTCAGATCCTGCCTCATTGAAAATAGGAAGCGTCAATTGTCTTTCTTCATCTTGTTCACCGCAGAGGTAGATTTATTTTACTTTACTTAAGTGGTACTACATTTTGTAAATATTGCTTCGTTTGTCTCTTGAGTATAAACATAACATGAAATAGATATATCTACAAGGAAAATTTACTGTTTATCATATTCGATAATAAAACAGATTTCATGATCCCAATTCAGCCTGAATGTAATGAAAAGGGGAACATACCGTTCCAGCGGAAAAAACACAAAAAGTCCAAAAAACCTCGAAAAATGGGCTGCGCACAGCTAATTTAATCAGTGGTGCGACAGCCCCTATTTTTTTATGAATTTATTTTAATGAAATTCTAATCCATAAATCATAAAGATGATAAAAAGATATTTCAGCTTTATCAAAAAACTGAATATCAACCCATTCTGCTATCATATTAAAAAATAATTCTGTTTCTTTATCAGTAAATTTTAGATCCTTATTCATTGTATTCTTTCTTATAAAAGATAAAGGGTTGTTATTTTTTGTTCACTTAATTATTATAGCAAAATTTTTTTACTAAATCAATATTTTGCAAAAAAGTTTTGTATTTTTTTATTCATTATATTCTTTTATTTCATAATTTTCTATTTGACATTCAAATGGTAATATATCATCTTTTATTCCTTTGAATACAGGTTGACGAAAAGAATTTTTAGTATTTGGCATATATTCAACAGTACATACTAGAGTAGGATTTAACCATGTTATTATTTCATTCTCTTTAATTTTTGCATTACTAAATGGAGACTGTGGTAATATTTGCACATTATATTGTTCAAGTATTTTAAGTCTTACCCCAAGACTTACACTTCCTTTATATACAAGCTTATTTCCAGAGTATTGACCAAGAATAAAAACACTCATTGAATGTTTTTTAATATATCCGCATATAACAAAGTCTTCATCTATCATACGTTTAAATTTAATCCAGTCTTTGCTTCTTTTATCTTGCCAATACAGACTATTTTTTTTCTTAGCAACAACACCTTCTAATTCTTTTGAACTAGCGATTTGATATAGTTCAATACCATTTTTTTCTACAAATCGGGAAATTGCTATTCTTGAATTTTCATTAATACATGTTTGCAATAAGCTCTTTCTAACCATCAGCGGAAGATCCATAACTTCTTTGTTAATATAGTACAAAATATCATAAGCTACAAAACTTGCTGGAAATTGCTTTTCAGCAAGTTGTATCTTGAAAGAATCATTTAAAATAGTACGTCTTTGTATCTCAAAAAAGTCGGGTACACCATTATTATTTAATACTACCAATTCGCCATCAAGTATACATTTATCAGTAACTTGATTATAAATATGAGAGAGTTCTGGAAAACGTCGAATTAATGATATATCTCTTCTATTTCTTAAATCAGTACTATTCTTATCTAAAAATGCAATACACCTAATTCCATCTAATTTTAATTCATAAATAAAATCTGGTGAATTAAAAGGTTCCTGTCTTTCTTTGATGAGCATTGGTTTTATTCCCTTTGTTTCAAATATATCCATAATAGATTCCTTGATTTTTTTAGTTAGTATATGGACAGAATATTATTTTTATTAATATCATGGCAGAGTATTTATTGGTTGTAAAAAGAGAAGTTTAAAATATGGGAAAAATTAAAAATCCAGGATTGGGATATTGTCACTTTGGGTTTTATTATTTTCTTGATTTTCAATTTGATCAAATACATTTGCAGCTTCAATCATTTGTTGTTCAATTAGATGAATATAAATATTATAAGTTACAGTAATATCTTTATGTCCAAGTATTTTAGACACTACTTTTATATTAATTTTGTGTAATATTAAATAGCTACCAAAAGTATGACGAAGAGCATGTAATCCACATTTCGATACTTCGCATTTTGCTCTAATAAGCATAGATTTTAATGTTCTTGTAACATTTGATCGACTAATCACGTTTCCGTTTTTATTTATAAATAAATTATCAGTTAATTTATGATTTGGGTTTTTTTCATTTAATAAATTTATTATTTCTATGGCTCGTTTTGATAAAGGAATAGCTCTATAACCAGATTTAGTTTTTATACTTGTTTCTTCTTTTATATTTAAGATCATCTTTAGTTTTTCTATCTCGATTTTTTATAATTGAAATACTTTTTTTAACGTATAAAAATTTATTTTCTAGATCTATATCAGCCCATTTTAGTGCGATTAATTCACCAATTCTCATTCCAGTATACATTATAAGAATTATAGCATATGCATTTATACCATATACTGGCTCTCCAATTTTACCTCCAAAATTAAATCCATCCTTATTAATTCGTTTAGATTCTTTATATAATTTATTCATATCTGATTCAGTTAAAAACTGAATTTCTTTCTTCTTAACTTTAACTAAATCTTCAGATGGAATAGTTACTTGGTCTAAATATTTTTCAGTAATATGGTTTTTTGATAAGGCATAATTGATACATTGTTTTATAATTATATAATTTTTTATTATAGTGGCTCTTGAATAATAATTTGCCATATCATTATAATATTTTTGAAACATATCTTCTGATAAGCTTCCCATTTGTTTTCCTGATATATCATAGTTTTTATAGTTTATAATTTGAGTATTAATTATATCTTCATAGCTATCATAAGTTCTTTTTTTAATTGACGGTTGTTTTACTATCTCTAGCCAATTTAATATATATTCACCAAATGTTTGTTTGTTTATATTTTTGTTAACAACAATTGAATTATTCTCCTCAAATTTTTTTATTTTACTTTTTACTTCACTGTCAGTTTTACCATAAAAATATTTATCTTCTCCGCTATATTGTTTACGAAAATATTTGTACTCTACTCCTTTTATTTTTTTTGTTCCCCATGAACCTTCACCATTTTTTCTACGGCCATTTTTCTTACGTTGAGCTGGCATATTTTTTCATCTCTCTCTATTTACAAAATTTTATGGATAAATTACGTTAATATTATATCACATATTAAAATAATTTTCTACCCTAATTTCAATATACTTATTATTTCTACCCTATTTCTACCCTAGATGTAATATAATTTGATATAATTAGCTATCATATAATAGTAAATATTTAACGTCGATAATTTATGTAATCGCTTATAAATACTATGTTTTCAATACAAATGGCATCATACGTATATACCATAAAACTTATAATCTATTCACTCGTAATGAGGAAGTCAAGGGTTCAAATCCCTTTTCCAGCTTATGAAAAGCCTTAGATAAATCAATAGCTACAGCGGTTTTAACAAATATGTGGTGATTACTCTATAAAAATACCTTTAACAGTATCCCATAGTCCAAAACATTTACCATTTACGTACACATCTACTGTCCATTGATTTTATGTTTTATATTGACAAAACAGGTGATTTATCTCATACTTAAATTACTACACTAAGGAGGGTTTATAATGAAAAGATTTACTGTAATCATTATAATGATATTTGTATGTTCGTTATTATTGTTCGGATGCGGTAAAAAGGAGAAGGAATTAACTATGGATGATTTTATATCTGCTTTTGAAGAAGATTCGATAAGCGTGGATTCCGAAAATGAGCCATTTTATCAGATGATATCAGCAAAGAATGGAGTTACGTTCGATTATGAATCAAAGACTGTAATATACGAATATTCATCGGCGAAAGATCTGAATGAAGCAATTGCAAGTAATGATTATATGAAAGAATGGGCAGTGAACGGAAAGTTCGTGCTAGAATGTAGCGATGATGATGTAATTGAAATATTCAATAATGTTAAGTAAGATACCCCCTGCCAGCCACCGGGGATTTATTATTTTATCCTGTTTCTCTTCTATTGCATCCAAAATAAATTGATTAAAGCCCGGGCAATTAAGTCCGGGCCTTTTGTTATAAATCGCGAATTGATTACGTTAATACATATTAAAAGTAAGCGATTTTGGGAGCGTAGCGGGGACGTTTCCAAAATTGTGACGCAGCATACCACAAAGTGGGGCGGTCAAAACGGTGCAATGATTTTTCAAACACACTCTATTCTTTACAGAAAATTAAGAAGGAGCCGTTTCACTTTTCAATAACTGTGAAACAGCCCCTTCCTCTGTATCAAGCATAGCCGGAAATGGTGCAGTGATTTTTCAAACACGCTCTAATATAATTTTCTAAGAAATTTGCCTTACTTCTCCCATATAACAGATTCCGATTGCACCCGGGCCGGAATGGGCTCCGATACTTGGGCTTATTGTGTTCACCAATATATGATTGGTTTGCAGTCTTTCCTTTATTAATTCCACAACATATTCCGCATCTTCTAAAGCATCGCCATGGACAACACATATGGGATTATCTGTATCCCTATGTTTTCCAATCTGCTTTTCCATATTGTTTACCAAAGTGAGCAATGATTTTTTACGGCCTCTTACAGTACCGGCAGGAACCAAAGCTCCTTCCTTATTAATTACCAAAATAGGTTTTACATTGATCATGCTTCCCACAATGGCCGACATTTTAGATAACCTGCCGCCCCTTTGCAGATGAAATAAATCATCCACCGTAAACTGGACACAAAAATTTAACTTATGTGCCTCAATCCATTCTGCAATCTCATCAATTCCCTTACCGGCTTCCTTCATCCGTACCGCCTTCATGACTACCATTCCTTCACCCATGGATGCATTCAAGGAATCCAGTACAAGGATTTTAGCCCCCGGATTCTCCTCGCAGATCTCTAAAGCTCCGGTTACGACATTACTGTGTCCTCCGCTTAGCATGGAAGAGAAACTGATATGCAGAACATCTAGCCCCCCGTCAACATACCTCTGGAAGGTTTCCCGGATAACGGCAGGATTGCTTGCCATGGTCGTAGGCATGAAGCCGCTTCTCATCTTATCGTAAAACTCCTTTGGTGTTAAATTTATTTCATCTCCATATGTAATGCCGTTAATATCGTAATAATGGGGTATAATTCCAATATTTTTATCCTTAATATAGTCCGCTACTAAATCACAGTTTGAATCTGCTGTAATGACAAAATCCCTCATTATTCAACTTTCTCCTTTAATCATATTTGTTTACCTACCTGTGTCTATATTTCGTGTTTTATAAAACTTGCAAACAATTACTTCCTTATTTTACTTGAATTATTCGTATTATGCAACTGATTTTTTATAATTATTCATTATTTATTTATTTGCATTTTATATTTTCTTTATATTTTTCCCATAATCTTTATATTTTTCATCAAGTAACCCTATGAATCCCGAATTCATATAATACAGTATAACTAAATCAGGAGGAATATATGGGAGAACTTTTAAGAATTGACCACGTAAGTTATAATTACCATAGCTTGGAGGGTGAGACACCTGCGCTTTCAGATGTTTCCCTCCACGTAAATGACGGTGAATTCCTCGCTATTGTAGGGCCCAGTGGATGCGGCAAGTCAACCCTTTTATCACTGATTGCAGGGCTAATCAGTCCTGACACCGGTGGTATTTATATAAATGACAAAGATATAAAATCATCCGGTAAAAATATTGGCTATATGCTGCAAAAGGATCATCTGCTGGAATGGCGTTCTACCTTACGCAATTTAACCCTGGGATTAGAGATTCAGCATAAATTAACAGAAAACAGTTATGTTTTAATTAACGATATGCTTACAACATATGGCTTAATTACTTTTAAAAACGCAAGGCCTTCGGAACTCTCCGGCGGTATGAGGCAAAGGGCGGCATTAATCCGGACTTTGCTGCTGGAGCCGGATATATTGCTTCTTGACGAACCTTTTTCGGCCCTGGACTACCAGACCCGTATTGAAGTCTCCGACGATATCTGGGGGATTATCCGGGAAGAACAGAAAACTGCCATATTAATCACCCACGATATATCGGAAGCCGTTTCCATGGCTGACCGGATTATTGTATTGACGTCCCGTCCAGGAAATGTTAAATGTGTTATTGAAGTCAATTTAACCGTTGATGAAAAAACTCCCCTTCGCTCCAGAAGTGCTCCTGAATTTAAAGATTACTTCAATTTAATATGGAAGGAGTTAAGTAAAAATGAGAATGAGTAAAAAAAAAATACTTACCTCAGCACAACTTTCTCCTTCCCATAAAATTTACCTTTTAAATTATTTAAATAGGATAAGAAATGTCCGTATCTGCCAGATATTAATCATATTATGTTTTATAGCCGTTTGGGAGATAACGACCCGTATAGGAATAGTGGATTCCTTTATATTCAGCAGTCCCTCAAGGGTTATAAAATGTTTTATTGAAATGGCCGCAGATGGAAGCATTTTTTATCATATTGGAGTAACCTTATTGGAAACTTTTGTTAGCTTTGCACTTGTCATTCTGATTGGATTTCTTTTTGCCATTATCTTATGGTGGAATAAAAGTATAGCTAAAGTGCTTGAACCCTACCTGGTAGTCTTAAACAGCCTTCCCAAGTCAGCTCTGGCACCCGTATTTATTGTATGGCTTGGAAATAATATGGAAACCATCATTGTGGCTGCTGTATCGGTAGCCGTTTTTGGTAGCATCATTACTTTATATACCAATTTCATTAATGTGGAGGAAGATAAGATTAAATTAATCCATACCCTTGGAGGCAAAAAACGGGATATTCTCTTTAAAGTAATCATTCCAAGCAATATTCCTTCTGTAATCAGCGTTATGAAGGTCAACATCGGCTTATCCTTAGTCGGCGTCATCATCGGAGAGTTCCTGGCAGCAAAGGCCGGACTGGGTTATCTTATTATTTACGGCAGCCAGGTATTTAAACTTGATTATGTTATTATGTCAATCGTTCTTTTATGTATTTTAGCAACCGGTTTATATCAATTACTGGCATACTTTGAGAGAAAATATAAGTAAATTCATTCTCTCATTGGTTCGGGCGGATTCTTCCTAATTATACCCGAACCAATCTACATATTTGTATCTATCGTTATTTATGATGATCCAGTCACAATTTAAAATTCTGCCGAAGTATATTTTTTTACTTTAAGCATTTATATACCAAGCATGTTTTTTTACTTTTCCCCTGGTCAACTGAATAAGTTGCCGTTATTTATGGTTATTTATAATTAATAACTTACAATAATACCGCCGTCTCCTGCATACATGGAGCTTACACCTGCCGTATCAACTACAAAACTGTTCTTGAAAGGAATCCTCTTTAATATTTCATCTTCTACAAGCAATGCCCTGTTGTAATTATTGCAGTGGGCAATGGCCAGAGTTCTTTCTTCGGGTTTTTGGACATCCTGTACAATCAGGTTGACCATTAAAATCAGGGCTTTCTGTATTCCCCTGGCCTGATCAAGTATACATATGGTGCCTTCCGGCGTTCCCGCCATCACCGGCTTAATATTTAATACACTGGTTAAAATTGCTTTAATACCGGTCAGACGTCCGCTTTTACGAAAGGTATCCAGATTTTCTAAAACAAATTTTGTACTTAATTTCTCTTTAAATACTTTTACCAGACTGACTACTTCATGAAAGTCTTTAACGGTTTGCGCATATTCCTGTATTTTTTTCGCTATTAAGGTCTGGCCGACGGAAGCCGAGCAGGAATTAAATACCTCTATGTTTTTCTGGGGATGCTCTTCTAAATATAATTTTCTGCCAAGCACCGCACTATTATAGGATCCGCTCAAATTGGCCGATAAGGTAACTACATACACATCTTCTTTTCCTCCGTAAAGCTTCATGTAAGCCTCCGGGGAAGGGCAGGAAGATTTAGGGCTGATAGGACTCTCTGCCACTATTTTTAAAAATTCCTTCTGATTAAAGGTATCATCATCAATAATTGTTTTATCACCTATCTGTAGGGTCAGGGGAGCCAATTGAAAATGTTTGTCTTCTTTCATACTTCCCGTAAAATCCGTACAACTATCCACAATTATTTTATAAGCCATTTATTTATCCTCCTAAAAACTATAAATCTTTTTAATTTTCAATTACATTTATTGGTAATCATAACCGTGTAATTTAATATATTTTACTGCAATATGTAGTTTTGATTACTATTAATCATAGCATACATTATTAGATTTTTAAAGTCCTTTTCATAAAGTTTTTATAAATATTTTCTAAACAAAAAACCTGCCGCAAAAGTTAAGCTTCCTCCTTGCTTTAATAAGTATTGCCTTAAACAAGTATTTGCCTTAAATTTTGTGACAGGCTCATTTATATCTTTTTACCTATTTTTTATTCCGGTTATTTTGCCAATACCATCATAATCTCATTACTTCTGTTTACAAATTTAGTCATTGCTTCCGGTTCAAGAGGCTTATGGCTTAACATGGCCAGGTCATATAATTGCTCGCACATCATAGGGGCATACTCTGCTTCCTTGTTATTAAATATATATTGCACCAGTTTATTATTTGCATTTAATACCAAAGTTTCATTATTGCCGAACATGCCGGGATTCATACCGCTCATATTATACATCTTCATCATATCCTGCATTCTGCGGTTTTCTTCGGAAAGCGTTATCATGGAAGAAACTTTGTCGTTTTTCAGCTTCATTACTTTTACTTCAAGCTTTTCTTTATTTAAAACTTTCCGGAACAATTCCGTAAGTTTTTCATTTTCTGTTTTTAAGGCTTCCTCGTCATTTGCTGCTTCCTTAAAGCTGTCGGTAATATCCGCATCAATTCTCTGGAAGCGGTAGGATTTCTCCTGCTGCTCCAACTGCGTAATAAAGGGCTGGTCAATGTTATGCGTCAATATTAACGCATCAATACCCTCCTCCTTAAACATATTAATGTACTGGCTTTGCTGCTGTTCATCGGTCACATAATAAATAACGTGCTTCTTTTCTTCCTCTTCTTTTATATCCTCTTTTGCATCTTCTTTTGTATCCTCTTTTGTATCTTCTTTTATATCCTCTTTTGTATCTTCTTTATTATCCGTCTTAACTTCAGCAGCGGATGCCTTATCTTCTTCAGCATCTGCATCCGTTCCATTTTCCTTACCGGCTTTTACATAATCCGGTAATGTAATATATTTGCTTTCCAGATTTTTAAAAATGATAAAATCTTTCATCTTTTCACGGAATTTTTCATCTTTTAGGCAGCCGAATTTAATAAAAGGACTGATGTCATCCCAGAATTTTTCATAGCTTTCCCGTTCCACCTTATACATTCCGGACAACTTATCGGCAACTTTTTTTGTGATATAATCAGAAATTTTCTTAACGAATCCGTCGTTTTGAAGTGCACTTCTGGATACGTTTAACGGCAGATCCGGACAGTCAATAGTACCTTTTAACAGCATTAAGAATTCCGGAATAACCTCTTTAATATTATCGGCAATAAATACCTGGTTGCTGTATAATTTAATGGTTCCTTCCAGATTGTCATATTCCGTGTTTAATCTGGGGAAATATAAAATGCCCTTTAAGTTAAAAGGATAATCCATATTCAAATGAATCCAGAACAAAGGCTCTTTATAATCAAGGAATACATTGCGGTAAAATTCCTTGTATTCCTCTTCCGTACAATCGTTAGGATGTTTTGTCCAAAGGGGTGTGGTATCATTAATCGGTTCCGGTTTTTTAGGGACTTTCTTTTTCTCTTCTTTGTGGACAGGCTTCTCTTTAACGCTTTCCTCTTCCGATACCTTGCCGCCTTCATCTACGGAAGCATCAATTATATTTTCATCAGCCGTATCCTCTGCCTCTTCTGTATCCTCTGTCTCCTCTACCTCCTCTTCATCCGGAGCGTTGGCATTTTTAAAGTATATTTCCACCGGCATAAAAGAACAATACTTCCGTATAACTTCCTTGGCACGGTATTCATTGGCAAATTCATAGCTATCTTCATTCAAGTGTAAGGTAATTTCCGTTCCTCTTTCCTTGAGGTCGCTTTCCTTCATGGAAAATTCCGTTCCGCCTTCTGATTCCCAATGAACACTTTCTGCCCCTTCCTGCCAGGATAAAGTGTCTATTATGACTTTATCGGCAACCATAAATGCAGAGTAAAAACCTAATCCGAAATGCCCGATTATCTGTTCCTCACTTGCCTTATCCTTATATTTATTTAAAAAGTCCGCAGCACCGGAAAATGCAATCTGGTTAATGTACTCTTTCACTTCATCCCCAGTCATGCCGATACCGTTGTCGATGAATTTTAACGTTTTTTCTTCCGGATTCACGATTATATCAATTTTATATTTATTGTCTTCCGGAAGACTTACCTCACCCATTAGTTCAAGCTTTTTTAGTTTTGTAATCGCATCACATCCGTTGGATACTAATTCTCTGAAAAAAATGTCATGATCCGAGTACAACCATTTTTTAATTATGGGAAAAATATTTTCCGAATTAATTGATAAACTACCATGTTCGTTCATTATAAAATCACTCCTTTATATTTTATTTAACAAACTACCTCTGGCGCATAATACTCATCCGCAGTCGGCTTTTTATCGAACAGGACGCAATTTCCTATTCGATAAAAATAATATTAATACGCCCGCACCAATTTGTCAAGGAAAAATTAGCACTCATTTCAAACGAGTGCTAACAGCTACTGGTACAACTTTTCTGGCTGGTTATTTAGAAAACGTTGTACTGGGTATTAATCTTCTTCCACTGCAATTCCATAATGCCTTAAAAATATTTTTAAATCTTCATCCCACGCCCGCTCCAAGGTTTTATCCATGGTGAAGTTTTTTATGGAGGTGCCGGTAATCAGATATAAATCGCCCTTATCAAACCGTATATTCAGAAATAAACCGTTAATGTCGCCAAAAGGAATTGCAGCGCCGGATTTATGAAGCACATTTTCCGTATTAGATGACGCTAACAATAACACAATTTTAATGCTTAGCGGAAGTTTATTTCCTTTAATTAAGGAATAGGCAATGGGTTTTATTTCACCCCAGGCGGAATATTTTCTTCCTTCCAGCAATTTAAATTCCTCCGGAGAATAATATTCTTCATTCAGCTTTCCCGAAATATTAAAATAATTAGATGTATTAATATGTAATTCGGACAGAAGAAAATTATCAAACACATTTTGTATGAGCAGGCTGGACATAAACGCTTTTATATCGATTATTTTTAGAGATATCATGTATATTTCCTCCTATATTACAAACACTAAAATAGCATGTTTAACTGACATGCAAAGATATAACAGGACTTCAGTAAAAGGATAAAACAGGAGGGACAAATTATGTATTTTGATCACACCAAACGAAGCTATTACCGATTTCCGGGTAAAAACAGCATAACGGATTTTGATACCCGGATGCCTTACTATTTTCCGGAAAAGAATTCTGTGGTTTCGGATGACTTGTCCGGAAGCTTCCAAGACTCAAACTACTATAATTGCGATAATGTCCACAGCCATTCTCATGGAATTACCTTATGAAACCCAGCTTTGAAGCCTACGAAAATTAAATAACTAAAACGGGGGGTGGGAACTTTTATTACATCCCCCGTTATCTTTTACTGAAATATGGGAAGAAGGCTAACTAAATATAATAAAAAAATATGTGCGGGATAGAATATATAAAAAATATATTTATTGCCCTGACGGCCTCTTTTTCCATTATAAAGCCATATAAATAACATGGATAGCACCGCAAGTACCTGTAATTTAGACCCCGAAAGTATATTCACCAGCAGCACCGCCATGGTAAGCAGTATTTTATTAGTCCGGAATATATAAAACGACGTTATTAAAAGAACCCCCACAAACCGATAATCCGCAGCCAGCAAATTGGCGGCATAACAGCCGGCTATTACTACCAGGCAGTCAAAAAGATTATTTAGGAATATATTCTTTGCATATTTCTTATCAATTATACTCATAAAATAAATTACTGCCAAACCGATAAATAAAGTAAAAAATATATTTTGATGCAACAAAAATCCATTCCGTATCAATCCGTCCGAAAATGCCAGATCAAAGGGAATCTCGGATATAAGGGCAAAAATACCTAACCTTGCCAAATATTTTTTTACATTTTTTGTATACGTAAATCCCTCCACCAGCAAGAAACTAAATATGGGGAAGGCCAGCCTTCCGATACCTCTGCATATCCAATATGCCGTGGAATTTGACGGCATTAATACAGCCGCCATATGATCAATAAACATTGTAACAATTGCTATTCGTTTTAATCGATAACCATCCATACACCGTTCCCATTGCATGCCGCAAGCTCGCTAAAGTTTTATTATCATACATCCCCTGTCGATTTATCTACTTACTGATTAAAACCAAAACCGACCTGGCTGCAATTTCATAAAATCTCTGGTTTGCCAACGGCTGCGAATTAATTTCCTCACCACTTATGTTTGTATCATACAGTACATGCCATTGCCTTCCCACAGGAAGCTTTGGCAGGTCAAACCCGTGCTTTTCCCAATGCATATTAAATCCAAGGTAAAAAATCTGATCATTTTCCTGACGGTTAATCTTTACATAATTCCCCGCCAGCATAACTCCCAAGACTCTGCTGTAATGGTTATAGTCCGGATACCAGGCCTTCAAACCATGAAAGGATATGTCCGGGAAGCCACAGGATATATAATCCATGCTTCTAAGCTGTTCCTCCATATGCAGGATGGGGTGGTTAATCCGAAGCCGGACAATCTGCTTTACAAAATTAAAGATATCAAAATTGGTATTTAATAAGCTCCAATCAAGCCAGGAAATTTCATTATCCTGACAATATGCATTATTGTTCCCACCTTGGGAATTGCCAAACTCGTCACCGGCTAATAAAAGCGGTGTGCCCTGGCTTAAAAATAACGTGATAAACGCATTGCATATCTGCTTTTTCCTAAACTTTAGGATTTTCTTTGTCTTTGTCCTTCCTTCGATTCCACAGTTCCAGCTGTAATTATAATCTGCGCCATCCTGATTATTCTCTCCATTCTTCTCATTGTGCTTTAAATCATAGGAATATAGGTCCATTAAAGTAAAACCATCATGATTCGTAATATAATTTATTACACTTAATTTATCCGGATTTCTCTTTATACGCCGGACCAACGCCCCCACCTGCTCTTCATCCCCTCTTAAGAAGCGTTTTATGTCTGCGGAATAGCCGGAATTATATTCTCCGAGATTTTTAAAAGCCGGCTGCCTATCCTTTGGGTATATCTTATCCAACTCCCAGCCTTCCGCCAAAAGCTTTGTCCTTCCAAGTAAAGGGTCCGTGGCAAGAAGGACCCCCGGAACGGTTTCCGAAGTCAATTTAAATCCATCAATATGATACTCCAAAGCCCAGTATCTTAAACAATCCTGAACAAGAACAGGGCTGGTGCCTTTTACAAAATACATCTCCATAATAACTTCAATGCCGTCCCTATGAAGGGAAGCTATCATAGTTTTTAGTTCCTCATCAGCATGGGCAGGCTCCGTACAATAGGCTGCCTTAGGAGCAAAATAGGAATTTTCATTACTATAGCCCCAGTAATTCAATTTATTATTCCCGCCCATTCCTCTGTCCATTATTTCATTATACTCATAAATCGGCATCAGCATAACACAATTAATTCCCAGTTCCTTAAAATATGGTGTTTTTTCAACAACACCAAGAAAAGTACCCTTAGTCTTTACACCCGAGGAGGGATGGAGGGTAAATCCCCTCACGTGTAATTTATAGATAATAAGCCTGGAATAAGGTATGTTAAGAGGTCTTTCCCCCTGCCAGTCAAAAGCGGCGGTGATAAAACCGCCTCTGATTTTATTTTTTGTTTCCGGACTTATTACTTTGCCATAGATTTCCCTTCCATATACTATTTTTGTATAAGGATCTATAAATTCCCTGTCCTTAACCTGATACATATAAGAAAAATCCTGGAGGTTCCTGTTTCTAATCAGAATGGAAAATATATCCCCGGTCCGGTTTTCCTCCGTAAGCAGTATGGATTCTGAAAGGAATCCTGTATTTTTCTCATATAAATTCAAACGGCAACTGGAAGAATCGGAAACGGCAACCGAAAAATTAATTCCCTCTTTAAGAATTGTCACTCCCAGAGGAATTGGAACACCTGTTGTCACAGATAAACCGGATTTACTTCTCTTTGTCATCATCAATCCTCCAAAAACACCTCATATCTTTTGTTTACTAGCCGAGGGGTAATTAAATGCCTGGCCGAAGCTTATGGAAATATACAGGTGTAAACTTCAAATTTATTCCTCATTATACCTGAAAATCAAAAAGAATACAATGGAAATTCCATATAATGGTTTTACAAAAATTTGTTTATATCCGCTTATTCCTGTTTATAAGTGCATTCTTTTATTTAATTCTTCCTTAATATTTTCTCCTTCAAATAAGATTACGGCAGCCAGGGATAATATACTGACGGATATGGATATAATCGAAGGATATCGTACCTGAAGCAGATTAAATAAAATAAACAGAACGGGGATAATGCCAAAAATGCTGTCTAATACAATATATATAATAAAATCCTGTACTCCAAGACGCATAATTTTAGCGGTGACATACATAACAATCATAGCTACCACACAGACAATGGGAATTACATAATCAAGGGACCATCCCCTCCATCCGGTGCGCCAGTCCCATATTACGGCCAGGACGGATATAACGGCCACCTGCCAGATAATACTTTTAGGGATATTATGCCTCTTGCGAATTACCATGGCAAGGCTGACCCATATGCACAGGATGCCCGCTATAATAAACATGGGCCGGTTAACATTCACAGGAAACATGGCATTTATGGCAAAACTGGCAACAACAATGCAGATTGACAAAAACACCATGGCACGAATCATTAAATTATATTGATAAGTCAACGGCACACGGGGAAATATTTCTTCCTCTTTACTGCCGGTACCGGACAAAGTATTCTGACATAAAGGACAGTATTTCCGGCCGTCCCGGATATGAACCTTACAATACTCGCAATACCGCATGGTTTTACCTCCCTGTTAAAAATTTGTGGCTATTATGATATCCATACCTTTTCCGGAAAGGGTCTGAAAAAAGGTTTTCTGGATATCCGTATCCGTAAAGGGTGACGTAAAGCTTATTACTAAATTATCACCATAAGAACATATGCATATCTGCGGTCTCCTGGCGCTGGTAAATACATCAAACTGCCGGATATAAGCCGCAAGTTCCTCAGGCATGGTTATCTTTCCCACATTGGACAGGGCTGCCGTAATGCCTCTTTCATTAATACGGTTAGCAATCTGCAGAGTAATATCCTTAAGCACCAGCGGTACTGCTCTTGCAAATACATTATGTTCCAGAGCAGCCAGCCGTTCCATATGATTTTTAAGCCGCTCCTCTGTTAATTCCCTTGCAAAACTGTCATTGATGCTTTTTACCACTTCATGAAAATCGGTGCTGTCCTTACCGAAATGATAGCCTATAGTAATTGTACCGAAAAAATTCCTGGCTGATTCCGATTCAAAATAATTTCTCAGATTAACAGGAATAGATAAGACTACCGGCCGATTTTTCCCTCGTTCCGTCATGCCTTTATAAATGGAATACATAAACAAAGCCGTCAGGTAAACCGTCAGCGTGGTATTGTATTCATGGGCAATGTTAAGTACAGCTTTCAATGACATGGTTCCTTCCACCAACTGTATCCGGTTTTCTTCCCTTCTGTTTCCTCTTATATGATATGCCCTGTCACTTTTTATAACCAGGGAAAGCCTTTTACCGGTATAGTATTTTAAGAAGCTGTCGTCCATTTTCTGACTGATGGAAGCCTTATAATCAAATCCAGGTAAATTATCGCCGAAAACGTCCTTATACTTTCTTATCAGATATTGATACAAAAGGCTTTTCATAAACCAAAGAGCTCCGTTTCCGTCGGAAAGAGCATGGAAAATTTCCAGATTTATCCTGTTTTTATAATAAAAAACTCGAAATAGCAGATTTCTTCTGTTCTCATTATAGATTCTGGCACAGACGGGAAGGGATTCCTCTTCCACAACAGGCTGCAGGCCGCTTGTCTCGAAATAATACCAGAATACTCCCTTTCTTAGGACGGATTTATATAAAGGAAAGATTTCAATTGTCTCATCCAGGGCCTCCTGCAGTATAGCTGCGTCCACCCCCTCAAATAACTCACAGACAAACCGAAAAACCTTGGTATCCCTTTCATTGCTGGTAGGCGGAAAAATCTTCGCAGCATTATCAAGTCTGGTCCATTCAACCCTTTTATGGTGTTTCATTTATAATCTCCTCATGTAGAAATTGGTTAATTATGGAATAACATTTTATCACATATTCGGAATGCTTCGATAAAGAAAGAAAACCATGAAGCGCATCCTTTATCCGCTCTGTTCTCACAGTATTCCCATATTTCTTTAAGCGCATTCCATAAGCTTCTCCTTCGTCGCGGAGAGGGTCATACTCAGCCGTTATAATCAGAGTTTCAGGCTGATTGTTTAAATCATCGGCTAAAAGCGGCGCAACATAAGGGCTGTAACGGTCCTCATCCCTTTTTATATATAAGTCCATATAATCACAGATTCGTTTTGCAGTCAGAAGATAGCCCGTTCCGTTCTCCCGTACGGACGGAAAAGGTGATTTTTCACTATGGTCATGATAAACAGAAGGATAAATAAGAATCTGTTTTGAAGGTAAAAATTCCCCTCTGTCCCTGGCCATCAGGGAAACCGCCGCCGCCAGATTTCCTCCGGCACTGTCCCCGATTAAAATAATTTCCTCCGGTTTTGAATGAAACAGGCTGTAATCCGTAAATATTTCCCTGGCCACATAATAACAGTCCTCAACACCTGCAGGATAAGGGAATTCCGGAGCCAGCCTGTAATCTACGGATACTACCGGATACCCTGTTTCATTGGCCATATTCGCACAGATATAACTGTACGTATCAATGTTGCCCGCAATCCATCCGCCGCCGTGAAAGAAAAGGAGGATCTTAAATCCGCGTCTTATATTCGGCTGAAATATTCTTACCGGAATCTCCCTGCCCTCAAACATAACTTTTTTGTCCAACAGGTTATATAACGGTTTTATATAGGGATTGGCCGCAATAATTATCTTCCTGTGCAGTTTATAATTTTTCTTCAAATCCATAGGAAAAGTAAGGGCCCTTAAAGCCATTTTCCTAACCCGACTCATAGCCATAGGCATCCTCCCTGCTGTTCTTGTCATAATGTTTCCTTCCCGTATATCTTTATTTTATAGAAGAAACCATAAAAAGTCAATCATGCCCAGGCCGTAATTTATTGTTACTATTCACAGCTGATATACTCGACGTATTTTTTATGAGTGCAGCGAAGCGAAAGTCACAGAAAACCGGAGTATAGCAGCGCCAAAACGCTGGTTCTGCATTTTGTGTGCATCGCGAAGCGTGTTACGGTTCACAGATCTGCTTATTTTTGCAGAGCTGTGAATAGTAACAATTTCTTATATCTGTACATCCCTCTTTTTAAATACAATCAGGGAAGTTCCCAGAAATAAAGCAGCCGAAAGGAGGGATATTATAATAACCGTCCGATACGTAAACAGAAGGGAACCTGACCGGTAGACAATGCTGCCCGATAAAATACTCTCAATGTCCGAAAAATGAAGGAAAATAAAAGGAGATATTTTTCGGTAAGTTGACGAAAGCGCATATATTATATTACTGCCTAATAAAACAGAAATTGCGGTTGTTATGGACACAATACCGGATTTAAATAAAGTAGATATCATAAATATAAAAGTTACCATTACTAATATAAATAAGGCCTGCAGTAGTACCGCATACAACAGGTATTGATAGGAAGGCACATAATGGCCGGATCCCGGAATCTCTGACAAAACTTTTTTACCGTTCTCAATAATAAATTTGTATTTTGTCCCAATCAGAATCGGCCTGTATAAGCTCCCGAAGCCTTTTATTAATCCCACTCCCACGGAAAACAGGACTTGGGTAATCATAATAAGTCCTAAAGAACTAAACAGCATGGTAATATATTTACTGAGCAAAACTTTAATTCTTGAAACCGGCTGAATCAGAAGAAATTTTAAAGTACCCGGATTGTATTCGCTGGATACGCAGTCCGCATTAAAAAGGATTAATCCAAAAGCCAGGAAACTGGCTGCCACCATAATAATATTTTTGATATAATAATTAATACCGGTATTGCAGTATCCCTCTTTAAGGGGAATATCATGATCCAAATAAAGCTGAAGCTCCTTTATTTCATTGTCATAATAAGCTTGGGAAGCTTTATCCGTGTTTTCTTCCCTGAATTTCTTAAGCTCAATTATTTGAAGCTGGATTTCTTCTCTCCAACTATCGGCGTCTTGATTCTCATACGCCAGTTTTGTATCCGTAAGTTCCTGCTCAAGAGCGGACAGATACTCTTTCGCATCGGTAAGATCTCTTTTCTCTTCTTCTGACAGCAGATTTTCGTCCTGTCCCAGGCCTGTCATGTAGTCTTTTTGTGACTGTATCTGAAGTTCCAGGTCTTCAATCTTGTATTCCGGACTGTTATTTATTAAATAATTATTTTCTGTTTCTTCATTTACTGCCACTAATATGCCGGACAAAACTACAAATAAAAATAAAATAATCAGAGTTTTTTTCTTTCCAAATAATTTTATAAATTCATTTTTTAAAAGCCCCTTAAACATTACCGGATACCTCCCTTAATCAATTCCATGTATCTTTCCTCCAACTCTTTCAGATGCTTGGCAAAGGAATTAATTTCAATGCCGGAAAGTAAAATATCCTTTAGTACCTGGCTGGGTTTCCGGTCCGACAATTCAATGGTATAGCCAATTTCATTCTCAGTGACGGATAAAATGCCCTCCGTACCCTTTAACAGCTGCAAATTTTTATCATTCTTATCCGTTTCCAAAGTATAGACAAAAGAACTGTGTACCATATCCATGGTTTCAACAGAGGTAATGGTTCCGTCTTCAATAAATGCCACCGTATCGCACAAATTTTGGATTTCACCAAGTATGTGGGAAGATACAAATACAGCCATTCCCGTGTTTTCAGCAAGGTTTTTAAGAATGTTTCTTAATTCAATAATGCCGTTGGGGTCCAGGCCGTTGGTAGGCTCGTCCAATATGAGCAGCCTGGGTTCTGCCAGCAATGCAGCCGCAAGCCCTAATCTCTGTTTCATACCAAGGGAATACTTCCTCATCTTATCTTTAATACGGGCGCCAAGTCCCACAAGTTCCACCACTTCATTAATTCTTTCCTTTGAGACTTTGCGGATTCTGGCAATTTGCATAAGATTTTCATAGCCGGACAAATAACTATAAAGTTCCGGCGATTCAACAACCGCCCCGATATGTCTTAAAGCTGCTTCCCTATTGATACTGATATCATTGCCAAGTATAAATATACTGCCTGAATCCATGGAAATTAAATCTACCAGCATTTTAATCGTGGTTGTTTTACCGGAACCATTGGGCCCCAGAAATCCGAAAATTTCTCCCTCTTTTATCTGAAATGATATATCCTTTATTATAGGTCTCTTTCCAATTTTTTTCTTTAAATTTTTTACTTCAAGTACCGCTTCCATATAAACCTCCCACTTTTCAGAAAACAGGGATGCAATTGTTTCCTGATTTTATTACTTAATTTATTGTATCCTTATTCTACAAATTTAACAACTTAAGTAATTCTTACAAAATCATTAAGCTTACTATGTTTTATTTTATAACAAAACCCGCCGATTTAATTTTCTGTAAAATCTTTTCTTAAATAAATACCATTTAAACACACAATAATCCAGTCTCTTACGCCTTCCGGATTGTACAAATACCCGAATAAGTTCCACCTTCCCATAAAAAGCAATAAAATACTTGCAAAAAAGTAAATATACGTTAAAATAGAAATGATATTAACCATGTATAATGATCGAGAGGTATAAAAATGATACAGGCAAGCAACGTAACTTTAAGGCTGGGCAAAAGAGCCTTATTTGAAGATGTAAATATTAAATTCACGGAAGGTAACTGCTATGGTTTAATAGGAGCCAATGGTACAGGTAAATCAACCTTTTTAAAAATTTTATCCGGACAATTGGAACCCACTAAGGGTGAAATCATCATAACCCCCGGACAGCGGCTATCTTTCTTACAGCAGGATCATTTTAAATATGATGAGTACGATGTCTTAAGTACCGTAATTATGGGTAATCAGCACTTATATGATATTATGAAGGAAAAAGATGCCATCTATGCCAAAGAAAACTTTACGGAAGCCGACGGAATCAAGGCCAGCGAACTGGAAGGCGAATTTGCTACCCTAAACGGCTGGGAAGCGGAATCCGATGCGGCAACTTTATTAAATGGTCTTGGCATTGAAAGCGATTTACATTACAAACTAATGGGTGAATTAAACGGCGGTGAAAAAGTTAAGGTATTATTAGCCCAGGCCCTCTTTGGCAATCCGGATATCCTGCTGTTAGACGAGCCCACCAACCACTTGGACTTAGAAGCCATACGCTGGCTGGAAGAATTTTTGATTAATTTTGAAAATACTGTGATCGTAGTATCCCATGACAGATATTTCCTGAATAAAGTATGTACCCATATTGCAGATATTGATTATGCTAAAATTCAGCTTTATTCCGGTAATTATGATTTCTGGTATGAATCCAGCCAGCTAATGGTTCGGCAGATGAAGGAAGCCAATAAAAAGAAGGAAGAAAAAATTAAGGAATTACAGGAATTTATTCAAAGATTCAGTGCCAATGCTTCTAAATCCAAGCAGGCCACTTCCCGTAAAAAAGCCCTTGAAAAAATTGAATTAGACGAAATCCGCCCCTCCAGCAGAAAGTATCCTTACATTGACTTCAAGCCCAACAGAGAAATCGGTAATGAAGTTCTTACGGTTTCAAATATTTCTAAAACCATCGATGGGGTAAAGATTCTGGAAAATATATCCTTTACTGTAAATCGTGATGAAAAAATAGCCTTCGTTGGGCCCAACACACAAGCCACCACCACCTTGTTCCGTATCCTGGCCGGGGACTTAGAACCGGACGAGGGTAATTATAAATGTGGAATAACAACAAATCAATCTTATTTCCCCAAAGACAACACCAGGGATTTTGAAACCGATGATACAATTGTAGACTGGCTTATGCCCTACTCTCCGGAAAAAGATGTTACTTATGTCCGCGGTTTCTTAGGAAGAATGCTTTTTGCAGGCGAAGAAGGTATTAAAAAGGTAAGAGTACTTTCCGGCGGTGAGAAGGTAAGAGTTATGTTATCAAAGATGATGATTGTCGGTGCCAATGTGTTGATTATGGATGAACCAACCAATCATCTGGATATGGAATCTATTACTGCTTTAAATAACGGTTTAATAAAATTTCCCGGTGTAATCTTATTTACTTCCCAGGATCATCAATTTATCCAGACCGTTGCAAACCGCATTATGGAACTGACGCCAAACGGCTTAGTTGATAAGGTAACAACATATGATGAATACTTAGACAGCGATGAATTCGCGCGCAAGAGACAGGTAATGCAGATTGACCGCGAAGATGATGATAATTAATATTGATTTGCGTGTTTGAAAAATGCTTGTACCGGGCTGCTGACGCTCCAATTTGTGGGAGGCAAGGAGCAATTTTGGGTGCGTAGTGGTGCTACGCTCCCAAAATCTCGACGCAGAATACCGCAAAGTGGGGCGGTCAGAGCGGTGCAATGATTTTTCAAACACGCTCTAGAGCATTTTAACTACCATATGACCAAGTGATCGGCTAAACAAAGCGCTAAATAATATATATGGTAGAGAATAGGTTAGTGCGACAGCTCCAGTTAATAATAATGAATTTAAATTTAAGCGGCCTTCATTTGATTTAAACGATTTTCGTAAAAATTCATCTCAAAGATCTGCAGAATAGCATCCACCACCTTGTGACATAAATACACAATATACATACAGTCCACCTTAATTGCTTTTATTGCCTTCAGATACTCTTCATGCATTTCCTTTATAAATTTTAAAATTTCGTCAACCGACTTAAATATCATGTTCTCCTCACGTCTTCGCACTGCCTCGTCACTTTTAACATAAGACTTAAGCGCCAGTTTAAGGTCTCTTTCATAGGTACAGTGATCCTTTAAATTTCCTTTAAAAACATCATTATGGGGTAATGTAAAATAGTCCGCTATATAATGGGTAACTACACCCAGATGTCTCGAATAGTATCCTGTAATACCCCTCTCCACATCATAGTTATCCGTGATTTTTAAAATTTCTTCTTTTAGTATTCCAAAAGTCTCTTCTATATTATGTCTTCTTGTTATAAAAGAAGGAATGCAGTCGGGTAAAATACTGCCAATATAAAATGACTTTTTATGATTCATTAATTCATCAAATTTCATACTTTTTATCAAGTAATTCGTTAAAGAGATGTGCGATTTCTTTCTCATAAAGTCCCCCATTCTTATAGGTAAATAAATAGGCAAAATCTATCATGATTTATACAGTATTATTTATAACTAATATAAAATGTCATTCGATATAATTTGACATATCATGACACCGCCAATTAATATTCTACTACTTATTTATCTAATAAACAATACTTTATTTTTAGAAAATAAAGGAAATCAATAAAGCAATATAATCCGCTCTATATAATATATTAAAAAGTATTGAATACTTTACCAGAATGTAAGCCGAAAATTTTCAGTCAAGGTGACAGTTATACCGGTTATACCACTTTTTATATTCATTACCATGGAATAATTGTCAATTCCGGCCACTTTTTCAGCCAATTTGAAATTTTATTCCTATAAATTTCTTCCGTTATTTGTATTTTATTAGGTCTTACAATTTTACCGAACATATCATTTAATCCGAAAGGAGCATACACTTTCAGATTATTATTCCCACCTTTTCTGACCCCTATTGCGGTAGCAGTCGTTGGCCACGTATTTATGGCAGCTTCAATGGACTTATAAGGCATAATATCATATCCAAAATGCTCTTTATACCATAGGTGTACTCTTGCCTGATTTTTTACATCAACTTCAATTCTGAAATCAGAATAAAGCTCCTTTAAGTTTGAAATCACTTTATTCTCCGCTTCATAATCCATATTTTTTTCATCAAAATAAACAAAATCTATATCCTTAATACCATAATCTAAGGGATTACAAAAAAGATAGTTCCAGACAGTCTGGGTGATACAGCCGGCTCCTATGTAGTAATTATCAAGTCCTGAAAGCTTTGCCCTCTCCAGAGCTTCCTTCATCAATTCACTGGAGTTAATAATCGTTTCCAGAACTTTAATTTGTTGATATATATCCACATTATACCCATCTAATGATTTGTATTGCATAAAATCTCCTTTAATATAATCTCGGTGACAGCAGTTAATTTTAACAGATATCGGTGAATTATGCTTTTAATCAGCACAAAGTGAAAAATAAAAAGTATATTGTCATCCAAGGGAATATAACCCACTTTGTTCACACAAGTTTTCTTTTGACAGGCAATCAGCTTAAACTTTGAACTGATAAGCTGTCTTAGATGTCGCGTGCTACCGTTAACATGGATTCTCTTCGAACTATTTCGCCCTTACTAATTTCATTTCATTTATAATCCGCTGATAGGAAAGTCCAGCTGCTCCTCTGACAAACCCAGAGAGCGTCCGTATCTTAATACATTATCCCAGGTTGATTTATCATCATAATTAAACTCAAAGGATATTCCTTTAAAAATGGCAATAATATCCCTGCCCTTCCAAAAATGCATATACCAGTCATCCGTAATATGCTTTGATAATTCATTCATTTCATATCTTGATACATGTACCTCGTACATATGCCATCGTTTAACCGGATCAGGATGATTTGTTATATGCATTTTTCTGACATCCAGTCCATTGATAATACGGTTGTCATCAAGACTCTCCTCAACAATAATTCCAATATACCCCTTATTTATTGGCTGTTTACTTAAAATCTCATAATTCATATATCACTCACCAAATTTCTTGTTGTATAATAGATTATTATAAAATCAATAAAATTATAAAACAATTGCCAAAAATAGTCAATGAAAAAGGAACGATTGTTCTTTACTTTTTACATTTTATATCATTTATAATTTTCCTCTGGGTTCCAAAAGTCATCTTCAGTAACAAATATTTTCATTAAGATATATCCCCTCAGCAAAAAAATAAAAAAAGCCCGGGAAATTTCATTCCATACAAAGGCAAAGCACCCCACCGGTTTATTTTCCAAACCGGCAGGGTGTCGCTAAATCCCGTATTCTGTTATTCGTTCACCACCTCAATTGGAGGTTGTACGTTATTCCTATATTCTAAACTTCCTTCATGGGTGTTTGGCCTACTAAACGTATCCTTTGGCCTTTTGGGCAGCTTCCGGTATGCCTTTATGTAGTATTTTATTCTTAATGTGCTTAACCTTTTGCACGAAAGCGGTCATATTTCAGTGAACATAAATCCAATTCACTTTTTCCGGTCCGTACTATCTGTGCCAGCATTAAACCCACCGCAGGCGCAATACCAAAACCATGACCAGTAAACCCACAGGCTATCGCCAGACCGGGTACCTCTTCTACACCACTGATTATCGGAACTTTGTCCGCACATCTATCCATCCAGCCGGCCCAGGTTCTTACAATCTTTATATCTGATAGCTTTGGTATATATTTCATAATCCCTCTGCAAATACAGGCAGCTGTAATACTGGAAGAATATTCTTTTTCCTTATCTCCATTGTATACTTCAAAGCCTGAACTTCCGCCGAATACAAATGAACCATGTTTACTTTGGTGTCCATAAAAATCCGCTTCTGCAGTACCTAGCATTTGAGAAAACATCTTCGTTTCAGCTTCCGTGACTAGGCATTCCAATAGTTCCGGAATCAACGGCAGCGAGATGCCTATTGTTTCGCCTATTTTTTTGCTCGCATATCCTGCCGCCAAAACAACAGAATCGGATTCATAGATATTTTGTTCGGTAACTACACATTTGCTTCTTCCTTTCACCTTTTGTATGCTTATGACATTTTCATTCGTCATAAAACAGACACCTAATGCTCTCGCTTTTCTATAGTACCCAAGTGTAGTAAGCAGCGGATTGGCATGCCCATCCGTTGGACACCAGCTTGCTCCTATCACCTCATCTGCAAGATATGGATTAATTCTATGTACATTTTCTCCTGAAATCATATTAACTTCAATTCCAAAAGCATTTGCGCTTTTCGCTAATTCTTTCAATATCTTCAAATGCTCTTCTGTTTTACCCAGCCTCAAATTCCCGGCCTGACAATATTCAATATCCAATTCTAATTCTTCAGATAATGTAGGCCATATATTCTTGATTGCATAGGCTGCTAACGGTAACTCACGGGAATCTCTTCCTGATTGTCTGACACCCCCGCCATTTCTGCTGGAACCGCCGTCTCCTATACTTGAACTTTTTTCCAACACAATTACAGAACAACCTGATTTAGCTAAATAGTATGCCGTCGCACATCCTATTATACCGCCCCCAATGATAATTACCTCCGCACTATTCTTCATTTCAATGCCCTCTTTCTCTTATCCGAAAATCATAAGCCATTTTCATTTCCCCATATTTTCATTTCTATCGGGCGCATTGGTGATCGGGAGGTTACCGGCTCCAGCTTATAATCCGGTATTCCAAGTTCCCCGGAAACAATTAATTTTGTCTGCCGGCTGCAGCTCTGTCCCTGGCAAAGCCCCATACCGACTCTTAAATATCTGCGGATTTCTGTCAATGTAAACATGCCCTCATGAACTGCTTTTCGTATATCACCCTTTGTTATCTCTTCACATCTGCAAATAATGACATCATCATCTGACTCCGGAATAAAACTTCCAATCTGACACAATCGGTTATTCACATTATTCACTGATTTCCCTCCTTTTATAAAATCTTGCCTGTGAACTCCACTCCAATGGTACTTTCATTGTCAAAAGCGTCGTCTTATCAAAAGCTTTCAGCGACTTTACCTTTATAATCTCCGCTTCACATATTTTTCCTCCCATACGGTTTAGTGCCCACCCATGTTCACCTTGTTCAGGCACAGGCAGGAATTCATAGGGAATCGTTATGGCAGAATAGTTATCCTGATAATTAGTATCTATCAGAAAGATTGCCTGACCCGAACAAGAAGCCACACACATTCCACAACCGGTACAATCGCTGTTTTTTTTAACAATGGGAAGTGCCGTTATACAATCGCCTATACTGATACAATTCCTTGGACAGGCATCCTGACAGGGATTGCATGGAATATTTTGCGTACACTCTATAACCGGATGTATCTTAGAACAGCTGGTTACTCCGGGGAATTTTTCAACCTCTTGCATGTCAAGATAGCCTTTTGTCAATAAGCTTTGAGATAATTCAATTCCTTCCTCTGTTTTCAACAAATTTTTTCCTTTGTTTCCCGGTGAGAACAGACCTCCCCGCAAATTGTTCAGTGACCCGCTTAATGAAAGGACCTTTTGCTCCATTATTTCTTTCTCCAAATATCCTAAATGCGCGGCAGCAGCCAAACCTGAAATTCTTCCTTCGAGCATTGCCGAGCTTGCTTCCTCAATACCGGATACATCTCCTGCGGTATAGATTCCGGGAATACTGGTTTCGCCATATTCATTGCAAACCGGGATGAGTCCGCCCTTTGCTTTGTCTATTTTCACCTCGCATCCGGCCATTTGACATAATTGCAGCATCGGTGATAATCCGACTGCCATACAGATAGTATCTACCTCCATTCCCTGCTCTGTTCCGGGAACAAGGTTAAATACTTTGTCCACTTCTCCTATTACAACACGTTCGACATGTTCTTTCCCCTCAGCACGAATAATAGTATGTGAGAGATAGAACGTAATTCCTGTTCGTGTTAATTTTGACGCATGAACACCATATCCGCCTATTTTAGGGGCGGCATCTACCATTGCGACAATATCACACCCGCACTGCAGCAATTGAAATGCAACCACTAAACCTACATTTCCACTTCCTAACATCAAAACCTTTTTTCCCGGTAAGATGCCATGAAGATTCAACATAGTCTGGGCTGCGCCGGCACCAATCACACCGGGCAGAGTCCAGCCTGAAAATGGAGCTACATTTTCCGAAGCACCTGTTGCAATCAATATGGTATCACCTTTATAATGCTTTACCTGCCCCCCGTTCATAACAAGAACTTCTTTTTCCGTATAAATACCGATTACTGTTGATTCAAGCTTCACCTGGACCTGGTACCTGGCGGCTTCCTCCAAAAGTTCTTTGCCGATATTATATCCGCGGACTTTTGCTTTATTTTCTTTTGAGCCAAAAAATTTATGTATTTGCTTAAATAACTGCCCTCCCGGTTGATTATTTTCGTCAAATACGATCACCCGAAGATTACATTTAGCAGCTTCTACGGCTGCAGACAACCCTGCCGGTCCGGCACCTACTACAATAAGATCAAATCTCTTCACGATTGAAATCCTCCTTATTACGTCCTGCACCATACTGTGTCTCTACAACCATTCCTTCATTTAATTTAGTAATGCAGGTCCTGACATTTGACTTACTGTCGACAATCATAATACAATCTGTGCAGCGGCCAATCGCGCAGAACATGCCTCTTGGTTCCTGCCTTTTTTCCGTATAATGATTGATTAAAATACCGGCTGCTTTTAATGCCGCAGCAATTGGTTCTCCATCAAAGCCTTCCATGACCTGTCCGTTATATATGAATTTTACTAAGCGACCCTTTTCAATCTTTCCAAGAATCGGGTGCTCTTTAATTCTAATCATACTGCAAACCCTCCTTCCTGTACCTTTTTAATATGACTATTATAATAACATCAATACACTTGGGAGTAATTGTACGATTCAGAACAAACAAAGAATATGGGATTTAATATGCCTTACCTTTTAAACGCCACGCCGCTTACTTTTTTCTCCAACATTTGAACCATCAATTCAGCGATATATGCCCCTGCCTCCGCCGGTGGAAATCCATTACTGTGAATATTCGACACGACTGTTCTGCGGGACTCCGGCATGCCTACGGTTCCACGATATACGATATATGCACTCATGCTCTGTGCGGTAGATAATCCGGGACGTTCTCCAATGAGCACACAGGTTACTTCACTGTCCAAAACTTCGCTTATATAATCTTCCGTAGCCACTCTTCCGTATTTTACAAAAAAAGGCGTGCCTAATTCCAAACCAAACTTACTGATTCCCGTTCGGATTGCAGGCAATCCATCTTCTACATTTGCCTCAATTGCCTGAGAACTAAGTCCGTCTGCAACATATAATTGAATCCTGGGCTGAAATTTACATTTCTTCCGGATGTCTGATAATGCCTCTTCGCTAAAACGTCTTCCCAAATCCGGCCGCCTCAAATATTCCAATTTATCTTTACACATCGTTTGTACCGTAAAAAAACCCATTCTTTCAATCCATTTTGAATCCACATCAGTAAGTACGGTATCCTTTGCCGCCGCATGATCCGCCCTCATTGCCAGCTGCGCCGGGGTAGCAGGTCTTGATCCGCATCTTCCTGCCCCGATCCTTGCGGGTGTTTTTTCTTTAAAATTCTCTAACATAATAGGATTTTCATAGTTCATTTTCTCATTTCCTTTTCATAAATAAAGTGGGATCTCCTGCTTTCGACGTTAGTTTACCGTTTTCCAGGATTCCCATCCTTTCACACCATTTCTCAAACTCATATATGGGATGCAGCTTCAGCAATTCCCTTATGGATGCTCCGTCATGATAAGACAGACATTGATAATTTAGCATCACATCATCTCCCATGGGAACACCGATGAAATAATTACATCCGGCATTTGCTAAAAGAACCGCTAAATTCTCAATGTCGTTTTGATCTGCCAGCATATGATTCGTATAGCAGCAATCACACCCCATCGGTAAACCTGTCAGTTTTCCCATAAAGTGATCCTCTAACCCTGCACGGGTAACCTGCTTACTGTCATACAAATACTCCGGTCCAATAAATCCAACAACCGTATTGACCAGATATGGGCTAAATTGTTTTGCATATCCATAGCATCTCGCTTCCATTGTTACCTGATCTGCCGCGTAATGTGAATCGGATGACAGCTCAGACCCTTGACCGGTTTCAAAGTATAGTACGTTTTCTCCCTTGACTCTTCCCGCTTCCAATAACATTTGACGTGCTTCCAAAATCATGGAGGTCTCAAACCCAAAGGCACGGTTTCCCTTTTCACTGCCTGCTATACTTTGAAATACCAGGTCCGTGTTCGCACCATTTTTTATTGCTTCAATCTGGGTTGCAATATGCCCTAATACACAAATTTGCGTTGGAATATCAAATTCATTTTTCACCTCATCAAATCTGCTTAACACTTGACTTAAGCTTCCCTTGGTATCATTTACAGGATTTAATCCAATAACCGCATCTCCTATACCATAGCTTAGCCCTTCCAATAAGGATGCCGTAATGCCATCAAGGTCATCCGACGGATGATTTGGCTGAAGCCGCATAGCCAATGTTCCTGGTTCACCGATTGTGGTGTTGCAGGTTGCTGTCACAGTGATCTTTGCAGCACCAAAAATCAAGTCCAAATTAGACATGATTTTTGCAACGGCAGCTATCATCTCACTCGTAAGACCTTTAGAAATGCGGTGTATTTCGGTATTTGTAGCTTTATATGATAAAATCCATTCCCGAAATTCCCCTACGGTCCAGCTCTTAATTGTATTATAAATATCCTCTTCTACACCATCCTGAATCAGACACGTCACTTCATCTGATTCATAAGGAACTACAGGATGATTCCTTATTTCTTCAAGCGTCAGATTGGACAGAACGTATCTGGCTGCAATTCTTTCAATGTCACTTTTTGCTGCGACTCCCGCCAGTATGTCACCGGATTTTTCTTCATTTGATTTGGCGAGCACTTCTTTTACATCCTTAAATTTATACGTAATTCCTCTTATTACCGTTTTCAGTTCCATTTATTCTCCGTTCTAAGTGTTAAAAATAAGTGTTTTTACTACTACAGGAATTACCATTCCGTCCATTATAGGTTTTCCATAATCAACAAAGTTATCTAGCATTGCTGCAATGCCATCAATACATATAATTTCTTTCTGATAATTAAATTCAGAATCTATCAGCTGTCCTAATGCCTTTGCACAATCATGGTACACAATAACCAAAACAGGGCCTTTATAAGCAAGCATTTTATAAACTTCAGCCAATCCCTTGGCAAGCTTAACAAGCTTTATGTATTTAACCGATTTTTCACCGCAAAAACTGATAATAAATTTTTCAGCATCCCTTTGTATGCAAAAATCCATGATTTTTCCCATTAAATTTTTGTATTTTCCGTTTATTAAATCCTGAATTTCCATTTCTTCCACCTTAAAAACAGGCACATTTTTTATTGGAAATTCTTTTCTTGTGCAGGTTATTGTACTCCCGCTGATTTGTGTTGTATGCATCCCCGCGCCAATGACGGTGGCTCTTATTGCTTCTTTCGTCTTTACCCACCTGTCACGGGGAAAATTCTCATGGTTAAACAGTTCTGTCCCTAATATATCTCCAATATCTCCATATGCAAAGCTGCTTCCTGAC
Organism: Clostridiales bacterium; assembly: GCA_015655075.1. Classification (GTDB taxonomy): domain Bacteria; phylum Bacillota; class Clostridia; order Lachnospirales; family Lachnospiraceae; genus Anaerocolumna. The sequence goes on along the minus strand of JAATFT010000079.1, from coordinate 42,956 downwards.
GGCTTAATGCACTCAGCGACCCCGCCGGAAAAAAACACATAATCTGCTTTATGGTCCAGCTCTAAAATTGAACTTCCATATGTTATGCAATGCTCATTCAATTCTTTCTTCTCTTTTTCACCTATGGCTTCTAATATCACGTCGCTCATTCGTTTTGCCAGGGTTATGATATCTCTTTCTGATACTTTATCTCCCTTTTCTATATAGCCATGACCTTTTTTCTGAAGATGATCCAGCCTCTTACTGACATAACTTACCCTGCCTTTTTCAACACATATTTGATGCCCGCCGATATTAATACAGGTCCGGCCGATAACAACTCCATCCGAAAATAGTGCAATGTTTGTTGTTCCTCCGCCAATATCAACATTGATGACACGGCATTTATGTTTTTTTGAATACTCAAGGGCACCGGCCCCCTTCCCTGCTATATCAGACTCTAAGTCCGGGCCGGCTGTCGCTACAACAAAATCCCCGGCAAAATCACTCAATTTATTCAATACCAATCTTGAATTTTCTTTTGATGCCGATTCTCCTGTTATAATGACTGCGCCTGTCTCAACTGCAGCTTTGGCAATACCCGCATGCCAATATTCTTTTTCGACGATTTCCTTTACGGCTTCTACATTTATCATGTCCTCCGAAAGCAAAGGAGTCATATAAATATTCCCAAGATAAAGAATTTCCTTATTAACAATTGATACATCAGGTACCGAAAAACAGCTCCCCTGATTTTCAAAGGTTAATTTACTGAAAATAATCTGTGTAGTTGTTGTTCCGATATCAATCCCCACACTAATCATATGTTCTGACATTCTTAATCTCCTTAATACATCTTTTCAAATTTATGCTTATGAATATCAACAACTTTTTTGGAATATAGGTTCGCCTTTAGGAGGTCTCTATAGTCTTTTGGTGCCATACCTGCTCTTTTACGGAACTCCCGGATAAAATGGGACTGGTCAAAGTAACCATAATCAACGGCTAAATCACATAAATTTAATCTGTTATAATTCATCCCGTCCAACAAGTTCTGAAATTTAACAATGGCACAAAATTCTTTGGTTCCGATTCCTATATATTGATGCGTGATCTTATTTAAATACCGGGTAGTGTAGCCCGTATATTCTTCAAGCTCTTTTATCTTAATATTTCCATGTGTGCAGTAAATTTTCTTTTTTATTGAATTGAGTATATTGTTACCCTGGTCATCATAAAGACTTAAATACTGTTTCATAAACACCTTGATTCTGTCATTCATATTCTCCGCTGACTCCATCTGCTGGAACACGTTACAGTCTGCACGGAATACATCGGCAATATCTACCACCTTTTCTGTCAAATCCTGTGCAGAACAATTTAAAAAGGCAGGAAAACATCCCGGTAAAAAACGGACTACAAAAAATGTCGTGTTTTTATCAACGGGAATATCTTTATATTTTGTTGTCGTTCCCCTGACTTCCACACGCATTCTGTCGTTACTATATAAAAACACCATTTCTATACATCCTGACGGTACAAAAACATTTGGACAGACAGGTTTATGGGTATTGTATTCATAAAAATGAGAGATCCCCTTCCCCATAATAATAAACTGACTGAAGCTGTCCGTATTTAATACTAAATAGGGCTGTATGGTTTTAAATTCTATCTTGCGGCACATGATATCATCCTCCAATGTAAAATAAAAAAGACAATAGAGTACTTGAAAACTCCATTGTCCAATTACCTTTAAGTGTTTGTACTCGTATTATAGAATTATTTGATTAATTTTGTCAAGTAGTATTATGCTAAAAACGGGGTGTCCCACAAATTCAGCTTCGTCCCTATTCCCATTTTCACTGCATTTTCATAAACGGCCTGGCCCCAGGCAACATCCTCCACCGGCATCCCTCCTACTGAATAGAGAATAATCTCGTCTTCACTTTTTCTGCCTTCTGCTTCTCCATCCAATATCGCCCCGATGTTCACAATTCTTTCTTTTTCCATTTTTCCGGCATAAACCCAATCTAACATCTGTGAACCGTAAATGGTTGTATGCTGCATTCTGGGGTATGGATATTCCTCTGCCCAGGCCTCGTATAATTTAAGGTTATCAACTACAAGCTTGCAGGCCCCGCTTGTTACAAACTTTTCATTAAATTGCGCAGAGGCAGGTAAGCACAATAAGGCTCCCTTTTTTATCCATTTCTCATCAATGAAAGGATAATCATTTATAGACACCGGACTGGGTGTAGCTAAGCTTACCACGTCAGAATCTCTTACCGCTTCTTCAATTGTATCAACAATTACTATATTTTTAAATTGCGGGCAATTCTCTCTTATAAATTGAATATAGGAATCTAAAGACTGCTTTCCTCTGCCTTTGACTTTTATAGTATCAAGGGTAGGACATACGGCTGCAAAGGAAGCGGTTGCCGTACGGTTCATGACTCCGGGACCTACGATTCCTAAAACTTTTGAACCTTTCCTGGCAAGATGCTTAACACCAACTGCCGGAATAGCACCTGTCCGATATGCGCTGATTAAATTTCCTGACATCAACGCAGTTGGTGCACCAGTATTCTTATCATTTAACATAACCATCAATATGGATCTTGGAAGTCCTAATTTCTTATTTTCAGCATTAGAACCATACCATTTCATACCCGCTTTATGAATGCTTCCTCCAATATATGCGGGCATAGCCATAAACCGTCTGTCGGGCCCATGATGGGGCATATCCGGAAATTCCGGTTTTTCAGGAAAAGTCACCATGACCCCATGGGAGTTATGATTTGCACCTCCCATAACATAATCTCCCTTATTTAATAATTTTAAAACTTCTTCCATGGTTTCAACACATTTTGCAGCATCGGTTACACCTGCTTCTATCATTTGAGGCTCACTTAAATATAAAAAATCTATTTTTGTATTCACAGCTTTCTCCTTTCCTTTTAAAATAAGTATTTTTATACATATAAACAACTTACAAAATGCCTTGGTGACACTTCCTTCGGTTCCGGTCTTTCCAAAAGGCAGCGCTCTGTCGCTTCCATACATTTTGTACAGAACGAACAACCTTTGGGCGGATTTTCCGGGTTCGGAGTATCTCCAACCTTCAAATCCAGATGAAACGGCTCGTTATTGATTCCTTTGCTAATTGAAGGCGCCGCCTTTAATAAAACTTTCGTGTACGGATGTTTCGCATTCTTATATATGTCACTGCTTTTTCCTGATTCTACAATTGTTCCCAGATACATAATCATAATATCACTGGCTATTTGCCTCACCACCGCCAAGTCATGTGCCACTAATAAAATAGATAAATTCCGGCTTTCCTGCAAATCGATCAACATATTTATAACTTGTGCCTGTAAAGATACATCTAAAGCAGAAATCGGTTCATCCGCTAATATGACCTGGGGATCAATAATCAAGGCCCTTGCTATTGCGATACGCTGCAGCTGTCCCCCGGAAAGCTGATGCGGATAACGGTTTAAAAAATCCGGTGCCATGCCTACGCACTCTAAGGTATCTATAATCACTTTTTCCATCTGCTTCCGGTCTTTCATGCCGTTAAGCAAAAGCGGCTCCTTTAGAGATTCCATAATACTCATACGGGGGTGCAGCGCAGCTAACGTATCCTGAAAAATCATTCCAATCTCGGATTTCATAGTTAATCTTTGCATTTCTGATAAATCATATACAGATTTACCTTTAAAATAAATTTCTCCCTCGGTCACATTTTCCAGGCCCAATATCAAACGCAGCAGAACTGATTTTCCGCATCCTGACTCCCCGACTAAAGCAAGCGTTTTTCCTTGTTCCAATTTAAAACTCAGACCATCTACAATATGCTTCCAGTCTTTAATTCTATTAAATATGCCATCACGAATGGGATAATATTTTTTTACATTATTACATGAAATGATTATATTGTTTTCTTCCACTTTTACCCCTCCAGTTTCGTATCATCTTCCACGTTATAGTCTACAGGATAATGGCATGCACAAAAATGTTCTTCTCCCACCTTTTTAAGTTCCGGTGTATCCTTAAAACATTTTTCCCGTGCAAATTCACACCGCGGTGAAAACGAACATCCGATTTGTTCTTCTGCCATATTGGGCGGAAATCCCGGGATGGATTTTAGTCTCTTGCTTTTTCTCTCCTCCAGCAAAGGTACAGAACGAATCAGTCCTATTGTATAGGGATGCTTTGGCTTAAGCAGTAAATCTTTCTTCGGAGAAGACTCCACACACTTTCCTGCATACATTACAAAGAGACTATCTGAAAACTGGGAAACAACGCCAAAGTCATGTGTTATGATTATAATAGATATACCTGTTTTTCTTTGCGCTTCACATAAGGCTTCCATTATTTCAGCCTGTAAAGTAATGCCCAGGCTTGTAGTCGGCTCATCTGCAATCAATAAATCCGGCTCTAAAATCATTGACATCGCAATGAAAACACGCTGCCTGAAGCCCGCTGAAAATTCGCAGGGATATTTTTTCAGAATTTCCGCTCCATTATGTATACCAACCATTTCCAATACTTCAAGGGCTCTTTTTCTTGCTTCTGATTTTGTAGCACCTTTCTTATGAGTCAGATAAACCTCTTTCAGATGCTGTTCCATAGTCATGAAAGGATTAAAAGAGGTTGTCGGATTCTGAAAGATCAAAGAAATTTTCTGCCCACGTATCTTTTCCATTTCTCTTTCCGGAATTTCAAGTAGGTTCTGCCCCTCAAAAATAATTTCTCCGCCGGCAATATATCCCGGCTGATCCACAATTCTCATAATAGAACGTGAGGTTACACTTTTTCCGGAGCCGCTTTCACCAATAATTCCTAATATTTTTGACCTCTTAAGAGAAAAGTTAACACCTTCAACGGCTTTTACAACTTTCCCTTCTCCCACATTAAAATATGTTTTTAAATCTCTGACCTCCAGGATGTTTTCATTATGTTTACTGCTTTCTTTCATTCCGTATCTCCTCCATTTACTTATTTAACAACGGATCCACTTTCCTTTGTAAATTGTCTCCAATAAAATTAAAGCCTAATACAATGAGAAGAATCACAACTCCTGGTACACCCGTCAACCACCACTCCGTAGAAATATAACTGGCACCGTCAGCCATAATATTGCCTAAAGAAATTATCGGCGGGTTTAATCCCAGATTAATATAGCTTAATAAGCTTTCAGAAATCATAGTTCCCGCAATATCTAAAGATACTGTCGGTAAAATGGTCGGCAGAAGATTTCTTCCAATATAACGGAAAGCAATTCTGCCATTCTTTGCTCCCATGATACGGGCTGCCGCTACATAATCTGTTTCTTTTTGAGACATTGTACTGCTTCTCACATTTCTGGCATACGCAGGCCATGTTGCCAGACTCAATACAATAATTACGGAAGGAATCGTAGCTTCCACTAAAGAAAGCGCAATGATAGCCACAACAATAAAAGGAAACCCTATTTGAATATCCGTTATCCGCATGAGAACCGTATCAAACGGCCCCGGATAATTTAATCCGCACAATAAGCCAATGATACCCCCTACTGCCATTGAAAGCAGAACACTCGCCACGCTTATAAGTAAAGAAATCCGAATCCCATATATAATCCGGCTAAGCATATCCCTTCCCAAATAATCGGCGCCAAGAATGTGGCTTGCATCACGAAAAGGATGTAACATTCGAATTTTGGGCACAGCATCCGCTGGATTATAAGGTACGATCCAGGGAGCAAAAATCGCAATAAATACTGAAATGCTCACTATAAATATTCCTATAGAAAATACTTTATTTTCACATATATACTTCACTGACTTCTTCATTAATATCTCTCCCTTAAGACTTTCTTAGACGCGGATCCAGGTATGTATAACTTAAATCAATGATCATGGTTACAATGATAAAAAATGAAGAAATAACAAGTATTGCACCTTGAGTCATAAGATAATCTCTTCGGAATAGCGCATTTAATGTTTCTAACCCTAATCCGGGATAGCTGAATATCCATTCTGCCACAAAAATACCGCCTACCAGCACTGCCATTTGATTGCCAATTAAATTTAGCAAGGATATGAGCGCACTTCGCAATCCGTAACGGGTCAATACTCTATATGAATGGATTCCTCTGGCATGTGCCGCTTTAATAAAATCCTGACCGTACCCTTCCATCAGACTGGATCTTATGTTCTTTATAACCGCTGCCGTTATTGGCAATGCAATCATTAAGGAAGGCAATATAGTTGACGAATATCCCTTATAACCCATAACTGGAAACATTTTTAATTTCACACCGAATATCATAATTAAAATGGTTGCAAGAAAATAATTAGGTGTTGACTGCATTAATATGGCAAAACCCGATATAATATCATCCAGTGCCGATTTAGAATTCATTGCGGCAATAACTCCAAGCAGAATGCCTGCCGCTAATGAAAAAACAAGGCTGTTAATAACCAGGAGCATCGTCTTGGGAATAGATTTGATTATAAGATGCGAAACAGAATCATTGTTAAAATAGGAATACCCTAAATTACCGTCAAATAAATCTGATATATATTTTTGAAATTGCACAAGCTTAGTCTCGTTAACCCCCATTTGATTCCTGATTTCCTGAAGCTGTTCTTCCGTTGCATTCGGAGCCATTGTTCTCGCAGGATCTCCCGGAATTATCCTTAGGAGCATGAAGCTAATAAAGGTTACACAAACAATTACTAACGCCCCCTGCAATATACGTTTTAAAGAAATCGTAAACATTTTTTCACCTCCTATAAACGTCATTTAAACTTAGAGCAAATGCCATTTTTAAGCGGCATTTGCCCTGCATTTTTTGCCATCTATTTATCTATGTTTATTTTGATACAATTTTAGCATCCTTCAGATAAATTGCATTATTTGCTAACGTTTTTATTCCTTCCACTCTTGTGTTAATTCCATAAATTAATACGGATTGGAATAAAGGTACGTCACATACTTTTGCCGCAATCGTCGGATATACTTCTTCTTTGAGTATTTTTGCTCTTGCATCTACATCCAATTCTCTGGCTTCTTTCTCTAAAACGGCATCAATTTCAGGATCACTCACCCAGGAAATAATCCCTTTTGTCTTGTACCACATTAATAATTTTTGGTCCGGATCTAAAATCTGACACATCCATCCACAGTCAATTGCATCGGTAGAGTCTTCAAGGTAGAGTATGTCATTCCATGCTGAAGTTTCCATAACATCAAATTTTACATTAATACCGACTGCATTTAAACATGCAACAATATATTCTCCATATTCTTTTGTCTTTGGATAGAATCCGTTACTTGTTGCGTAACGGATTTCAGGCAGCCCTTCTCCGTTTGGATATCCTGCTTCTTCCAGTAATTCTTTTGCTTTTTCCGGGTCATAAGTAATCTGGCCTTCTGCCGGTGCATACCCTAAGCTGCTGGCTGCGACCATTGAATCTGTCGGTGCTGCCAAATCTCCCATAATATCATTAACAATTGTATCCTTATCAATCGCATAAGCAATTGCCTGCCGGACTAAATCTTCATTCATAATTTCAGAACCAAATTTAAAAATAAAATGTTTAAGTTCCGTAGTTGTTACTTTCCGGGATTCAATATCAGAATATTCGTTTAATGCTGCGACTTGCTCCGAATCTACACGTTCTGTCAAATCAGCTTCTCCTGATTGAAGTGCCGCTAATCTTGTCGCAGAATCACTTACATATTTCCATTCAACATTCTTAATTGCTGGTGCGCCGCCCCAGTATTCTTCATTCGCTTCTAAATAAAGAGTGTTATCTGAATAATCATTAAATTTATAATATCCGGTACCATTCAAATGAGTTTTAAGAGCCTCAGCATCATCCTCTGAAGAAGTCATACAGACGTAATATAAGATACTCAAAAGACTTGCTAAGGGTTTTCCTGACTCGGTAGAAATTTCTATTGTATAATCATCGACTGTTTTTGTTACAATCGGTTCCAGCCAAATATTGCTTACAGCACTTGAAGGATCGCAATGTCTGTCCAGAGAATATTTTGCATCTTCAGCAGTAAAATCAGTTCCGTCATGGAACTTTATTCCTTCTCTCAGATTCATTACCAGTGTATTTCCTTCATACTTCCACTCTTTTGCCAGTCCCGGTACGATTTCATAGGTATCCGGATCTAATTCAACAAGATGGTCAAAAACTAAGTTTTGAACATTGGCACCAAAAATCGAAGTATGATTACAGGGATCCCAGGTACCAACCCAGTTTTCTGATGTCAATAATACGATGCTATCTTCTCTTTTGCCATCACCTGCAACTTTTGTTCCTTTTCCTGTACTTGACTTTGCTGCTGATAAATCTGACTGATCCAATATGGCTTCAGCTGAAGTTTCAGCTGCATCATCTGCAGTTCTTTCACTCTCGGCAGCTTGTCCGCATCCGGTCAATGATGCAGCTGCCATAGAACAAACAAGAATTAAACCTAAAATTCTCTTCTTCATATATATTCCTCCTATTTTAATTTATATAGATAAATGCCATACATTCTCAAGTGTATCTGAGCTTTCAGATGAGAAGATATGTATTTGTCTTAACTTTTGCAGAGCAAGTATTTTTGTAAAATTCTTAATAAAATATCTGCCTGTCTTGACCTAATTCTCTGTTTTGTTCCTTCCACCAGGACTGGTATTCGTTACTTCCTTTATAGTTCGCATGGCCTGCTTCACCTATCGCAATCCATTTTTCTATAAATGTTTGTTCTTCTTTTGATACTCTGTTACAAAATGCCTGCCTCTTTTTTTGACTGGCCGACTTAACTGTTTTATACTCAGTCATCCATTGTTTTTCCATAACATGCATTTCATCCTGGTATACGTTTTCATCGATCTTTCCGGCTGTAATAAAACGGCTGATCTGCTCCCTGTAATACCAATCGCTTAATGCTTTTTCCTGATCATCATAAGCGTAAATCAGATTATCCGGAAATGCATCGAACCAAAACGGTTTCATCGGGGCGGCACAAGGGGTTGACATTCCGGTTCCCCAATAAGCTACATGGTCCTTTTCAATCTCTGCTATTAAAGTTGCATTGCTTTTCCATGGGCTTTTATCTCCGGCATGCATACATGGTGCACTTGTATATGCCTCATCTAAGCTAAGACCATTATGGCTCCTTAATGCTGTAATTAAATCCTCCACTTTTGCTTTATTTTCAATAGAGGCATTTCTTCTTATACATCCGCTTCTTAAAACAGCGCCCATATTGAACGGGCTAAAGTGATCAAGATAATCATTGCTCCACAAAAAATTCTTTTCGCTTTTGCACCATCCGTTCTCCACGGCATTTTTAATTGCTTCAGAATGAATTCTGTCATATTTCTCTATACTTAAAACATTCGATAACGGACGGATTCCTTTTATCTTCTCTGCAATCCAGTATTTACCTGATGTTTCCAGTACCCAGGCTTCTTTATGGTCACATATGATAAAACCATTATGATATTCGGAAATACCGTTTTTGATGCAATTACCGCCCTGCTTATGTTTTTCCAACAGGTCTATAAGGATCTGAAACGCATCTTCTGCTGTCTTGCTCCGTTCCAATGCAAGTCTTAAAAGATCCATTCCAAGCAGCCCTTTATCTTCATAAGGAGACTTTGTCCACAACGCCTCATTACCAATCGTAACACCAAATTCATTGGTACCCATTTCTCCGCCCCAAATCCAATGAGGTTTGCTAAGAATTATTGCATTCGTATGTTTTATCTGATCAATTTCCATATAGGTACAGCGTACTTTAGAACCCTTTGTATAATCTTTTGCCGGTACATACACATAGTATTGGGCCTCATTACACGGTCTGTCGCTATTCTTTGCAAATAGCGTGAAACCATTATATGTTAATTGATTCGGTATGCAAACAGTATCACACATATCCATTTTCTCCTTAAAGATTTCTAAATAAATCTAAAGACGTCTGCCCTGTATCCAGTCATGACAGACGTCTTTGTCTTTATTTATTCTATTAGAATTTATCTTATAAAAATTGTACAAATCGGAACATAATATATTAAGTTAAAGTTTTTTTATTATTTTTAAAATATAGTTAACCGTAATGATTTTTTCCATGGGCTTAATCAGTCAAATCGCTTTAACCTGGATTCTCGGATACACATAACAATGAATTGTTGAAAATTCAGTGAAATTAATATATCAGGATTTTTCAAATGCGAACTTAAAGTGCAAGATAATTATAATCTTGCACTTTAGTATAGTAAAGAATTTTAAAAAATGACATTTTTTATTCAAAAAATTTTTTTAGTTACTATTATTTCGTTCCTCTAATGAGTTCCTGCTGAAATATAGTCCTTTGATGCAGATTTGTCCGCATAATATAAGGCATAATCACCATCTGAAAAATTAAATTCATTTCCTTTATAATCGTTTTTTTTATATTGATACCCTTCTCGTTTCCACATATTACAGTAGCCTTTTGCTGCGTTGTCACTATTAATATAACTTAAATGCCTTTCTCCATTTTGGACTGTCTCACTCTGAAAATTTACAATCACATATCCGCCTTGCAGCCAGAAATTTTCCTTGTAATTTAATCCGCCGTTATATTTGACGTAATCTTTTATATCAAAGTCTTTTGGCGCCACATGAATTTCACTGGGAAGGTAATACTCTGCGTACCAGTTCTGAACGCTCTGCGCAACCTCTTTTTCGGTAACGCTGTTTGGAACATCGGCTATGTAACCAACAAATGTCCTTAAGCTCTCCGGTATCATAATATTGGTATAAGTAAATACGTTTCTTATCTGAGCTTTCCAGTCTTTCAATGAAACACCCTTATAATAGGCCGTTTGTTTCAAGGCTCCTTCCGGTATTGCCAGATAGGGATCACCGGTCCTTAGGCTCTTATTATTCTCTAGATCTAATTCACTGCCCATCTTTACCATAATGTTTTTCTTCCCATTAAAAGTTTCAGAATAGTAAATATCGACTTCCTGCCGATTCTTCCCTGTACTGTCCACATAATAGAAGGTAGGCTTAATCCGGATGTAGTCATTTTCTCCGTACATATTTCCGACTGTCTGTAAGGAAAACCTGGTTACGTACCCGGTCTTAATTGCACCAATATTTAGATACTTCGGATGTGATCCATTTACAAGTGCCAGAGTATATTTTGATTTTTGGCCGTTACTATCTCCATTTTCGTCTTTATCACCAACAGTATATTTAAATCCGGTTAAAGCTAAAGAATTAGGAATCCGAAATACATCTTCCCAGATAGGGTAATCGGATATATCATAAAGGTTTAATCCATAAATCCGGCCGGATACTTCCACTTTTACGGTATCGGTGGCCACATAATTTTCTAACTCGGTATTAGCCAGGCTCTCCGTCTGGGAACTTCCGTTATTGGCCGACGAATTTATGGCGGTACTCCTAAACTGGATGGTATACTTCCCCTCGTCTGCCCAGGTTGGAAGGTAAAATTGTGTGTTTGCAGCTACGCTTGTCCATGTATTTTTCTTTACAATAGTTCCGCTTTTGGAAGAACCCTTATAAACGTCAAACGGGAATTTTACCTGCCTGGATGCAATATACTTTTTATAATCCTGATAGCCGTAACCTAATATATCCCTGTGGTTTCCCTCTGTAGGTAATGCCACATAGAAGGGCCGGTCAAGTACCAGGGATGCCCTGCTTGTATCCGGATTCAACATCTGATTATCCTGGATATTATTCTGAACTTGTGCATCGCAAACAGTCGGGGTATGTACTACAACGCCGTTTATATCCTCTATCTCATATTCCGTATCCGTGTCCAGGTTAAATTCTTCAATCGGCTTATAAGTTACTGTTCCGGTAGTTTCATATTCTTCATTTGCTGTCTCTGCAGGGATTACCAGACCGGATCGATATAACACATTTTCCCTTATATGCGAACTTTCCGGAATCTCTGCAGGATCTTCCGTCTCTTCTTCCTGTTCTTCGTCAGACATGATTATTTCACCGTTAAATACCAAGCTGTCATTCTTACATATGATATTACCTACACTTTCCTCTGCATCAGACTGAAAGCTTTCATCCGGAACATCTGGCCGTGATGAACCTCCACTAATGGTTTCACTGGACAGGGTAATGTCCTTTACTTCCGGCTCTGTGATGTGGTCGCTTTCCTCCTCACCGTGAATATATTCCACCGTTGGGGAAGAATATCCGGAAGGTGAGAGCGTGACACTTCCACCAGGAAGAGCAGTATTTTCTATGACCGCATTATCAAGGCCATAGACAGCCAGGGAATCAATAAACCAATAGGAATAAGGTCTTTCCATGTAATAAGTCTTTATCACTGTTTCCGTATCAGATTTATGTTCCGTTTCCATTGTCATATTTCCTGCTGCATCTGTACTTGTAGTAGTCTCTGTCCAAGTCAATCTATAGGTTTTCTTTACATTTACCCGGTACATTTTTGTTCCGGATTTTTTTACAAAGCTATATGCTGATAAATATTCGTTAGTAAAGACATCCGCATAAAGGGGTTCCGTTCCTGGTATGCCCTCTTGAACATCATAGGCTTCATTTCCCCGGCTGTCAGCCAACAGGACAGCTTCAGTGTCATATTCCTCAAAATCACGCTCTTTGGTTTCCATGTCCGAAGTCTCGTCTGGTGTTGCAAACCTCCGGTACATTGCCACAATTTTTATGCCTTTCCATGGAACGGTATATGCCTGATTCTGTATGGATGCTAGTGCACTATAATATTCTGACTCGAAGACATAAGGATTTATTTCCGTTTTCTTGTTACCCAATTTTTTCGTTGGACTACTTAAGTTTATGTAATATGTCCGGTAAAGGTAATAAGTATCATCCCCGTCAACAATGGAAGTCTGTATTTTAGAATTGTTTGTAGTAAATTCTGTATTTTTTTTCTGTTTGGTATAAGATGTTTCATTGTACTGTTCATTTCCGGAAGAATGATACAGCCATCTTTCGATGGAAATAGGATAGGTCTGTGCTGTATTATAGATGACCGGGACATTAAAATGGTCTTGGAAATCAGAAGCTCCAGAAGCCCAATTTTCTGCATCGGCAATTCCATGTTCCCCCTTCCAGTCGTAATAATTGGTGTCTTCCTCTTCCTCACCATGCAGTACATGAAAGATCCCGTTTAAATAAATGGCATCACCATCTTTTACTATTTTTCCCAATCCGCATTTACTTAAGGCTTCATTAATGGCATCTTCGCTAACATTAAAAGTTACTTGTACTTGTCCATCACCTATGTCAATTTCTGTCTTAGCATTATCATCTAGCCATACCGTAGCATAATCCTTTGTTTTGGTATTTCCGTCTGTATCCTGTCTGGGATATCCCCCTGTATTCTGCTTGCAGATAGTAAAGCCGACTGTTTTCCACCTGGTTGTAGTGGTCGCTTTTTTATCTATGGTTTTAAAAGTTAATATGCCATCATCTATTTTAACATCTGGCTTTTCAGCCTGAACATATTTAATCTGTACTAAGATTAAAATTAAAAATATGATTACTGTAACAAGTTTTTTAGCTCTTTTTCTACTGCTCATTTACGCTCCTTAATTATTTTCTTCCTTGTAAAAATAATCATTTAAAGAATCATCCGATACTGCAAAATCACTGCCATTACTACTTCCATTTCTCGTGCCTAATTCAATATCATATACCCCGGTAAACCACTTATCTTTTTTTAAATTATACATTTTTATGGTACGGCCATAAAATAAATCTTCCTGCTCCATCTTGTTTCCTGAGAAGGAAACCTTAAATTTTACATATGCACGTACATAATAACCAGAAGTAAAATACATAGTAGAAGGTTCTACGGTAATCACAAAGCTTTTAATGACTATTTTATTTTTTTTCACTGTCTGAATATACTCTTTAATATTATCCGTTGTATCCTTATCCAACTCCGCATTATTAAAAACAAAATAGGTACTCCTTAAATTGTTCAACCAAGTAGTATCAACAGTACGGTAATCTACATTTAGCCTGGTCTTTAAATTCAGCTCTATTTTATCAATCCAATCATCTACATAAATACACTTACCATCTGAATCAGTTTCCAACCAATCCATAGTTGTCTTTATTTTCGTAGGACTTGCATAATCCTCACCCACTACCGGTTCATAATAATATTTTGCTCTTTGATACATAAACTTCATTTCATAAAACGAATTTGGATAAGTAGCAAGAATGTATTCATAATCTTCTGCATTTTTAGGAAGATTGGTTGTCCTGATCAACTGGCCGTCAGGACTTAATTTTGCTCTTTTTTTGGTGTTCTTAAGCATTGCTATAACACCTTTTGCCCCGGAAGTGGTTATATCATCATTTCCACGAAATTCCCGGCTCTTGTTGTAATAGCCGTTGCTGTAACCTTTGAAAAAACCTTTTGCATAGACTTTAGCAACGGCTTCCCTTTTGTCCTTTGCTATTTTGGATATATCAGAGATACGCTCTTTCAGGACAGTATTAAGTAAATCCGCATCTACGGCATTTTCATGAAGATATTCGTCCGCCCGGTTCACAATAACGGCGGCATCCGTCCTAGTGGTATATTGGGTGTAGCTTGAAAAATCCCCGTTCTTAACAATGCCGGCTTTCAATGCGGCATTTAAGTATGGGCTTGTTCCACCGGTTTCCACTTCCAGGTTAAGGGCCTGTACCGTTAATTTGATAAAATTATAAAGTCTGATTTTACTGCTCGTAGCCGCGGATGTAGATGAAGCTGGTATTAAAATTGTTGTTGCTAATATCACGATAATAAATAATAAACTTAATTTTTGCCTTTTCATTGTTTTTTCTTTCCTCCCTTTATCTTCCTTCATTATCCAGCCATATTTTAAGAATTAATAAATTTTTCCCTTATTCTCCTGGTTTTAAATTATAATAAATCTTATTATTTTATAGCAATAATTTATAGATATGTGTTTCTATATAATTCAATCGATTAATTTCTATGTAGCTTAATCTGCATATATCTTAATGCTTAATGAACTTAATTATCCGACCCAATCTGAACTACATTATTTCTATGTAAAAATAAACTCTGTTCTTTTGAATTTCTATATTATGGCACATAACGATATACAAATATTACCACCTCAAGCACAAATCCGTCAATCATTTAATAACTTTATGATATCTTTTATTAATATTTTTTTATGGATTACAAGCCGGGCATGGGAAAGCTCCTTCCAGGGCGCATTCTTCCTTTGTATAGTAACTTACTCCGGTACCGTTTAAATTGGCAGCGTTTGAGTAGTCACCGTTTAAATGCCTGCAATTATCTTTATGGTAATATTTCAATCCGTTTTCAGCAGTTATATAATAAACTTTTGATTTCTTAATTCTCGCACCTCCCAAGGCGTAACGATTATAGGTATCCAGACTTGCTGCATTGTAGGGATAGCCTTGGAATATAACCAGCATACTGACGTCATCCATTGTTCTGTACCAGTCTGTTTTATCAATTTGCGGAAGCCAAAATTGATAGGTTATTCCAAATTGGTAAGCAATATCGTTATGTTGATTAATATAAAAATTCATTTTTTCTTCGATTTTGCTGATAATGGCATTTCTCCTGACAGTATCAAATATTTCATCATCCGCCAATATCGAATCCGGAAATCGGTTCTTTAAATCGTGATAATCACCTTCATAAACAGAAGCGGCAGATTTATCATATATAGTTATATAATTTCCTAAAGTAAAGCTATAAACCAGATTGTTTTCCCCATAGGAAAATGGTATTTTTTCACTCCATCTCTGGGTGATTAAAACCTCTTTATTTACTTCATAGGCGTCCGAATAGTAAATATAGAACCCATCCGTATCTGTCACTAATATAACTGGAATATACGCCTTTAAACGCTCCTCTAAAATACCGTTGCCGATAACTCCAAAGTTTGCATAAAGAGACTCATAAAACTGATTCACGGCAATTTCTTTATTTAATATAAGGTCCCGTTTACTATCGACTTCCACTAAATCCACGATACCGTCATCAATGGCACTATCAAGCGCTTTGTTATATTCTATTTTTTTATTTGTTATTGCTGTTAAATTATTTATACGCATATCAAATATGGTAAATACTGAGAGCTCCAGGATAAAAAAAAGTAATGCAAGATTAGTCAGCTTCATCTCGTATCAAACCTCCGTAAGTAACCAATATCTGTTCGTTGGGAATATCCGATGAATAGAATAGTTCCATCAGCTTTGTAGCCAGGGTTCTGGTACGATTTACAACTGTAACGGATATATAATCTCCCTGTGAAAAGTAATACTCTTCTCCCTGGTCAAAAGTTTTCAAAATCTCGTCGTGATAGGTGTTTCCGTAATAAGTGTTAAAATCATTTAAAAATGTATCTGTGTTTTCATCATATAATGGCTCGACAATTTTATGGCTGTGCAAAATCTCTATATTATATAAATTATTGGTATTATCAATTTTACTGACAAAATCCATATACATCTCACGATTTAAAAATCCTATGTTTTTTATATTGTCAACAAATTTTGTTGTTTCATTTGATATATAAATTTGACTGATTGCATCCTGTTTCTGTGCCATATATAATAATGGGCTGAGAAACATTATAACGGCTGCAAGTATGAAAGCAATTATTTTGCTGAATGAATTCATTATCTCCCTTCTTTCCGTATTAACTGGGGTTGTAACAATTTTAAGTTTATAAATTTTCTTTTGGGATTTATATAATTATGCCGCCGTAAGGTAATTCCACATGGTGCCGTCTTCGGCCCATCTCGATAAAGCTTTACATAAACTCTTTCTTTTATTCATTTACTGTCCTTTCTTTTTTCTAAGGACTCTGCTAGGGTGTGTCTGAAAACTACTTGTGACGGGCTGGACGTTCCACATTGTGGGAGACAAAAGTGATTTGAGAGGCGTAGTTGGACTACGTTTCCCAAAACCGCGACGTAGCATACCGCAAAGTGGAGCGGTCAGAACGGTACAATGAGTTTTCAGACACGCCCTAAATATAGAGCCCTTTTTATAGACTTTTATATATCACTTTAGCAATATCCCCGGAAGAATCGTATTGATAGGATTTTGTATATTCCGCCTGGGGAACGGTAGAGAAATCAAATTCCCGATAGTTATAATTTTCCTTTAATATTGTCATGCTGTTAATCTGTATATCATAATCCGGATCAACAAAAAGTGTAGAGATTAATTCTGTATAGGTAACCTTACTTTCTTGTATTTCATCTGAAGTCCGTTCCTTTTCATAAAAAATATTCTGGCTGCTTATTTCTTTTTTTACCGTAGTTATGAAATTATTTAGTGATCTGCTATGAAATAACAGAATAGTACCTGCCATGCAAAATATAATAAGATAAGTTACCGTTTCCAAAAATTTTGTTAAGTTCTGCATACTTTTAATTTATTTACTGTTGTATAAATGAAATACCAATAATGGTATCATTAACATCACGTAATATTTCACCGGTAAACTGTGCCTTTTGGTTTATGTAATAATCACTTGTAATGGTTTGGGTGTTTTTTACAGACGCTGTGCTTTCCTTTCCTATTTCCGTATCATTATTCGTTAACATGCGGTTATAATAAACAACGGATTTTTTAGTCGTAACTTTGACGGCTATATCCTCGCTTTTATATTTGTTTATCGCATTAACCACTTCGCTTCCGGTTACGTCCAATCCGTCGTACATAACCTTATCCGATTCCGCAATTTCCTTATTCATTCTGCTGATCTGCCCAGTTCCGTTGGTAGCCGCAGAGCTTGCTTCCCTGCTGATATAAAAACCAATGCCGACAACCAGACAAGTAATAATAACTCCTGCCGCTAAAATTAAACCTTTTAATGAATTATCCATTTTATTTCTCTCCTTTGTCATATCTCTGTTATATAATTATTATATTTATGATTCTTATATTTTGAATTTCTTATATCTTAAAATCTTCATCTCTTAAAAATCTTCATCTCTCAAAATCCTCATATCTTAAAATCCTCATATCTCAAAATCCTCATATCTTAAAATCCTCATCTCCTGAAATCTTAGTATTTTAAAAAACAGTATAATGAATGCTTAGCCCAAAATCCTCTTCTCATTTCTCAATAAACGCTCTGTATCTGCTCCATATACCCGGCATACTGGGTCAATCCCTCCACAATAAAAGGAATAATAAGGTATAAGCCAATCGTTATGATAAACGGCGTAAATGCGATTACTTTTCCGAGTATTGCTTTGTTGTGAATATAGATTTCATTCTCCAATTTTCTTTTTTCCTGATAATGATAACGTTCCGCCGCAATTTCATCAAAGGCTTCACAGAGCCCGATTTTGTCACTTATCTGAAGATTTTCTACTATCTTGACAAAAGGTTCGTAGGGTTCTTTCCGTTTTAACTCCTCCAGCACCTCCACGTCTCCGGATTGCAAGTCATTAATGCATTCCTGTATGGATTTCTTAAATATCACGGCAAAATTTTCAAACCAGACCAGAATGGTTTCTATGGTCATCCGATCTATATGCATTAGCATAAGAATAATGGAATGAAACTGTATCACTTCATCCTCCATATTCATCTGTCTTAGTTGTCTGATAAAAAGTAAGTCCAGATAAGGTACATAATAAGCTGCCGCCCCGGCCAGAAAAGCTATCAGAAGTTCATACCATCGATAATATTCATTGCGGTAACCGTTAATTCTCCTGACGATTTCCTCCGCAGTCATAGTCATAAGCTGTTTACTCTTAATGATCCCCTCCTTAATTAATTTATCTTCCACTTCTTCCTGCGTGATCTTATATTTTTTATATTGAGTTACATAATTTATAATGATATCTTTTATATTTTCTATCTGCTTATCCGATATGGATGAATTTAAATAATTTATATTATTAAGATTGGTAAGTAATTGGATTTTACTATTGTGATGTATGATAACAGAAATTAAGATGCAGCAAAGAAATGTAAAAATGCTATAGAGAAACCTTTTTAAGACTAATTGTTTGGGTGTTATGGATTCACCGGTTTTTCTTATTAAATCCTGTGTTTTTAAAGTTCTGCCGTAGTTTTTTTGGGTTATATTATTAAGGAGCCTGTTTATAAAGGGTAATTTCGCTAAATAGCCCAGAAGAATGTAATTCTTTAACTCCCTCTGTCTGTTCTCCTTCATTCGGTTAATCAGGCTATAAGACGCCGCTGTCGCCGCAAAAATCAAAACCATCGTAACGATTCCAAAAGCACCCCTATAATAGCTTACCATTTCCGGCAGACTTAAGACAGCCCATCTTTCAATGGATTTTAAAAATAAAACAGGTGCCACGGATATAAAAATCAACCCGGAAAAAAGGTGTTTTATTTTTTCTTTTTTTAATATCTCTGTGTTTATTTCCTGTTTTAAATATTTTATATTGGTTAAAAACAGGGATTGGTTATCACACTTTTTATCACCAAAGGTTATCATCATAACACATAACGACAGGAAAATCTTCAAAAACCGGTTTGGAACATGTTCATTATACCTGCTCACTTCTTCCTCCACCTCATCGGCATTTAAAATTGCATGTATTTTGGCAGCGTGTAATTTAATGGGATAAGGTGCTGTTTCAATGGAATCATAGACCGCCTCCTCTATCATGCCGTGAGACTGGTAATTATGTCTGATGTCACCAAGTAATTTATCAAACTGTTTTAATAATTTAATTTCGCTGTTTTCCACGGCCGAATAGACTATCTGATTATTTACAAGGAACAGAAATACAAGGGTAAGTGCCGCCTGGTATAAGGTAGGACCTCGGGTTAGAAAAAACAGAATCAATATCAGATCCAACCCCCAGGTTTTTAATACAATTCTCATTGTACGATCCCCTATTTTTTTATAATCACCCGGCATTTGTATTTCAAATTGTCTGACTAGCTTTTTAATATAATGCTTCGTTAATCTCCATTGAGCAAAAAATTTATACCAGACATAAATAATATCTTTTCCCTGTTTATTTTTACCTTTAAAAAAAATAGAATATTTTTGTTTTTCTTCCAGGGTTTTTCTTAACCAGAAGAATAAAACGGACAGCAGACAGAAAGAAAATACAAGTAAAATAAATAATAATTGAATCATCTGTACATTACTCATACCATTTCCTCCCGTATATACGAATGAAATAAATTTATGAATTCCTCCCTCTCCCCTTCGGTAAGATTCATTAAAATCCTGTTGCTTGCTCTTTTGCTGAAGGAGTTCTTAAGTATATATTTACCGTTTTCAAATCCCACAATATCTACGGTTTTATAAGCTTTTCTGTCGGTATTCCTTTGAAAGTATTCCAGTGCGGCAGGCAGGAATTTAACCGGGTAATCCTTATCTTCCGCCGGAACTATTTCCGTTATTCTGGATATGTATCTGTGCCCGCCTATGTTTTCCATATGGATATCTATATTAATCGCTTTTACAACCTGTTCCTCTGCAAGGAATTCATTATGAAACCCCCCGACCCTTAACTGGGCAATCTTTAAATTGTCAATCAAATCCTCCGTTGTCCGTGCATGGTGGGAACACATGGTCATTTTTGATATCTGAGAGGTTTCCACCAGCCAGTTGGCAGCTATATGGGATGCAACCTCTCCCAGTATAATTACCGTACCGTCGGTTTTTTTCATGATATCAAGAGTTTCCTGTCCGGAAATAGTATCGGTTTCCCGTAAAGTAAGTATATTAAAGTCCGGGTATACTCGGCTTAAATTCAACTCGAATATCTGCTCATGGATACGCAGGGTATAAGTCCTTCTGATATACTGAATTAATATTTTCAGCAGGGTTGTCTTACCGCTTCCCATTTCTCCGGTTATAACAATAACAAGACATCCACGGACCATCCATTTTAAGATTTCAATAAGCAGTTCATTTCCTTCATCCGTAATAATATTGTATATATTCATATCCAGAATACTGTCATGTTTTCTGACAAAGAAAGCCCAGCGGTCGGAAAACGGCGGCCGGAAGGTAACCACTCTTGACCCGTCCTTCATGTCATTTGCAATATACCCCCTTTTTTCACTAAGCTGTCCCGGATTCCCGTATCGGTATATGTTTTTGCACACCCTTACCAGCTCTCTCTGGGATTCGAACCCCAAAAAGGATAAATGTATCGTTTTCCCCTGAAAGAAAATCCAGATACTGTTATATGCATTTAAATTTCTATGGTCAGATTTTTCAAGGTTTGTATGATAGTTATAAAAATCAAAGGGTATTCCCGAAATGCCGCCTGAAACCCCGTCAAGCTTCATATCCCTTATTTCATCAATCGCCCCAAACCCTTTGTATAACTGGTATATCCTCTGCGCTAAAACTTCCAGTTTATCAATAAAATGCAGACAAATACTCTCTAAAGCATAGATTTCTTCCACCTCCTCCTTTGTTATTTCGTAGTGTTTCGTGTCGCCGTCAATTTTTAAATCCGCCAGATGATATGTCTCAATCAGCATGGACAGGGCGTCGTATTGAAACTGTTTTTTAAAAAGATACAAAATAATTTCAAATTTATCCTGGGGTGTTAACATTGCACTGTGATGAAACGGGATAATCCCGTCGATATTATCCTCCCTGATACCTGAATTTTTCTGTAGTATTTCCTTAATGTAATCTTTTACATATTCTTTTGCCCCCGTATCTCCAAGACTGCAGCTCCGCAGATTTTTTCTGATTAAGCTTTTCATTTTCTCCCGTTTTATCGTTTCCTGTCTGTTCAGATTTAAATCAGCTATATTTTTATTTAATATACCTTCAAAGGTATTTTTAACTTCCTGCACCAGGTAAGGTATAGTATAGAGATCAATATTCATCTCCTTCGGAGCGGAAACGTCTTCCTTTCCCATGTAAAACAGGAATAGAAACGCAATAATGGAAATCAGAAAAATTAACACTATATTTAACATCAAATAATTCCACCTGCCTTTACCGGATTTCCAAACATGAGATCCACCGCATTTTCTACCTTTTTCATAAAGTATAGATTATTTTCTCCCTTGCCGTTTATCATATTCTTAATCAAATAGCTCATTAATTTTCCGCCAATCATGGCATCCATGAAATCTACATTATAGGGGATTACTCCGGTCTTGTTTTTTAAACTATGGTAACTTCTTTCCAGATTGGTAAGGTTATACCGTGATTTATCATTATATTTTCCAATCAGGTAAACTGTCTTTTCTTCCGGCAGGTGATACCTGGAAAAGTAATCATCAATCATATTTTTATTCTGAGAGAGATTTACAACTATCAAATCAGCCTCTTCCTTACTCCTTTTTGACATTTCCGCCGGTCCGGACACTAAGTCCATAAAAACAATATCATAAAATTTATTTACGGAATTTAATATGGCTGTAAAGGTTAACGATAATTCTGTCTCAAACAAATATTTATTTTCCCTTGTGGTTCCCGGTATTATATGTATCCTGTTATTATAAAGAGAAATGGAGGAATTACTGATTATATCTTTACTTAATTCTGAAATTTTAATATTCCTTGATAAGGAATCCAGTCCGATATTTTCAAACAAATCCATTCCGGCGGCTTTGCCTAAAACAGCTTTTTCCAAGCTTTTATCCCTAAAATGATTCTGTAATAAAAGAATATTTTTCTTTAATATCAAGCAGGACATCACCGCGGCCGCAAGCATATTACCGGTAGTCCCGGCCTGCCCCGGTACGGGACTCCAAAATGCTACCTTCAAATTATGCACCTCTTTTCGCCTTTTTATAGGCCCGCCCAACCTCGGCTTTATTAAAATGAAAGGTTTCGGTTATTAATTGGTTTAATAAATATTTCAACTGGCCGGATTGATTTTTAAATTTAATATCATCGCCGTACTGAAGTGCGATCATGTTTTCTCTGTCCGTATCGTCATAATAAAGGCAATAGCACCCTTTCATGTTTACCTTGTTTTCTTTCAGGTTATCCGTCAAATAAGCGGCATTTTTCCTTTTCATAATGCCCCTGATTATCAGATAAGCCTCCTGTGTCAGTTTCAGATTCCGCATCCTTGCGATATTGTGCTGCTGTTTGTCCGTAACTAAATAAACAGAAGAACAATTTGGTATATCCTTATGAGTTGTTTTATAACCAAAATCGATCAGGATACAATCGTAATCCTTCAGGTATGCCGTGACATCCTTCTCCTTAACAAAATCAATATTCATGAAATTAATTTTGTGTATTCTGGGGTTAAGGTTTTCCGGAACCGGCACGCAGCAGGTAAGAGCTTCGGTTTCTGAATTATCTATTATTAAAACCTTCTGGTTTAAATTTAGAAGAAGAATGGATAAATACAGTATAAGGTCATATTTTTCAATACCCAGCAGCCCTATCACCTTTGCTTTAATCGACATAATAAATTTCCTCCTCATTTTCTTTACTTTGACCATAGCCGTTCTCTGTGCTGTTTGTACTGTTATCCCCTACATTATTTGTATTACCCGCATGATTGACATTGTCCCCGTTATTAGTATCAGACATGCCGCCTGACTGCCCCGGATTATAATTATTGCCTTGGTTATAGGTCCCATATCCATCCCAGGTTACCTCACCGTTATAATTGCCGTAGAACTGGTAAAGCCTGGCTTCCAGTTCCTTGCGGACCTCCTCGCTTAATTGTTCTGCTGCTTTTTGTACCACGTTGGGATCTTCCTTTAACAGCTTTATCACGTCGGTGCCGGGGGTATAGGTAATTAAGGAGGAAGCCTGTATAAGCGGCTTGATATACCTAACCGTATAAAGTTTTGAACCTTCATTTAAGTAACAATCCACAATAGCTCCGGACACCCTTAATATTTCCTCCGCATTCAGCCACATAAAACAATCACCGGCTTCTAAGGATAAATTCTTTACCGCCTTTTTGCTTAAGACAACATAATTTTCCCCATTGGGATATAAAATCCTTATATCGACAAAATCATTATCTTTTAAATTACTGTTGAGTAAAAATGTATTAAATTCCATTTCCCGCAAACCGCTGTCGGCCAGTTCGTCCGTCAACATGGATTTTAGAACCCCTGTTCCGGATTTTATGTCAATTAAAGCGACTTTCCCCATTTCCTCCTCCGTTATAAAATCCTCCTGGGATTGATCCGATAATACCTGTACATACTTAAAATTATCTTTCGTTACTTTGCTTCCGGCTACAATGTCACTTTTTGCTTTATACATATATACTTTTTTTGATTCCAGCTGATTCGACAGGTTCTTGATTTCACTTTGATAATTCTTTTTCATATTATTGATTACTTTAAAATATGCCGCTAAAAAAATCCCTCCAAATATTACGATACATAAAAAAGATACCAGTATATACCGCTTTGTGGATCTTCTAAGTCTTCCTCTCATTGGCACTCCTCCTTCTGACTTATACTTGCCGCATTTTTAATTATCATGGCCGCTGCTTTTTTAACCTCCCGGATGAAAGCATAATTTGGACTTTTCCTTTTACAGGTATAATTACGCGATAAAAATTCTACAACAGTTCCCTTGGATACTGCTTCCTTGTATTCGATATTATAGGGAATCGCTGCAATATTGGGTTTGCTGATTGAGTGGGCTTTGGATATTTTATCAAGATTTAAATTGGATTTTTTATTGTAATTACTGATTAAGAATACGCATTTATCTAAGATTGACGAATAATTGTCAAAGAAATATTGAATCATAAATGAATTTTGAATCAGATTAACGACTACTAAGTCGGCCTCTTCTAAAATAATTTTTGAACTTAAGTTATTCTGGCTTGAAGTGTCAATATAAGTAATATCTGCAAATCCTTCTGTCGCATCCAGAATATCTTTTATATTCCCGTATAAATTATAATCAAAAGTTTCCTGATTAAATTGATAACTTAAAGGTATGTAATATAGATAATTATCTAATATTTCCAAAGACGCTTCTCTTATTATCCTTGATGGGTACGAATCTTCACTCAATGGGTTATTATCTGATTTATACTCATATTTATGGGTCATAAGCTGATGAATGAGGTAATCGATACCTACATGTCTGAATTGAAAATTTTCTTCTTTTTCTGAATAATTTGCCCTCTGATACATCAAAACATTTCCCAGCTTATTTCTCTGGTAGTGGTTTTCTATGAGTATTGATTTGTAAGAATACTCCATAGCTGACGCGATACTGATACATGCCAGATTACTTGTCACACCGCTGTTATTCATTGCACTGCTCCAAAACGAAATCTTCATATATGCTCCCCTTTTCCATATTAAATTTTGTTAAGTAAATGAAACCTAAATAGTAAATCCACCTCGCTTCACTAAAAATTTTGGGATATCTATAATGAAAAAAATAAGATGAAATAGAAATTAGATAATTAAGATGCTCTCATGATAAACTATTTTTTACAATTTGTAAAGTAATTATTACATTTTTATTTATTATTTTTTATCATTTACGGAATAAAATTCTTGCGAATGCCGTCAAAAAATAGTTCGGACAGTTAGATCAGATAGTTTAGACTGATAACTCTGTTAACCTTAAAACTTGCATAGGCGCCTGCCGGATTTGCCCCTCGTCATTGGTCGTCAACACTGCGCCCTATACAAGATTAAGATCAGCAGAGTATTAAAAAAGGATTTCAGATTTTTTCTTAAGTAGCCTTCCGCCGCTGATAATCATTATAACTCCGCCTGCTATGCCGGCTACAATAAATAAAATTCCCATAACTAAATTCCCAACGCCCACCGATTTCATTGTAGAATAAATTTTTTCACTCATAATTTTACTCCATTTCTGCTGCTTTAAACAGCTTTTGTGAAAATAGAAACGGTTTCCTTATCCTTGCTTTGCACCATATTGTTCATAATATGTATCAATGGCAGCTTTTAATTTATCATCAATTACGATATTTCCATTATAAGGCTTATTGTATAAATGTTCAACTACTTCTTCCATGGTTACGATAGCAGTTGTTTTTAAACCGTAAATTTCTTCGATTTCCGCTAATGCACTTTTACTGCTTTGTCCTCTTTCCATACGGTCTACCGATACCACCAGCCCCAGCGCGGCAATATCACCCTGCGCATTTAAAATCGGCATTGTCTCAGCGATGGAAGTCCCCGCAGTCGTAACATCTTCTATAATAATAATTCTGTCCTTATCCTGTATAGGTCCTCCAAGAAGTATCCCCTTATCCCCGTGATCCTTTACTTCCTTACGGTTGGAGCAGTAACGTATTTCTTTCCCGTAAAATTCACTGATGGCCATGGAAGCGGCAACACTTAAAGGAATACCTTTATATGCCGGCCCGAATAACACGTCAAAATCCAGTCCGAAAGTCTCCTTAATCGCTTTCGCATAATATCCGCCGAGCTTTCTTAACTGGAAACCTGTTCTGTAATAACCTGCGTTAATAAAGAACGGGGTTTTTCTTCCGCTCTTTGTAGTAAAATCGCCAAATTTTAATACCCCGCAATCCACCATAAATTCAATAAATTCCTGCTTGTATTGTTCCATCCGATTAACCTCCAACCTCCCTATATTTTTGTTTATTTTAAACTCTGTCAACGCAGCCAATCAATTCCCTGATGTCTTCTATTTTATACTTCTTCATATAATTTTCAATTTCTTGTATGACCTCCATGGTTGCCGTGGGTTTGATGAAATTAGCGGTTCCTACGGCCACCGCCGTTGCACCTGCCATGATAAATTCCAGAGCGTCCTCTCCCGTCATGATGCCGCCCATTCCAATAATGGGAAGCTTTACCGCACCGGCCACCTGATTAACCATCCGCACGGCAATGGGTTTGATGGCGGGGCCGGACAAACCGCCGGTTTTATTGGCCAATACAAATTTTCTTTTATGAATATCTATTTTCATACCGGTTAAGGTATTAATTAAAGAAATCGCATCCGCACCGCCGGCTTCCGCCGCCTTGGCAATTTCCGTAATATCCGTTACATTAGGGCTAAGTTTCATGATGACGGGCTGTCCGGCATATTTTTTCACTTCTTTTGTTATCGCTTCCACCTGACAGCAGTTTTGCCCGAAAGCGATACCACCTTCCTTTACATTGGGACAGGATATGTTAATTTCCAACATATCAACATCACAGTCCGCCAGACCCTCCACTACATCACAGTAGTCCTTAGTGGTCTTTCCGCATATGTTTACAATGATTCTGGTATCATACTGTTTTAAAAAGGGAATATCCCGTTTGACAAATACATCCACGCCGGGATTCTGCAGCCCGACGGCATTTAACATCCCGCCGTAGGTTTCCGCAATCCGAGGCGTGGAATTGCCTGTCCACGGAATACTGGACACTCCTTTTGTTGTTACGGCACCGATTTGATTTAAATCAACAAACTCGCTGTATTCCAAACCGGAACCAAAAGTGCCGGAGGCAGTCGTCACCGGATTTTTCCATTCTATTCCCGCAATATTAACTTTTGTATTCATATTCCATTCATACCTTTCCAGACCCGAATCTTTACGAAGGCTTTCACTGCAATAACTATATTTCGACCTCTTCCGCATAAAATACGGGGCCGTCCTTACAGATCCGTTTATTATTTACATTGGTATGGGGATCCTTCTTTCCGGACTTGCATACGCAGGCCAGACAGGCGCCGATACCGCAGGCCATTCTCTCCTCCATGGATAACTGGGCTTTTATCCCGTGTTCCATTGCAAATGCCTTCACTCCCCTTAGCATGGGGATGGGCCCGCAGGCATATATGATATCCCCCTCCAGGAGATTTGCCTTTATAGCGTCAATGACATTTCCCTTCGTTCCGCTACTGCCGTCCTCTGTAGAAATAGATACCTTACCGTATTTTTCAAATTCCTTATCTAAAAATGTGATATCCCTGTATCCTAACACAATCCGTTTTCCGCAATCTAATTGTTTTGCCAGTTCCAGCATGGGAGGTATACCGATTCCGCCGCCAATGAGGATTGCCCTGCTGCCTTCCGCATGAAAACCGTTCCCTAAAGGTCCCAGCACCTCAATGGTATCCCCCGTATTATAATGAGAAAATTCTTCCGTTCCGCCCCCGACAACACGATATACCAACCGCAGCGTTCCTTTTTCTTTATCTATTTCACATATGCTGACCGGCCTTGGAAGCAGCCTGCTTTCGCTTTTGCAATATAAGGAGAGAAACTGCCCGGGTTTCGCACCCGCCGCTGTTTCGCCGTCCCTAATCCACATACTGTAAATATCCTCGGTCAACTGTACCTGGGAGGTAATTACCGCTGTTTTTTTATGGATTTTAACCATCGTTTCATCTCCTGGATATTTTATCTTTTGGAATATTATTATATACGAAAAACTTGGGTAACACAAGTCCTGAAATATTAAAAGCTTTTTTCCCTGATAATGTAAATCGGCCGGTTTTTAACTTCCAGATAGGTTTTGGCCAGGTATTGTCCCACAACTCCCATGCAGAATAACTGAAAACCGCTGACAAATAAAATAATGCAGGCCATGGAGGACCAGCCGTGGGCCGATTTTACCCCAATCAGATGCCTTATCATAATTACAATGATGCTGATAAAAGACAGGATGCAGAGAAAAAGCCCGGAAAAGGAAGCAATTCCCAAAGGCATGGTGGAAAAGGCCGCAATTCCGTCAAAGGAATAAAACAAAAGCTTGCGGAAAGACCATTTGGATTCGCCGGCAGCGCGCTCCACATTATCATACTCCAGCCATTTTGTTTTAAACCCCACCCATCCGAAGATACCTTTGGAAAACCGGTTATATTCTTTCATATTAACAACAGCGTCCACCATTTGCCTTTTCATGAGCCGGTAATCTCTTGCGCCGTCCACCATATTTGTTTTGGAAATGTGATTCATAAGATGATAAAATCTCCTGGCAAAAAAAGACCTCAGCTTGGGTTCTCCATCCCTGGTTACCCTTCGGGTCGCCACCGAATCATAATCCTCCTGTTTTAAGTACCGATACATTATCTCCAATAGCGCCGGAGGATCCTGCAGATCCGCATCCATTACAGCCGCATAATCTCCGGTGCAGTTTTCCAGGCCTGCATAAATAGCGGCTTCTTTTCCGAAATTTTTAGAAAATGAAAGATATTTGATTCTATCATCTCTGGCTTTTAAACTCTTGGCAATCCGCAGCGTATTATCCTTAGAGCCGTCATCAATAAAAATTATTTCAAACCCCACATAATTCATTATGTTCATGACCCGTTTCATTTCCTTATAAAACAAAGGCATTACTTTTTCTTCATTATAACAAGGCACAACAACCGATATCCTATCCATTTTTCTCATCTCCATTCATTCATGAGTGCATTGTGAAACTTATAAGCCGGCACTCTGGTTTATTTATTATATTTTCCCTGATTTTACTTTCTTAATCCTGTTGAATATAATTATACTGATAAACAGAAACCATCCGGTTACCGACACTATAATTCCTGCTCTTAATAAAGGTGTTCCATAACTTAATTTTATCTCATTATTTCCGGATTTAAGCGGCAGTGCCATATACATAACATTGGCCTGCAGCAGTTCTGTTTTAACACCGTTTACATAAGCACTCCAGCCTTTACTGTAAGGAATTGACAGACATAACAGGGAATCCTTGGCTATATTAACCGCACCGGTAATTTGATTGTTTTTTATCTTTATATTTTCCATTCCTCCGGTTTTTCTTTCCTTTACCTGTTCCTCGTAATGATTCATGGGCAAAGCATATACCTGTATACCTCCTAAATGAAATTTGCCGGTTTTACCAAAGGTCAATACACAGGATTTCATTGCCTTCTTCTGATAGCCCAGATTAATCAGATAATCATCTTTCCCAAAATAGGCATTGTTTCTGTCCGATCTGGCATGCACCGTCTTGATTGCATCCCCCCGTCCCTTAACTTTAAAATTCATGGCATAGTAATCGGTGGAATTGATATCAAAATTTTCAAGCCGTAAATAGGTTTCGGAGTTCTTAACGCCTTGAAAATATACGGTGAGTTCTGCCCCCGGTTTTGTAACCTTTAAATAGTCCCCTTTCCAGGTAATACCTCTGCCAAACTGAAAGGATACCGGCAGCTCCTTTGAGACTAAATTAACAGAATTCTTTCGTGTATTTCCATTTCCATTCCTATCTGACACAATACCCGTAAAACTATTTACAGGTTCTTCTAAAACCAATGCCTGGAGCATGATCTCCTGTTTTTGCAGCGGATTTAAATTCTCATAAACATCCCTGGTTATATACTGGTCATAAGTATAACCTAAGGGCAGCGCAAATTGATTTTCAAACAGATAATAGCTTCCGTTATCGGACTTATTTTCCCACAATAATTTATACCCATATGGTGCCGCCGCTTTACATGAGGTAACCAGATACTTTACTCCTGCCAAAGTTCCGATACCGGTCCTGTAATCCAGATTATCAAACCGATATGCCGTCCTCTGGCTTAATAATTCCAGGCCCTTCATATATTCCGTCACTCTTTTATCCATTATACTGAAATATCCGCTGACATCATGAAAACCTACCGTCAAAGCCTCATTATGCTGCTGATTTCCATAAACCTCCACCCTGTAAAAGGATTTTGTAATCCCGGATTTTGCTACCCCGGAATTATCCATCCCGTAACTATCCCGGAGCTTTGGAACCAGGCTGACCGCCGAATTATTAATGGTTTTCTGAACTTTGCCCGAGTCAACGAACTCGTTCACATAATTGCCGTACCGGGCGGAATAGGTCAGGTATCCGTTCATACCAAGATTACAGAATACCAGGATAAATATTGCCGCCCTCTGTAAATAGACGGATTTTTTATTATAATTAAAAAATATAATACAAATAATCGTAATGCATAAAATAAAGAAAGCAAACAGAACATATTTATCAGGCTTAAACAGTCCCAGCGCTCCATAAATCCCCGCTCCCGCTAATAATAATATCCTGTCCGTCCTGTTTAACCGAAACATATCCTCATATACGGTTACAAATATAAATGCGACAAGAAAGCTGTAGCCAAACTCCCACCGGTTGCATACATAGGCAAAGCCGTTCATCAGATAACCTATAAACGGAATCATCAGGCAGATGGTTGCAGCAATAAATCCAAGTGTTAACCTCCGGTATTTCCTATTGCAAAACGCAACCAAAACAGCAACGGGAACAATGGCTGCAAAGGTGCACTGGGTCCAGAATCCCGCCGAGACGTTGGGGGCAATAAAGGAATTTACCAGCAATACATAAAACTGCGGATAATAGTACAGCAGATTAACATGATACCCACTGTTAAAACGTCCGTTGTTAAAAAATGCGGCCAGGACCGGCAGCAGGATAAACGCAGCCATGGCCACTCCTAAGGTATAATATAAGCCCGCCCGCAAAACAGTTTTAAAAAATAATTCCCAAAGGGAATCAACCGCTTTTTTGTCATAGATGTAAAAAAAACGGATTGTCCCGTAAATTAAGATTAAAATAGTTAGCATGTAAAAGAAATAAAAATTGCTTAAGGCACTGATACAGGTCATGATTATAAACAGATAGGGGTTCTTCTTTTTTAAGATCATTTCCAGCCCAATAAAAAGAAGTGGCAGATAGATGAGGGGATTTGTGAAATACGGATGTCTTGCCGCCGCATAAAAAACATAACCGCAAAACACATAAATTAATCCGCCAAGAACGGTGGGATACCCTTTTTTCTTCCTGTAAATGCAGTACAATATAAAACTGACACCGGATAAATAAAGCCTTAACAAAATAAGAAACCGGTACATACTTTCCATATTTTCTTCTTTAGCAAAGACGGTAAGAAAGGTTAACGGGTCACCAATGGCATAGTAATTTAAGGTAGTTAAAGTATCAAATCCCATCCCTATATTAAAATCCACCATGGGGATTTTCCCGCCGTCAAACAGTTTTTTCAGCAGACGGCCGTAATACACCAGGGCAGGATAATGCTGGTTAATACCGTCTGTTTCCCAGATAAAAGATTTACCGCTTTCCGTAAACGGGTAATAAACAATAAACGCAAGCAGAAGAAAGGCAGCCGTAAAGGGTAATATATAATATAAAAGATAATGTACTATTTTATGATTTTTTAATTTTAATGGAATAGCCATTTTATTTTCAACTCCTTTTATTGCGGGTTTATCTTCTTTTATTATGCCGCTGTGTTTAAAATATAACCGGAATAAGACGGTTAAAAATCAGATTATTCAGTTCGTAAAAAACGGGTTAATTATACGTAAATTACTAACCCGATATATAATAATTTAATTAGACACCCAATATAATATATGTTATAATTGTCCAATGTAAACATTTGACTTTAGAAAGGATAAAAAAATGGCAGAGAAAAATCCTATAGTAACAATCGAAATGGAAAACGGCGATGTTATGAAAATTGAGCTTTACCCGGACATTGCCCCTAATACGGTTAAGAATTTCATTTCATTAGTTCAGAAAAAGTTTTATGATGGCATTATTTTTCACAGGGTTATTCGCGGATTCATGATTCAGGGCGGAGATCCTGAAGGTACCGGCATGGGAGGGCCCGGCTACTCTATTAAGGGTGAATTCTCTTATAATCACTTTGATAACGACCTAAAACATACCGCAGGCGTCATATCCATGGCAAGATCTCAGATGCCGGACTCTGCAGGTTCCCAATTCTTTATTATGCATAAAAATTCACTCCATCTGGATGGTTCTTACGCAGCCTTTGGTACAGTGATAGAGGGGCTGGAGGTTGTCAACAAAATAGCGGAGATAAAAACAGATTATTCCGACCGTCCATTGGAGCCCCAGGTTATGAAATCTGTAACGGTTGAATTATTCGGGAAAGCTTACGGCGAACCGGAAAAATTTTAACATACAAATAATTATATCGGGTTATAGATTTGCGACATAACTGGCAGAATCATGCATTTATGTCGCTTTTTAAAATATCAGGAAAATCCGCCGCCTTTCGGAAGGGCGGCATTATTAGTCAAATTATAACGTGAAAACTATGCATAATCTCGCAAGGCGAGCCATGAAAGCTTACACAAAAGGAGGATAACATGATAAAGGAAAGAATAGAGCATTTAAGAGCGCTGATGGCAAAAAATCATATGGAGGCCTATATTATCCCTACCGCTGATTTCCATGAATCAGAATATGTAGGCAATTATTTTAAGACGCGTGAATTTATGTCCGGTTTTACCGGCTCTGCAGGAACCCTGGTGGTTACCTTAACAGAAGCGGGTTTATGGACTGACGGAAGATACTTTATTCAGGCCGCAAGGCAATTGGCAGATACGGGAATAACCTTATATAAAATGGGCGAAGAAGGCGTTCCCTCCATTGAAGAATTTTTATCAAAAAAATTGCATCAGGACGCAGTCCTGGGATTTGACGGGCGGGTTGTCAATGCCAAATTCGGGTTAGAGCTAAAAGAAAAATTAGAAGCACAAAATATAACGATCCGATATGATAAGGATCTGGTGGACAGTATTTGGACGGACAGGCCGGCTCTGCCAAAAGAACCCGCATTTCTGCTGGACGAAAAATATGCCGGAAGAACCACCGCGGATAAATTACAGGATATAAGGAAGGAAATGGATAAACTGGGGACTTTTGTTCATATCATCACAACCTTGGACGATATTGCCTGGCTCTTTAATATCAGGGGAAATGATATCGCTTACAATCCGGTGGTTTTATCCTATGCCGTTATTACCCCGGACCGTGCATATATATTCCTTAATCAGGAAAAATTATCAGAGGATATAAAAGCTAAACTGGCGGCCGACAAGGTTGAATTAAAAGATTATCAGGATATTTATACCTTTGTAGCAGATCTGTCACCTCAGACGTTTGTTCTGTTGGATTCCAAAAAGGTGAATTATGCGATCTATAAAAATCTCAATCGGGAAATCACTATTATTGATGCCGCAAATCCCACCGTTCTCTTTAAAGCAATAAAAAACCCGGTTGAAATCGAAAATTTAAGAAAAGCACATATTAAGGACGGAATTGCTTTTACCAAGTTTATGTATTGGCTTAAAACCCAAATAGGTAAAACAGAGATTACGGAAATCAGCGCCGGCGATTATCTGGAAGCACGCCGCAGGGAACAGGACGGATTTATTGAATTAAGCTTTGATACGATTTGCGCTTATAAGGCTAATGCAGCCATGATGCATTATTCCGCCAGTCAAGGCAGCAATGCCGTTCTAAAACAGGAAGGCTTATTATTGGTGGATTCCGGCGGACAATACTATGAAGGCACAACCGATATCACCAGAACTATTGTTCTTGGTAAAATCAGCGGCGAACTGAAAATGCATTTCACTGCTGTTTTAAGAAGTATGTTAAACCTGGCCGGCGCCAAATTCCTTCACGGCTGTATTGGTATGAATCTGGATATTCTGGCAAGGGGCCCTATCTGGGATATGAATCTGGATTATAAATGCGGTACCGGTCATGGTGTGGGTTACCTCCTGAACGTACATGAAGCCCCCAACGGTTTCAGATGGAAAAAGGTCCCGGAACGAAACGACGGCTGCGTATTGGAAGAGGGAATGGTAACCACGGACGAACCGGGTGTCTATATCGAGGGCAGTCATGGAATCCGTACGGAAAATGAACTGGTATGCCATAAGGGGGAAAAAAATGAATACGGCCAGTTTATGTATTTCGAACATATTACTTTCGCTCCCATTGACCTGGATGCGGTTGATATATCCTATATGTCTCCTGTTGAGAGAAGGAGATTAAATGATTACCATAAGCAGGTGTACGAAAAACTTTCACCCTATCTTACACCTGACGAAAAAGAATGGCTAAAAGAATACACCCGGGCCGTTTAACAAGTTATTATATTATTTTCGTTCCTTTAGTATTATTTATAAAATCAGGATTGACATTATCATAATTCTCTGCTATACTCAAATCAATTTCATACTAAAACACTATGAATGAGAAAGTAAGTTATTTAAAGTCCCACAGAGAGCTTTAAACGGTGAGAAAAAGCAGATGGAGAATAGCTGAATATGGCTCAGGAGTGGCGTCCCGAACTGCATTGCACAAATAGACACTGCACTTAGGTTACGACAGGATTGCCTGTTACAGCAAACAAGTATAAATTATTAGTTTAACTAATATCGTACTCTTAGAGGTCTGCTACAGCGATGTACAGATAAATTGAAGTGGTATCACGGGTTTTCTCGTCTTCTTTTGTTAGGAAGACGAGTTTTTTTTGTATATGTTTTTCTGTAAAACCCGATTTTTAGACACAGGATACCAACAGCACACAAATTATAAGGAGGAATAAAAATGGATATTTCAACACTTTGTATACATGGTGCAGAGAACAACACCCACCATACAGGAGCAATCAGCGTACCAATTTATCAATCGGCAACCTTCGCCCACCCCGGGGTTGGACAAAGTACAGGATATGATTACTCCAGAATGCAGAATCCCACCAGAGAATATGTGGAAAAAATAGTCGCCAATCTGGAACACGGAATTGACGCCTTAGCCTTTTCTAGCGGAATGTCCGCCATTGCAGCCCTTATGGAACTCTTTTCCATCGGAGACCACATCATAGCCTCCGAAGATTTATACGGCGGCACCATCCGTTTATTTGAAAATATTTCACGTAAAAACGGCTTGCAATTTGATTATACGGATACTTCAAAATTAGATACCGTGCGTTCTCTCATCCGAAAGGAAACAAAAGCCATTTACATTGAATCGCCTACAAATCCCATGATGCAGGTAACCGATATCGCCGCCGCCTGTGAACTTGCCAGGTCCCGCGGTTTACTGGTGATTGTTGACAACACCTTTTTAACACCCTATTACCAGCTTCCCCTCGTCTTAGGTGCGGATATCGTTATACACAGCGGTACAAAATATCTTAGCGGTCATAACGATACCCTGTCCGGATTTTTAGTGACCAACAGGGAAGACTTATCGGAAAAGCTCCGGTTTATTTATAAAACCACGGGCGCCTGCCTTTCTCCCTTTGACAGCTGGCTATTAATCCGCGGTATTAAAACCCTGGCGGTACGTATGGACCGTCAGCAGGAAAATGCACTAAAAGTAGCACATTGGCTCACTGCACAGGAAAAAGTGAAAAAGATATATTATATCGGCCTGCCTGACCATCCGGACTATGCCGTTTCAATAAAGCAGTCAACGGGCTTTGGTTCCATGATATCCTTTGAAGTTGACAAGGAGGTAACGGCAAAACAATTGCTGGAACGTATTCAGTTACTGCTTTTTGCAGAAAGCCTGGGCGGGGTTGAAACCTTAATAACCTACCCTATGCTTCAGACCCATGCGGATATTCCTTTGGAGGAACGACTAAGAAGAGGTATTAACGATTGTCTTCTCAGGATTTCAGTGGGTCTTGAAAATGCCGACGATATTATATCAGATTTAGATCAGGCTCTAAACGGAAGGAGGTCCCTGCATGGCGTTTGATTTTAATTTAATTGTGAACCGCAGGAACACTAACTCATTAAAATACGATTTTGCAGTGGAAAGAGGAAAAACGGCTGATGTTTTACCTTTATGGGTTGCCGATATGGATTTTCCTACTGTGCCCGAAATCACGCAGGCCCTGGTAAAGGCCAGCCGGCATGGAATATTCGGTTATACGGAAGTAAAAGAAGAATATTTCAACGTACTGCGCAATTGGTTCTTTGTCCATTATCACTGGAATATCCAACGGAAATGGCTGGTAAAGACACCCGGGGTAGTTTTCGCCATAGCAATGGCTATCCGCGCATTAACTGATAAAGGGGACGCCGTATTAATTCAAAGGCCGGTATATTATCCCTTTTCAGAAACCATTATAAGCAACGAAAGACTCCTGGTAAATAACCCACTGGTTTATAAAGACGGGAAATATCAAATAGATTTTGAAGATTTTGAAGATAAAATAATAAAACACCGGGTTAAATTATTTCTTCTGTGCAATCCCCACAATCCGGTGGGAAGGGTATGGGCAAAAGAGGAATTAACCCGGTTAGGCGATATTTGTGTAAAACATGATGTAATAATCGTATCCGATGAAATCCATGCCGACTTCATTTATCCGGGGCATGAACATCTGGTATTTGCCAACCTTAAGAGTGAATATCTTGAACGTACCATTACCTGTACCGCTCCCAGCAAAAGCTTTAACCTGGCGGGGCTTCAGGTTTCCAATGTTTTTATAGGAAATCCCGGACTAAAATCCGCGTTTAAAGCCGAAATCATAAAAGCCGGATACAGCCAGTTAAATACCATGGGCTTAATAGCCTGCCAGGCAGCTTATGAATTTGGGGATGAATGGCTGAAAGAATTAAAAGAATATCTATTTCAGAATTTGAATTATGTAAAGGATTATTTAGAAAAACATATACCGTCAGTAAAACTCACCGAACCGGAAGGAACTTATCTGGTGTGGATTGATTTCAGAGGCCTGGGGCTTTCGGAAAAAGAACTGGAGGATCTGATCGTTAATAAAGCAAAACTTTGGCTGGATGCCGGCACCATATTCGGGCCGGAAGGCCTGGGATTTCAGCGTATTAATATTGCCTGCCCCCGTGATACCCTGGCCTTAGCCTTAAAGCAGTTGGAAAAGGCAATATCCACCCTTCCTTAAACCGAATTCAAAATATTTATAAAGCCCTCCACTCCCGTGTAAAAATATATGGTGAACGAAATCGTTTATTTCATGGTAACTTGTCCCGAAGTGACCGCACATGGAGAAATAGCAGAACAGAGGCAATCGTCAAGGCTGAAATGAACGGCTGCGCCGGCTTTGACAATAACCGCCCGTCCTGCTCTGTGGTAAACAAATCGGATAATCTCATAATGAGCTTATTCGGCTACATTTTGGTGATTGTGGTCTTTTCTTTGCTAATAATCTGCCCGCAAATGGAAATTTGATGCTTACTCTTTGTCGGGTGGATATACTTTATTTTTCCAATACCACCATTTTAATTTTTCAGCGTCGTGTGTTTCATGTTCGGCATAGTATACTGCTAATCGAAAAACATATAACTGGCATTTATCCTCTTGAAAGCCCTTAAAAAGACAGTCCTGCATATACAATTCATCAGGATTTTTTCCTTTTAAATCCGCAACGCAACTTATGCCAATATTTAATAAGTCTTGTTCAATATTTTTCCCAATACCGGGGATAGTTCTTAAATCACTTTTCATATTTTCTCAATCCAATTTTTGAATATCAATGGTAGCAATACCCGATTGCCTCGGTTCTCCTGTAACAAGATCTTGCGGGGCTGGAACCAACATCATAAACCCATATTTTCCATATCGCTTTTCATAACCTTGTGCATATTCTTCTTCAACAGAGATACGTTGAACCTCTCCAATAACCATAGCGGTAATACCTGCATCACTTAAATCTTGAATATTCTTAAGCGTACATTCCACATTTAGAAAACTTTCTTGAATGGCGGGGGCATGAATTGCTTTTGCATTTTCCAGTGTAAAATTACCAATCTGAAACTCGTCTGCTTCATATTCGTTATGGTTTACCAAGAATATCTTCACGCATATCAACCACGGCCTGTCTGGAGGCGTCTGCAAAGGCGCCCGGCCCGTATTTATCATATTCCGTCCGCTTATAAGCAGCTATGATACCCCGGGATGAATTGACGATTGCTCCCAGGCCGTCCTTATTAAAATAGTGCGAAATATCCTCAGCCTTACCACCCTGGGCACCGTAACCCGGCACAAGTATATAAGTCCTGGGCATAATTTCCCTAAGTGTTTTACCTACCTTGGGATAAGTAGCGCCCACTACTGCGCCGACGTAGCTGTACTTATCTCCCATAAGCTTCTCACCCCATTGTGCCACCTTCTCTCCTACTAATTCATAGAGGGGCCTTCCCCCAACCGGCTGATCCTGAAATTCCCCGCTGGACGGGTTGGAGGTTTTAACAAGTATGAATAATCCCTTCTTTTCTTCCTTACAAACGTCCATAAACGGCTCTACTCCGTCGGAACCGAAATAAGGATTCACGGTTATAAAATCCTCATCAAAACCATAAAAGGAATTGCTTCCCACTTTGACCTTTCCCAGATGGCCTGCCGCATAGGCCGCGGAAGTGGAACCGATATCGCCCCGTTTAATATCACCGATAACTATCAGACCCTTTTTCTTACAATAATCCACCGTTTTTTTGAAAGCAATCAGGCCCTCAATCCCAAATTGCTCGTACATGGCGATCTGCGGTTTTACGGCAGGAATCAGATCGTAAACGGCATCTACAATCGCCTTATTAAACTGCCAGACGGCTTCCGCAGCGCCGGCCAGAGTCTCGCCTTTTTCCTGATAAGCCTTTTCCTGTATCTGAATCGGAACATAGGACAGCATAGGGTCTAAGCCTACCACAATAGGCGCTTTGCTTTGTTCAATTTTTTCTATTAATTTATTAATCATAAAAATCCTCCGAGTGTATTATCAATCCTGAAATATGATTTTACCTTCCACTATCGTTGCCTTTACCCTGCCGAATACTTCTTTCCCATGAAAAGGTGTGTTTTTACCTTTAGAGGCAAATTCGTTCACATCGATCTTATATTTTTCATCGGGGTCGGCAATTACAATATCCGCCCTTTTGCCAACGGCAAGAGTACCCTTGTCTATTCCCAGGACTTTAGCCGGATTACAGCTCATCTTTTCCACCATCTGCATGGGGGTTAAATAACCTTTCTTAACCAATTCCGTCATGGTAAGAGCAAATGCAGTTTCTAAGCCTACAATTCCAAAGGGTGCCTCCATTATGGATTTTGCTTTTTCTTCCCTGCTGTGGGGCGCATGATCCGTAGCTATCACATCCATGATATTATCCCGAAGCCCTTCCTTTAATACTTTTATATCCTCTGCGCTTCTTAACGGAGGATTCATTTTATAATTGGCGTCATCCTTTTCTATTTCTTCGTCAGCCATGGTAAAATGATGGGGGCATACCTCGGCGGTAACCGGTAAACCCCTGTCTTTTGCCATTTTTACAAATGTTACGCTGTCTTTTGTGGAGCAATGGCACAGATGAAGCCTTACGCCGGTATTTTTGGCAAGCAGAATATCCCTTGCGACAATTACATCTTCCACTGTGTTACTAATGCCGGGCATACCAAGCTCCCTGGATTTTTCCCCTTCATTGAGTACCCCTTTCCCGACCAAATCCTTATCCTCACAATGGGCAAATACGGGGATACCGGCTTCTTTTGCCTCTATCATACCTTCCCTATAAAGGACCGTATTCATAACGGATTTGCCATCCTCACTGACTGCTACGGCTCCGGCGGCGGCCATGCCTTTTATATCGGCTAATTCCATTCCCAGCTGTCCTTTTGTCACCGCGCCAATGGGAAGTACGTGAACGACTGCTTCTTTCCTTGCTTTTGATAATACAGATTCAATCATTTGCCTGCTGTCTAGAACCGGATTGGTGTTGGGCATGGAACATATGGTAGTATATCCTCCTCTCGCCGCCGCCATGGCTCCCGTTGCAATGGTTTCCTTATATTCGCAGCCCGGTTCCCTTAAATGCACATGCAGATCAATAAACCCCGGCATAACATAACACCCTTTTGCATCAATCACCTGCTCTGCCTGCGTATCAATTTCCGTCTTTATTTCCTTAATGATACCATCCTCTATGAACAGCTCCGCCCTGCCTTCCGCCCCGGCAGAGGGGTCAAGTATATAACCGTTTTTAATTAGTAATGTCAATGTAAGACTCCTTTCTTTGGTGGATTACACAACGACGTCCGGCGGACCGAACGCTGTAAATTTTACAATTCCGCTTTTTCAATATCTGCCAAAACAGCTTTATTGCTGATATAATTGCCGATTTCCTCCTTGGCTACCCATTTAAAATTATTGAGTTCTTCACAGAGAATCACATCATCCCTTGTACTGAGGCATAAAAAACTAATGCCGATATTACATACGTCTCCCATCATAAAAGACCATGTGTAAAGAATGCGGTTAATATAAACGGATAACCCGGTATTTTCAAATATGAGCCTAAGAACACCTTTTTCAGGATTCTCACCAAATTCCAGTTTGCCGTCAATAAATTCCCATTGATAGGGGTCGACAATTCTATCGTCGTACCATTTTTCCACAAGTAAGTATTTATCCTCATACTGAATAATACCCTTCACCATGATTTTGTATTTTTCCATAGTTTTTCTCCTCGAATTTACGCTGGTATTTCAGTCGGCGCCCGCTCTCCGACTGAAACAAGTAAGTCCCAAACCCACCGCTCACGCTTCGCTAAAAGGCGGGAGACTTACTTGTAAGGTTTAAATATTTGTAACTGCAAAAATGTCAGAAACGTATGTTTCAAGCATATTTTATCTGTTTTTTGCCAAACAGTTTAAAATTCTGCCCCAGTCTTTAGCCACGGAATAGTTACAAACTTTTTTCTTTATTATTATAACGTAACTATTACATGAATACAACAGAATCATGAGGATATATGCAATATTTTCTAGCATATTTCTGTATTGCTCCGTCAATTATAATACTACTCATTATTGTTATTGTTGTTATCATAAATATAATGAAAGCTCCAGTCGGGAATTGCAAGCCTGCTTGCAGATTCCCCTTAGAGCAGTAAGAGCCCCGCTGCCATTGCCGGGGAATACAGGAGGTTACCATGGATAATCCAAACGGCATCAATGCTTTCCCAAATGGTTTAACAGTTTTTCCAAACGGTATAGCTACAGGTCTGCCTGACTTTCCGTCGCCCCTGAGTAATCTGATTAATGAGGATCCGGAAGCAAGACAGTATTACGAAAATATGGATGATGCAAAAAAAGCGGAATTACTCCGCAATGCAAAAGAATTTCAGTCACAGGAAGAGCTGGAACGTTATCTGTATCATCTGGAAAACGAAGAATTTAGGTAATTACTATTTATGCCAACGCAGAGACGGCGCCCGCCGCTGCCGCAGGTCGTTATCATCATCGACGAGCTCGCCGACCTCATCATGGCGGCCCCGCGCGAGGTGGAGGATGCCGTCTGCCGCCTCGCGCAGAAGGCCAGGGCGGCGGGGATGCACCTTGTGATTGCGACGCAGCGGCCGTCGGTGGACGTCATCACGGGCCTCATCAAGGCAAACATCCCCTCGCGGATCGCGTTCGCGGTATCCTCACAGACTATAATGAAGCATCGTGGGACGATTTTTGAAACGATCAGGGCGGCGGCGATTAAGTTGAAACCTCTTGCTCCGCCGGATAGGAAAGCACATATAAAGTAATTGTAGAATCATAAGACGTCTGCATCAGCATATGTGATGCAGACGTCTTTCACATTTTATCATCGAGCTTTTTATCATTTCTGCGGTGTCGCCACCAGTTAATCTTTTTTATTAAAATAATTTTCTGAAAGGAATCTCTTTATTCTATGCCTATACTGATTACAGCATAGACTTTCTTGACAAGCTTCCTCTCTCCCACAATTTTGAATGACTTCATACTCTGTACTCGATCACACGAACAGGCAAAAGACGCGGTTATCTATAATAATATGATTCTTATTTCATAACTAACTATTATACTTCGTTGTAGATCGGTAATTTTGTTTGGTTATTATATGGAAGTGTTTATCAATTGTAAAAGTGCGCAGGACAGAACAATTTTTATTATTATGTGCAATCCCTAAATGTACTATAGCA
Source organism: Clostridiales bacterium (assembly GCA_015655075.1). GTDB lineage: Bacteria > Bacillota > Clostridia > Lachnospirales > Lachnospiraceae > Anaerocolumna. The sequence goes on along the minus strand of JAATFT010000079.1, from coordinate 237 downwards.
ACATTGTATGTATCAAAAAATGCGACTTATATAAGCACTCTACGATTGCAATAATACAAAAAGCTACTGATAAGGAGTAGGACTTCGCTTCCTACATATCCTTCTTCAAAATAGTTTTGACCAGTATAACCAAGCACCTTATACCTTTTGTAACGCTGTGTGCCATATATCACCTAATGTGGGTGAGAAGTAATCGCTCATATTGTGCACCACAGAAAATTATTTTTAAAGGCTTGT
>JAATFT010000027.1 GCA_015655075.1 Clostridiales bacterium | reverse complement strand
TTGTTGCTTCATTCTTTCTTACCTTCTTTAACCATTCAAGAAATGCAACTATCTTTTCCTGACAGAAATCTGTTGTCGCCGCATTTTGAAGTCTGATATGGTACTCCTCAGTTATGAATCGGAGATAAAGATTCAAAGCATCTTGATATGCACTGACCGTATGCGGACTTTTCTTTTTTACAATAGGAAGATAAGAAGTCAAAAAACTTTTTATTGTCTTGTACAGTTCCGGATCTTAGGAGAAAATGCTGACAGGATGGCTGTTATTGGTAAGTACGCAGGCTTCCGTCACGTGGTATCCCTTTTAAATACGCTTTTGTTCTCCGTGCTTTCGGAACCGTCGCGGACAATGCCAAGGGATTCGAGATCCATTTACGGATTCCTTTCAGGTAAGAAGCCTGAATCTGCGTGGGGGTACCGCGAAGGAGATGCTTGGAAAGGCGGTCAACGGTATTTATTTTTTTAGCAGGCTCATGGAGCCTATCCGCAACATCAGTGAGGAGGCAGCTGCCGGAAGCAAGCATCCCGTAAGTAATATCGGAAGCAAATTTACGCTGCGATTTTGGGAGCTTACGGGAAATTTTTTTTAAAAAAATAAAATTTCATGTTTCAAAGAGTAGGTTTTAGTAGTAGAATTAAGCATAAGGGATCCTCCTGTTTTTTGTTTAGTCAGATTTTCGTCTGGACAACTTAATTCTACTACAAAAAAGAGCAGGATTCCTTATTTTGCACACATTTTTATAAAATTGTTTATAACTATGGCAAGCAAAACAGGGTGGTGTGGATAAAACTGCGGAAACTCAAGTAGCCAAGCTAGCGTAAAATTTTTGTAGGATTAATAGATTAATAGTTAAGGAGCCAAATTTTACTTTACAAATCGATTATGTTGTTGTATGATTTATGTGTATATATATGAGGATTTATTTATAAGTGAATAATTGAATTATAGTATTGACATGACAGGAATCTTGTTAAGCATCTTTGTAAAGTCAATGATTTAGAATATCGACAAGTGCTTACATTTATCTTGCAAGCACTTGTCGGATTTTTTGTTTGAAATCACATGTGAACTGTGTGTGTAAAAATACACATTGTGTGGGGGATAATCATATGAAGGTAATTATTTTAGCTGGTGGATTTGGTACAAGAATATCGGAAGAGTCACAGTTTAGACCAAAGCCTATGATTGAAATTGGTGAAAAGCCGATTCTTTGGCACATTATGAAGGAGTACTCCTACTACGGATTTAATGAATTCATCATTTGTGCAGGATATAAGCAACACATGGTAAAAGAATGGTTTGCAGATTATTTCATACATAGCAGTGATGTGACTTTTGATTACAGAAATGGTAGACGTGATGTAGAAATCCATGAAACACATATAGAACCATGGAAGGTTACTGTTGTGGATACAGGTCTGCATACGATGACAGGTGGTCGTGTAAAAAGAATTCAGAAGTATGTAGGAAATGAACCTTTTATGCTGACCTACGGTGATGGCGTATGTGATGTAGATATTAGTAAATTGGTGGAGTTTCATAAATCACATGGCAAGATTGCTACTTTAACAGCAGTGCTACAGGAGCAACAAAAAGGTGTATTGGACATAGGTGGAGACAATGCGGTCAAATCATTTCGAGAAAAAAATATGTCAGATGGTTCTCCAATTAACGCTGGTTATATGGTTCTACAGCCGGAGATTTTTGAACTGATTGATGGAGATAAGACTATATTCGAAAAGGAACCATTAGAGAGGCTTGTAGAGCGTGGAGAACTTATGTCATACATGCATAAAGGTTTTTGGCAGTGTATGGATAATGCCCGCGAAAAATTGATGCTTGAAAAATTATTAGAGACAAATTCGGCACCATGGAAAAGATGGACTGAGTAGGTGATACATATGGCAAATAAAAAAGTAAGTATAGTCATACCGGCATATAACGAAGAAGAAAATATACGTCTTATTACCGAAGCTGTAGTTAATGAAATCAAATCCAATCTGCCGGAATACAACTATGAAGTACTGATTATAGATAACAACTCCCAAGATAATACACGTCCAATCATCAGGGATCTATGTAAAGAAAATAAAAAAGTACGTGCAATTTTCAACGAAAAAAATTTTGGACCGGATAGTTCTCCATATTATGGACTGTTGCAGGCATCTGGTGACTGTGCAATTCTGTTTTGCGCTGATTTTCAGGATCCTTTGGATATGATTCACAAACTCGTACATGAGTGGGAAAAAGGTTATACGGTGGTAACCGCAATTAAAACAGAAAGCAAGGAAAACAAACTAACTCGTTTCCTTAGAACTATTTATTACAGGTTGATTAAAAAAATTTCTAATACAGAGATTATTGAACATTTTACAGGATTTGGATGTTATGATCAGAGCTTTTTGGAGATTCTGAGAGGTCTGGATGATTCGGTTCCGTTTCTAAGAGGCGTTGTAGCAGAATTTGCAGGAAATAGAAGTTCTATCACATATGAGCAGCAGAAACGTAGAGCAGGAAAAAGCCACATAAAGTTTTTTACGCTATATGACATTGCGATGCGAAGCTTTACTTCCTATACAAAAGTAGGACTTCGTATGTGCACATTCTTTGGATTCGGCGTAGCCGGAATCTGCGTTGTGATTGCTCTTATTTATCTGATCAGAAAGTTAATCAATTGGAATGCGTTTGACTTTGGAATTCCCGTTATTTTAATTGGTATGTTTTTTATTGGTGCTGTACAGTTAATATTTATGGGATTTATCGGCGAATACATCTTGACAATTAATCAAAGAGTGATGCACAGGCCATTAGTGGTAGAATATGAAAGAATTAATTTTGAAGTAGAAGATGAAGGCAATGAATGATTTTAAAATATAATATTAATCACAGGTACTACCTTTAGTATAGGAGAGATTTACACGAAACAATTGTTACAATTGGAGCAACAGTGCTGATAGATGACGGAAGTGTTGGTAAGGGATAACGGTTATATTAATATTCAAATAAATGGAGGTTCTGTAGATTTAGCACTATAATATCTAGTGTGATATCTCTATTTAACAAGTATATTCGTACACAAAAGAAAAGTATAGAAAATCGGATATTCTTATGAACAATGCAAATGATACTCTGTACCCTCTTTTTGAAGAAATGGCTAGGAGATTCGTAAATAAGTGTTTGACACTAATATTTACAGTACTTTAATGGTCACGAAATTATTATTTTAAGTGCGTAGATAAAACAAAGGAACTATTTTAAATGATGCCTTTGTAGCTGAATTGGTTAACTACAATTTGGGGTGGCATATGTAAATTTGGCATCTAAAGCAGGCGTAGTAAAATGCACATGGTTATTAGCAAGAAAAATATGGTGGTGAAGTTCTTGTCAACAGTATATACCAGGGGTGAAAACTCTGATCTTTAAATTTAATGAAGATATATTTAGACAATACAAATGGAGAGAAAATTATCCAAATGGCGAATTTCTTTGTTTTATACCAGTTATAAAAATGGTTGTGTGTTGACGATTGGTGGAGATAAATCTATTTAATATACTTGGTATGCTACTAAAAAGTGTATATGGTAGGAGGTTCTATTGTGTTCAAAGGGAAAAAAATACTTGTTACAGGTGCGACTGGATTAATTGGCAGACATCTTGTGATTAAACTCTTAGCTGCAAATGCTGATGTTGTGGTTATGGGGCGAAGAGAAGAAAAAATTAGAAGCGTTTTTCAAAATGAGATTGGGAATGAGCACTTTTCATATGAAATTGGAAATGTATCAAACGGTATTGATAGCGGTATCGGTATACTGGATTATATTTTCCACGCTGCAAGCCCAATATCTGGAGCAGAAATTAAGTTAAATCCCGTAGATACAATATCTGCAAATCTGGATGGTACGAGAAATTGTCTGGAATATCTAAAAAATCAAAAAGCTAAAGGAAGAATGATTGTATTTTCTTCGGCAACGGTATACGGAAATCAGTATACTGAAAATGTTATCTTTACAGAGAACGAAACCGACAAAGCAGATGCACTGCATACTGGAAACACTCCATATTCGGAATCAAAGCGGATGATTGAGGTGTTGGCTAGAGCTTATTATACACAATATCAGGTTGATTCTGTAATTGCGAGAATTGGATATGTATATGGATATTCAAATCCAAAGCCCAATACTGCTTTTTATGAATTCATTGAAAAGGTTTTGAACGGGGAAAATGTTATTTTGAATAATTCAGGAATGGGTCGTAGAGACAATATCCATGTAAATGATGTGATCGATGGACTGTTGCTAGTAGCAAAGGATGGATTTGGTGGTGAAGCTTATAATCTTTCATCAAATGGTGAAAAAAATAATTTCAGAGCCATAGATGAGATAGCTGAAATTATTGCTGAAACCGCAAATTGCTTGAAAAAAGATTCCATGATTAAGGCAATTATAAAACCAATGCATGGCGACAGAAAACCAGGTATGAAACTGGATAATTCGAAAGCAAAAGCTCTCGGTTGGGGTATAAATGTAAGTCTTGAGGACGGCATAAGAGACACAATTGAAAAATATATGCAATAGTTAGGAGGAGATATATGGAAGGAACATTACAGATATTAGATTGCACGCTGCGAGATGGCGGACAAGGTCTGGAAGATCTTAATAGCAATGGAATAGAAACTGAAATATTTACGGAGTCTGACAAGCACAAAATTGCAGAATTGGTAAGGGATTCAGGGATAGATATAATTGAAATTGGATGTATGACTGGAGCATACCAAGGATTGGAAAAGTTTGCAATATATGAAAATATTGAACCACTATCCAAATATTTGCCGGAAAGAACAAATCCTAACCAAATCTATACAGGGCTTTATGTAGATCCGGATACGCCGATTGACTGTATTCCTGATTATTCTCCAGAACTGGTGGAGGGTATCCGAGTGATACTACGTTACTCTCAATTACAGAAATCAATAGATTTCTGTTCAGCGTTGGTAAAGAAGGGTTACAAGATGTTTATTCAACCAATGCTAACTATGAGATATACAGACGAAGAACTTAAAAGACTCGTATATGCAGCTAATGAAATGGGAGCGTATGCGTTATACTTTGTTGATAGCTTTGGTTACATGAATGAAAAGGATGTTGAAAGATTATATCGTTTTTATTCAGAGGAACTAGATTGTTCAGTTAGAATAGGATTCCATGCTCATAATAATATGGAAAATGCGCTATTCAATGCAAGATATTTTATAGAATTGCTTAATGACAGAAATCGTATTGTAGATTCATGTGCGATTGGAATGGGCCAGGGTGCAGGTAATTTGCAGACAGAAGTTCTTGTAAACTATCTGAATAAAAATCATGGTACAAATTATGATTTTGAATGTATTTTGGAAATATGTGATATACTTGAGAAATTTAGAAGTCATGGTATGGAAACATGGGGATATTCACCAGTTCGATTAGTGCCCGCAGTTCATGATGCAGCATATAAGTATGCAGTTGCAATGAGATTAAAATATAATATGTCGTTGGTGGAAATTAATCGGGCGTTAACAGGAATTTCTGATGATCTGAGACACAGATATACACCAGATAATCTAGAGAAATTATTGAGCAAATAGAATCATTAGTAGATGGAAGTGTTGCAGATGAAGGTAGTTGATTATGTTGTAGATGAATTAATAAAATATGGAGTTACAGATACTTTCGGTATACCTGGTGGGGTAATTTTAAGATTGCTCTATGCAATGAAAAAACGAGAACCTGAGTTATCGCCTCATTTGAATTATCATGAACAAATGGCAGGGTTTGCGGCATGTGGGTTCGCGCAGGCAAGCGGAAAACTGGGCGTTGCATATGCAACAAGAGGACCTGGGATTACAAATATGGTCACCTGCATAGCAGAAGCATATCAAGAGTCCTTGCCGGTTTTATTTATAACAGCTCATGGAAATCGTCCACAATCCGGGATGCGTTTTGAAAATGATCAGGAACTGGAAGTGGTTCGCTGTGTATCTGGATTTACAAAATATGCAGCAAACGTTAATTCTGCCGATGAAGTTGCTCTTATATTGCATAAAGCATGTAATACTGCCATTACTGGGCGAAAAGGGCCGGTTCTTTTAGATTTTTCTTCATCGATATGGGAACAGGAAATCGTGAATAGCAATATAGAGATTGAAAAAAAACATGAAACAGCAGATGCTAGAGTGGATTCCAGTAAACGGGCATTAGAAGCCATCAAGGAACATATAGAAATATCTAAAAGACCACTAATATTAATTGGAGATGGAATCCGTCATGCGTTGGAAAGAGAAAAGCTTTACGGAATGGCAGAAAAACTGAGTATACCGGTATTATCAAGTAGGGGAGCACAGGACCTGTTGAGTGGATCGCCATATTATTTTGGTTATATAGGGAGTCATGGGACAAGATATAGCAATTTTATTTTGTCAAAGGCTGATTTGATTATTACAATTGGAAATCGCCTTGCATTTCCGGTAACATCTGAGAGCTTTTACCCAATTGTTAGGAATGCTAAAATAATTCGATTAGATATCGACGAAATGGAATTCGGTAGAGAGATTCCTAATGCAAAAACGTATATAGTAGATGCTCATACATTACTGAGTATGTTATTAGAAGACAAATTTAATACAAGTGAAATGACTGAATGGATTGAAAAATGTAATCAACTGAGAGAAATACTGGCATATGAGGATTGCCCTGAACCAGTATTAAGGCTTGAAACGATTATTGAAAAACAGGATGCTTCTTCCATATATGTCTGTGACGTAGGAAATAATGAATTTTGGTTTGCAAGAGCTTTTGAGAAAGTAAGAAAGCCAGGCACAGTTTTATATTCAAAATCATTTGGAACGTTAGGTGTTGCTCTTGGAAGGGCAATAGGCACATATTATGCTTCCAGAAACGATGTGATATGTGTTCTGGGTGACCAGGGATTTCAGTATAATCTACAGGAATTACAATATATTTCAAAATGGGACTTACCAATTAAAATTATTGTTTTGAACAATGGCACCTCAGGAATGATCGCAGATCACGAGAATAAATTGTTCGGAAATGAACTTGTACATGTGAATGGAGAAAATGGTTACTATGTTCCTAATATTGAGAAGATTGCCAAGGCATATGACATTGATTATACAACAGACGGAGAAGTTGTAACCGATAGAACGAAAAAACAAGTGGTTTATGAAATAATTTTAAACAAAGAAGATGCTCTGATACCAAATCTTCCGAAAGGAAATGCCTGCCAAGACATGGAGCCGTTAATTCCCCGTGATAAATTTGACTATCTCAATAATATTTGAATGGAGAAAAATTATGTTTATTGAAAAAATCAATAGTCCGGAAGATTTAAAAAAAATGAGTATTGATGAATGCAAAGAACTAGCAGAAGAGATTCGCTTTGCGTTGCTGGAAAAAGCATCATTGTCTGGTGGTCATTTAGCATCAAATCTTGGAATTGTAGATGCTACAATTGCTATCCATTATGTATTCAATTCCCCTGTTGATAAGATTGTTTTTGATGTGTCACACCAATGTTATACGCATAAGATCCTTACTGGAAGAAGAGAATCATTTACAGATAAAGATAAGTACAGCGATTGTAATGGATATACGAATCCAGACGAAAGCGAATATGATTATTTCCGAGTAGGGCATACGGCAACATCTATAAGTCTTGCATGTGGATTAGCGAAAGCACGAGATATCAATGGAGGCAAAGAAAACATCATAGCAGTGATAGGCGACGGCTCATTAAGTGGTGGAGAGGCGTTAGAAGGATTGAATTTCGGCGGATCTGATATTGATGGAAATTTGATTATTATTTTTAATGATAACCAAATGTCAATAGCAGAAGATCACGGTGGAATGTATAAAAGCTTTGCTGAACTTCGTGTGACAAATGGAAAATCAGAAAATAATTTTTTTAAGGCATTTGGATATGACTATCGTTTTATCAAAAACGGAAACAATATTTCAGAACTTGTGACGGTACTAGAGAGTATAAAGGATATCAATCATCCCGTGGTCGTACACATCTGCACAGTAAAGGGAAAAGGTTATGCATATGCTGAGATGCATAAAGAAAGCACACATTGGGTGAGACCATTTGATCTTGAAACGGGAGAAGAGAGGAATCCTTTTAACGGCGAAAGATATGATAGGATCGTAAGAGATCATCTAATTGAAAAAATGAAGCAAGATTCAAAAGTTGTAACGATGATAGCTGCAGTTCCTGATGCACTTAATTTTACAGAAAAGCATAGAAAAATTGCAGGGAAACAGTTTGTGGATGTAGGTATTGCGGAAGAACATGCAATATCTATGGCTGCTGGTCTTGCGAAAAATGGTTGTAAACCGGTGTTTGTGACAATGTCAACCTTTTTTCAAAGGACATATGATCAGATATCCCAGGAATTATGCATTAATAGCGCTTCAGCAACACTTATTGTGGTAAATGCTTCTGTCTATGCAGCTAATGATATAACACATATAGGTATTTTTGACATTCCAATGATGTCGAACATTCCTAATTTGGTATATCTTGCGCCTACAAATAAACAGGAATATCTTTCGATGCTTGACTGGAGTATAGAGCAGCAGGAACATCCTGTTGCAGTTAGGGCACCGAGAAACGGTGTGTTTTATGCAAAGGAAGCTGTTGATACGGATTATACTCAGTTAAATAAATATAAGACTGTAAAAAAAGGTGAAAAAATTGCAGTTTTGGCCCTAGGAGATTTTTTCCAGATGGGCGAGGAACTTATAGAAGCAATCAATAAGGAATTTGGAATCAAGGCAACGTTAATTAACCCGAGGTTTATTACAGGAATTGATGAGCCTTTACTTAAAGATTTAAAAGAAAATCATAATCTAGTGATTACATTAGAAGATGGAGTCCTCGATGGAGGTTGGGGGCAGAAGATAGCAAGCTTCTTCGGACCAAGTGATATTAAAGTGATTAATTATGGGCTTAAGAAGGAATTTCTTGATCGCTATAATGTGAAAGAGGTAATGGAAAGAAATCATCTTAGAGTAGATTTAATCATAAGTGATGTCAGTTTAATCATAGCCATTTAGAGCTTAAGTGGAGATAATACGGTTTGCTTTGGATTGTGTTATGAGAGAGGAAACAATGGAAGAGAAGAAAGAAAAAATCTCAATATCATTAATTATGGCGGCATTAGTGCTTTTTATTTATTATTTTCAAGCAAGTGTATGGAGTGAAAGTAGTCGCTTGTCTAATATTACAGATCCCATGGGCTGGTTATTTCCTCCCTAGTCTACTTCAGCTGTGCACATTAGGCTATTTCTTTGTGCAGATTATAAAAGTTAAGCTAAACAAAATAGAATTAGTAATAGTACTGGGTTCTGTGATGGGTTTTGGTGTATACACTTATTACATGAACCGTGCAGTGTCATCCAACGCTTCTATTATAAGTTTTACCTTTATTTTGTTGGTCGCATATAGTAGATAGAAATCTTAGGAAAGAAAGATTGGTGTCAACAGAGAAAATCTCAATTGCGACTGTGGGAAGCTTTATGTGCTTAGTAGTATTAGTTTCAATGGCGCTTTCGTCAGTGGCGACTTTTGGATCAACGTTAACAGGAAAAAATCAAACAACATATGAAACAGAAACATTGGATAAGTTTGTTGAAGAAATAAAGGGAAGAATTTCTGAGGGAACAGTGGCATTTGGAATCGGGACAGCACAGTTATTTTCATACATGGATTTAAAAACAGGAATATATATTGCAGATTGGGAGGATCTTGATCAGAGCCTAAATGGAGGAGAAACAGTAATTAACCAAGAAGCTATAGATTACCTTACCCAAAAATTAAAGACTAACAAATATTCCTATATCCTTGTAAATGAATCTCAAGCAGGATATGTTCCAGCTGGCTATGAAGAAATAGATAACTTCGAGTACAATGGATTTTCTTTTGAACTTTATGAAAATACGCAATCTACACCTTATTTTTTTGGTGATTACATATTTTTCTATGGAGACGGATACAATGCGAGCAGATATATTGTATCCGGAATGTCTGGAGTTGAAGATAATTTCACATGGACGGATGGAAATAATGTTGAATTTAAAATACCTATTAATAATATCTCCACAGACAGGATGAATTGTACTATCAATTTAGCAACAGTTTTCAATGGTGAGCAATCGGTAGATATTTATGTAAATGATGAATTGATGTTTTCTGATGTAGTAACTGCAGCGAATAATACAATTGAGTTTAAGATTAATAAAGACGATTCCGGTATATATGATATCAGATTAGTGTTGCCGGATGCTGTATCGCCGGAAAAATTTGGTCAATCAGAAGATTCAAGATGTTTGGCATTAGCTATTCAGCGCTTACAAATAACTTCTGATTAGGAAGGAATGGATAAAATGATATTTAGCAGTGAATTTTACAAAGGTAAAAAGGTTTTGATTACAGGACATACAGGGTTTAAGGGATCCTGGATGTGTCAGGTACTTATTATGGCAGAGGCAGATGTTACTGGTTATGCACTAGAGGCACCTACAGATCCATCTTTGTTTAAGTTATGCGGATTAAACGATAAAATGAATTCAGTTGTTGGCGATATTAGAGATTTAGAGCATCTGAAAGCAGTATTTGAAGAGATTAAACCCGAGATTGTAATACATATGGCTGCGCAACCTATCGTCCGCGATTCGTATAAAGATCCGGTATATACCTACGAGACAAATGTTATGGGGACAGTGAATGTGTTAGAGGCTGTTCGTGGATGTGATTCAGTCAAGTCCTTTGTAAATGTAACTACTGATAAGGTTTATTTAAATAAGGAATGGCCGTGGGGATACCGAGAAAATGAAGAATTAAATGGGTATGACCCATATTCCAACTCAAAGTCATGTTCTGAATTAGTTACGAGTAGCTATATAAAATCTTTTTTTCAGGAAAGAGACATTGCTATCTCTACCTGTAGAGCAGGTAATGTAATCGGAGGTGGAGATTTTGCAAATGATAGAATCATTCCGGATTGTATCCGTGCTGTACAAGCTGGTGAGAAAATAATAGTAAGGGATCCATATTCCACGAGACCATATCAGTACGTGCTGGAGCCGGTTATTACATATTTGATGATTGCACAGGCACAATATGAGGATAAAACGCTGGCTGGAAGCTTCAATGTCGGACCGGATGATGTAGATTGTTGGACTACCGGAGAACTCGTCTCGTTGTTCTGTAATAAATGGAACGAAATGAATGGGACGGAAATTACCTGGAGGAATATTCATGATGGAGGTCCTCATGAGGCAAGTTTCTTGAAGCTTGATTGCTCAAAATTAAAAGCTACCTTTGGCTGGGTACCTTGCTGGAATGTAGAGACTGCGATGGAAAAGATTGTTGAGTGGTCGAAGTTGTATATAGAAAAAAGCGACATTTCAGAATGTATGGAATTGCAGATTAAAGAATTTGTTCAGGAGTAAACAGATATGATAGAAAAAACAAAGGAAAAACTGAAAACTACATATATTTATTATATCATTCTTGTTTTATTTACTGGAACAGTTGGATATTTATCCTTAGGGCAAGGTTTTGATTTTGATCTCTACACAGGTTTTTCGGGAGATGGAACTTTCGGGATAGCCTTAGTAAAAAGTATTCAAGAAAATGGTTTTCTCGGAATATGGTTTAACAGCCGCATTGGTGCACCAGAAACAGCAACACTAATTGATTATCCTGTTTTAGGAAATATGATGGCGCTAATTCTATGGGTAATCTCTTGGTTTACAAGTAGTACACCAAGAATTATGTACATCTATTTGATCGTGACATTTATTCTTGATGGAGTAAGCATGTCTCTTCTATTAAGAAAAATAAAGATTAATAAAGAAACAGCGTTTGTAATAAGTAGTTTGTTTGCATTTGCTCCATATCATTTTTATCGTTATCTTGGTCACTCATCATTGATAAATTATATGTTTGTTCCAATAGCAATTTACCTGGCACTGAATATTCTTGGAATTTTGAAAGATGAAAAAAAATGGAAAGTTGTTATCTGCGCGGTTCTTCTTGGATTGGGGTATGGATATTATTATGCATTCGGACTAATATTATTGGCAGTTGCATATTTGGTTAGATTTATTAAGCTGGAAAAAAAGGAAGAAATAGTAAAACAGTTGTGGGTAATAGTTGCAGTTCTAGCAACGGTTTTCATAACTCTAATGCCCCAAATAATATATTCCATAGTAAATGGAAACAATGCAGAAGTCGGACGTCGGATGTTTTACGAGCAAGAAATATATGGTTTGAAGATTATTAATCTCTTGCTTCCAGTGTCGTATTCCAGAATAGAAGCATTAAGGAATTTTACAGCTTCTTACAGCTCGAGCGGTGCGCCACTAGTAAATGAAAATGTTACTGCAAGTTTAGGGTTTATAGGAAGTTTTGGTTTTATTCTTTTATGCCTTGCGTTGATTGTTTCTTTAACGAAAAAAGGAAAGTGTGAAGGGAAAGAGTGGGAGTTGATTGATTTCCTTTCGCTTACTACACTTGTATTTGTATTAATGGGAGTAATTGGCGGATTTGGAGAAATATTTAATTGGGCTATTACAAGTCAAATTAGATGTTATAATAGATCCTCGATTTTTATAACGGCATTGTCACTAATGATGATGGCGATTCTTATGAATAAAGTAGAATGTAAAAAAAAATCATTGTCAATAATCTTATGTATTTTTGTTCTAGGTGTGGGATGCTTTGATCAGATAAATATATACACGGCAAATTGGCAAGAGAGTGGAATAAAACCTTCACAGAAAATGTACGAGAGTTTCTTTACTGAGGTTGAAAATTCACTTGATACTGGTGCAATGGTATATCAGCTTCCATACCTGGACTTTCCTGAAGCTGGTGCTATAAATGGGGTATCTGACTATAAGCATTTTGTTGCATATCTGTTTACAGATGATCTCAGATGGAGTTATGGTGCTGTCCGCGGAAGAAATCTAGTTGCTAAAGAACTAAACATAGACGATGGTATGTCATACAAATTTTTATCTGGGTTAAAAAAGGTAGGTTTTCAAGCAGTTTATATAGATTTGGACGGTTATGCAGATGGTGGAGAGCAGATATTAGCATTTTATAATGCTCTTGGTATAGTACCAATAGTTTCCGAAGATGGAAAACTATATGTATATGATATTTCAAAATTAGAATTATCTGAAGGTTTACTGGAACCAGGATATTCATTTGTGCATACTTTGGTAAACAAATACAATATAGAAGTTTCAAATGAGGAGCAAATCAACGTGACAAAAGGATTGCAAAATATGGATACAACAGCATACGCAACCTTATATAGTTGGGTCGCTTCTGATATAGCTATTACAGATGGAACAGATGAAGAATACGTTGATTATTTGTATAATACATTATTGAATCGTGAAGAGAGTGATGATGAAAGAGCCTCCTGGGTAGGAACAATCAAAAGTGGCGTATCCAGAGAAGACGTTTTTTACTCTTTCTTGAATTCAGAGGAATTTAGAAAGGGTAAAGGGCTAATAGATGAGAATTAATTATTATGGATGATTTCTTAAAAAAGGTAATTAAGGTTGTTTTTAAAATGCTTCACCTAAGAATAAAGGAAACCACAATTGAAAGTCTTGTTCAATTCGTTAAATTTGGAATTGTTGGACTAAGCAATACGATAGTTGGATATATTGCAAATATTGTAACTATCATGATACTGAGTAAAAATCATGTATCGTGGGATTATTTCGCTGGAAATATAGTAGCATTTATTCTTGGCGTGATTTGGTCTTTTTATTGGAATAACAGGTTTGTATTTAAGATAAAGGATGGAGATAAGAGAAATCTTGTTGCTGCTTTATTCAAAACATATCTGTCATATGCCTTAACAGGATTGGTGCTCAACAATATTTTGTCATATTTATGGGTAGATATACTGGGCATTTCAAAGATGATTGCTCCACTTATCAATATGATAATAGGGGTACCCATTAATTTCATTATCAATAAATTATGGGCATTCAAGAGTGTGAGGGTGGATAAATAATAACAGAGGGCTGGTAAATGATTCTGTTATAATGTTGTGCCAAGCGTATGCAAGTTCAAGTGTAAGCATACAATAAAATAGTAACTCACATATTTAGTATCATCCATGTAATAATAACTTTCATCTATCAAGTTAAAAATTTTAGGCTTTTTCAAGTTTTTCAATTTGAACCCGGATTATTCAGGAACTTTCATGGATGAGTTATTTTAGTAAAAAATCGTTTTCCAAAAGAGCAATGGAAACAGTTTATTCTAGAAGGCCGAAATACGGTCTTTTGGTGAGACAATAATGTGAGCAGAATTAGATTAATCATCATGTTGACCATGTTACTGTTAATATTTCCATTATAAATAGAAAAAACAGTAGAAAACTGCTTAAATCTAGTGTATTGTTTAATCACCACAAAAAAACAAAACTTTGATTTAGGAGCTTCTACTGCTTTGAAAATAATATCATGCTTATCTGTATTAGACAAGATATTATTTCGAGTTCGTTCTCCTCCCAATGAAATGGATGATAAATTATAACCATCAATTTCAAAGGAGATTACAATGAATAAGAAATATTTAGATAAACTTTTGCAGGATATGAAACTTAAGAACTTTACGGAATCTACGATAGAAACTTATTGGCTGGCTACGAAAAACTTTTTGAAATATCTTAATAAGGATGCGTCATTGCTTACTTATGCTGATATTCGAAATTACATCTTCTATTTACAAAAAGAAGAAGGCAAAATGCCTTCCACTATCAACTGCTATTTGGGAGCCATTCGATTCTTTTGTGAATACACTCTGGGATTTGAATGGAATTCAAGAAAAGTTCCAAAAATGAAGACAAACAAAAAATTTCCATTGATTTTAACCAAGGAAGAAGTGAATACATATATTGACTCATTTGAGAGTTTAAAATATAAAACGATTGTATCTACCATGTATTCATCAGGAATGCGTGTCAGTGAAGTACTCCATTTAAGATATGGGGATGTTTCAAGAAAGAAGATGCAGATTTATATTCGTAATGCCAAGAATCGGATGGACCGCTATGCAATTCTGGCAGAAAGAAATCTGGCTATTCTGACGGAATACTGGTTCCGCTACAATAGACCAACGGAATGGTTATTTCCAAGCCAAGTAACCGGAGAACCTTTAACACGTTCTGCTATTGCATTATATATGAATCGACAAACAGAGCTACTGGGATGGAATAAAAAAATAACGCCACACACAATGAGGCACTGCTTTGCCATTCACATGTTAGAAGACGGAATCAGCCATACGTTTATACAACAGTTGCTTGGTCACCGTAGTCCTTCCTCGACGGAACATTACCTTCAGATGACGTCCAAAGCTCTCATGGGAATATGTAGTCCCTTTGATACAATGGGAGGTTCCAATGAATAGTTCAACGGTGCAGGATATTTTCTTGAGGTTTTATCCGGATTACCTGGAAGAATATAATCCCTCACCCAGACAAGCAAAGACGGCTACCCACATCATGAATTGCAAGACTGGAGCTTATGGTTCTAATATTAGCACCTGTGAAGAATGCGGCAGTATTCATTACCATCACAATTCCTGTCGGGACAGGGGATGCCCGATGTGCCAGGAGCTCCCAAAGGAAAGATGGATTGACCGCCAGAAGGAAGATTTGTTGGATTCACCTTATTTCCATGTGGTTTTCACCCTCCCGGAAGAATTGAATGCATTGATTTACAGTAATCAAAAAGTTCTTTATGACCTCCTCTATCAGGCAGCCTCGGAAACCATAACCGAACTTTCTGCTGATCCGGAGCATCTTGGAGCGAAAGTGGGATTCCTAAGTGTGTTACATACCTGGGGAAGCAGTATGGCGTTCCATCCCCATCTGCATTATGACAAGTTATATATAATGACAAGCTGAACGAAAAAAACACTGTTCATCATGCATTTACCCAGAAAAGCTTTACATTAATTCGTTGTTTTCTGTTGCAGTATTTCCAGTATATCCATGCCATACTAGTATCGTTACTTATATTTTAGTTGCATGCGAAGGAGGAAAAATGTATGCAGAACGATATCAGTGTTGTAGCCTTGTGTTCAAAACTCAAACAGAAACTCATTGAAACTCAGATTAAAGCGATGACTTTGGAGCGCTACGGAAAAGTACTTACAGAATTTACCGTGTTTGCAGGTAATAGCAATTACAGCCAGTCACTTGGTGCTGATTTTCTCATTGCCAGGTTCAAGGAAAGAGGAGGGTTCGTTTCTACGGACGAGCAATCCCGGAAGGAGGAAACGTATTTCAGATGTATGCGAATGCTTGCAGAGTATTACAACTTTGGGATTATCCATAGGCGGAATGATTTTTTAGGTGAAATCATTTGGCCCGAACCATTCCGTCGATGCACAGAAGATTTTTTTGAAACTATTATTAAGGAAGGATTATCTTATGGCTATGTTACACGTTCGCGCATGATAATCCATGATCTTCTGTTATTTCTGGATGCCAGAGATATCCATACTCTGGATAAGATAAGTGTCAAAGACAACGATGCGTTTGTCAAAAGCTTTTATGGATTGAGCCCTAAAGGTATCGAAACAAAGCGCTGTACACTACGCCGGTATTACAGACAGCTCTATCTTCAAGGATATATACATGTTCCGTTGGCAGAGCGTCTTCCTAAAGCATCCATACAGGGGAGGATGGTTTTTCCTACAGTATGAGATAAAAAAGATAGAGAACTCCGCAGAAAGAATCAGTCCAGCAGGAAAAAGAAGCTATGCGATGATTCTGCTTGCATCCCGGCTTGGACTTCGCATCGGTGACATCCGAAACCTAAAGCTGCATGATCTCGACTGGAATAAAAAACAGATTTCGATCATCCAGCATAAAACGCAGAAAGCCCTTTTGCTGCCATTGCCGGAGGATGTTGGGTGGGCAGTCATTGATTATCTTAAAAACGGGCGCCCGGTCACAGAAAGCCCAAATGTTTTTGTGCACCACAGACCGCCTTACGATGCATTTCCAGTGACGAGTACCCTAAACCACATATTTTCATCTGTCATGGTCAGGACCGGACTTCCACCAGAAAAGAATACGAATGTCGGATGGCATACATTCAGAAGATCCCTGGCAACAAATCTTCTCCAGAACAATGTAGAAATAAATACAATTTCTGAGATCCTTGGGCACAGCGACCCAGATATCGCTGGAAAATACTATGTCCGGCTTGACCTGGAGAGCCTGAAGAAATGTGCACTGGAAGTGGAGGTGATGGGCTATGTCAGAAAAAACTCCTGAATACTTTGGACCATTTGCTGTCCGGCTGCAGGCATTCATTGATGAAAAAAGGCTTCCTGGGATGCAGATATACTGAAGAAGAACGTCTTGCCCATAAATTCGATGACATAAGCATGGGGTATGACTGCAGCGGAGGTCTTTCACCGGAACTAGTCAATGCTTTTATAAAATATCAACCAAACTGGCAGGCGACAACCCAGAAACGGCACATAAGTTTCCTCCAGAACTTTGGCAGTTACCTGCTCAACCATGATATACAGGCATTCCTGCCCGGATATGATACGCTCCGGGCAGCTGTGGTAAATCTCAGGCCATACATTTTTTCACATGAAGAAATAAACGGACTATTCCACCTGTCCGACCAGATCCATCCGAATTATAGAAAATCACACATTTTTTATCCCGTATTATTTCGGGTATTGTATGGAACCGGAATGCGGATTTCGGAAGCTCTGCATCTTAAAATGGACGATGTTGACCTTGAAGAAGAGATCATCCGTGTGGTTGATCCGAAGAATCATAAAGACAGGCATCTGCCGATCAGCAGTTCACTGGCAGAGTATTGTTCCTGGTATCGCTCTAAGATCCATCCCATATACCATGGGGACGACCTGTTTTTTTTGAGCAACAAGGGGGACGGGCATTATTCGCGGAACAATATCCAGGTCTATTTCAATACGCTCATCTGCAGAATGGGAATTCCGTATAATGGCTATAAGGGAGGGGGACCGCATCTTCACTGCCTGCGCCATACTTTTTGTGTACACAGTCTTGTAAAGATGCTCAAGGAGAATGTTCCTCAAGGAGAATGTTCCTCACGGAGTGGCATTCCAACTATTGAGTGCGTATATGGGGCACCGTTCTCTTTCTGCCACTGGCAGATACCTGCAGCTGACAGCAGAGGTATTTCCCAATCTGACGGAAAGGCTAGAAAGCATGTACGGAGATATCTTTCCAAAATTTGAACCAGCAAAGGAGATAAAGATGCCTTATGAAGACGACTGATTTTGCTGTGCTGGTCAATAAATTCATTATGGAATATCTTGTTTCGGCCAGGAACATGAGTCCTAATACGGTTCTCGCTTACAGGGATGCCATTGTATTACTGGTCACTTTTATGTCCAATGTCCACGGAATAAAACCAGAGGCTCTGGAGATTGCTGATATAAATGCAAAACGTGTGGAAGAGTTCCTTGACTGGCTTGAATCCGAAAGGTCAAGCAGCATCGCCACGAGGAATATAAGGCTTGCTGCAATACATTCCCTGTTCAGGCACACATGCAGCCAGCAGCCGGAACTTATATTTTCATTCACAGCAGATACTGTCCATACCTGTAAAGAAAACAGCACAGACAGAGGTCAACAGTGCCTATGCGGATCTGGAGAGTTTAATAGTATAAATCAACACTTACCATTTAACAGCCTCTCCAATATTCTAAAGTGTCTTGTATAGTTAAATCCAACGCATATTTACGTGTCCAATTGATGACCTTAAGCAGTTTACTAACATCTGCTTCAATAATGGGGACATCCACAGGCCGTAATTTATTTTTGTCCTGTAATATCTTAATGTCCATAGATGAATATGATAAAATCATTTGAAGAATTTTATTAATAGATACTGAAATGCCGCTTCCCACATTATAAACTTCTCCCGCTTTCCCTTTTTGAATCAATAAGGAATAAGCCCTTACCACATCACGTACATCGGTAAAATCCCTTTTTGCACTTAAATTTCCTACCCGGATTACCGGTTCCTGCAGTCCTTTTTCAATTTCGGCTACCTGTTTGCAAAAATCAGCTACTACAAAGATAGGGGATTGTTTTGGACCGATATGATTAAAAGCCCTCACCATAATTATGTCCATTTGATATGCATTGGCATAGATGTTTCCTATCATATTCTGGCAGGCTTTTGTGGCTGCATAGATATTTCCGGGACGTATATGATTACTTTCCTTTATTGGTATTTCATCCGGCTGGATATGACCGTATTCCTCACCGGATCCGATTAATAAAATATGGGGTTTGTAATCCAGTTCCCTGACAGCATCCAGTACATTTACGCTGCCTTTAATATTTACGTCAACGGTAAGGGCAGGATTTTTCCAGGACAGCAAGACAGAACTTTGTGCTGCTAAATGAAAGATATAATCCGGGCGAACCTCTTTTAATAATGTAACAATAGACTTTTTATCCAATATATCCAGATTATAAATGTTAACATTATTTTCTTCGATGCTTTCATTTCCCAGCTTTGTAATGGAAACTGACCACCCACAATCATGAAGCAGATGGTCAGTCAGATAATATCCTACAAAGCCGGAGCCACCTATAATTAACGCTTTCATGAGAAACCTCCCTTTAACTTATTATAATGATTATTTTTTGCTGCTACTGATTTCCCTTGTAACTAATTCCATGTCGTTTGTTACCATTCTTTCCACAAGATCGGCAAAGAATATTTCCCTGCTCCATCCAAGTTTTTGTTCTGCCTTCGACGGATCTCCTAACAATATGTCAACTTCAGCAGGACGGAAGAATTTCGGATTGATTTTAACAATGGTTTTTTCGGTATTTTTATCGATACCAATTTCATTAACACCGTTTCCTTTCCATTGCACGGTGATGCCAACATGCTTAAACGCAGTTTCTACAAATTCTCTGACTGTTCTGGTTTCATTGGTTGCGATTACATAGTCGTCCGGCACTTCCTGCTGGAGCATTAACCACATTGCTCTTACATAATCTTTGGAATGGCCCCAGTCACGTTTCGAGTCCATGTTGCCAAGCTCTAAGTGGTCTTGAACACCTAATTTAATTCTGGCTACCGCATCTGTAATTTTCCTGGTAACAAATTCCTTTCCCCGTCTTTCACTTTCATGGTTAAACAAGATACCGCTGCATGCAAAGAGCTTATAGCTTTCACGGTAATTTTTTGTTATCCAGTGACCGTATAGCTTTGCAACTCCGTATGGACTTCTTGGATAAAATGGGGTGGTTTCTTTCTGGGGAATTTCCTGCACCAGTCCGAACATTTCACTGGTAGATGCCTGGTAAAAGTGTGCGTCAGGTTTTACTGTCCTGATTGCCTCTAACAGATTGGTGACACCGAGGGCATCAATGTCCGCAGTTGCAAGCGGCTGTTCCCAGCTGGTTGCAACAAAGGACTGGGCCGCAAGATTATATATCTCATCTGCCTGGGATATCTTTATCGCATTGATTAACGATATAACATCAGTCATATCAGCATAGATAAAGTTTATTTTGTCCTTTATATGTTCTACGTTCCCATAATCGACAACACTTTTTCGTCTCATGATGCCATAGACATTATAACCTTTTTCCAAAAGCAATTCCGCAAGATAGGAACCGTCCTGTCCTGTAATTCCTGTAATTAATGCATTCTTCATAATTAAAAAATACTCCTTTGTTATTGTAATTAGCTATAAATATTCATTTCTGTTGCAAATTTTCAGATTCTCAAGAATCTTTTTAATATCCCCGGCGCTGTCCTTTTCACAGATCAGAGTGGCATCCTGCGTATCTACAATAATAAGATTTTCTAAGCCTACTGTGGCAATTAGTTTTTTGCTGCCTTCAATAATACAGTTTTTGGTTTCTATTGTTATCACATTGCCATTAACGACATTACCAAATTCGTTGGACTTCTTTATACGTTTCACAGCCAGCCAGGAGCCCACATCATCCCAACCGAAGGTTCCGGGAAGGGTATATATATTTTTGGATTTTTCCATAATGCCATAATCGATTGAAATAGATTGTAAATCATGGAATTCCTTTTCCAGAATTTCTTCCTCCTCCGGCGTACCAATGGCATTCTGAATTTTAAGAAGCCCTTCATAGATCTCCGGCAGAAGTTCTTTCATTTTTTGCAGGATGGAAGATACCTTCCAAACGAACATACCGCTGTTCCATAGATATTCATCCGTAGCTAGGTATTCCTTTGCAACTTCCAGGCTGGGCTTTTCTACAAACCGGTCTACTATAAAGGATCTGCCTTCGCATATGTCAGGATTAAATTTAATATAGCCATAACCTGTTTCCGGGTAGTCAGGGGTAATTCCAATAGTAACTAAATTACTGTCCTTTTGTGCTATTTCACTGGCATCTTTTAACGTATTGATAAACATGCTGTTATATCTTATTAAATGGTCGGAGGGCAGTACCACCATGGTGGCATCCTCGTATTTCTTTGCTATATGTACGGCTCCCAGACCCATGCAGGGTGCGGTGTTCCGGCTGCATGGTTCACACAGGATATTTTCCCTTGGGATGCCGGGAAGCTGTTCAAGAACAAGTGATTTGTAGTCCTTATTGGTTGATATAAAAATATCTTCCATTGCCACAAGCGGAAGTATTCGCTCTATGGTTAATTGTATCATAGTCTTGCCGTCACCAGTGAGTGACAAAAACTGTTTTGGCAGGTTTTTTCTGCTTTTGGGCCAGAAGCGTTCGCCGCGTCCGCCGGCCATGATAAGTGCTGTTGTCTTCATCTGTTGCCTATTCTCCCTTAGTCATTTGATTTTTTAACTAATAATATTATAATACATGATACGGGGGGATATTGCAAATAAATCTTATAAAAAGCAGTATTAGGATTGTTGTTTAAAAAATGAATAACAAACAAATGGAGAATATTTCTTTACACTCATAAGAATTTCTCATATAATGATATTTATAAATAGAATAAAGGAAAATTTGTAGAAATAAAGGAACGCGTTTAGAAAAGTATGGTTTAAATGAGGCTGTTAGCGATAAGCTTCGCATTATATTTTACGATTATGAAAAGTATAGTAA
Organism: Clostridiales bacterium; assembly: GCA_015655075.1. Lineage (GTDB taxonomy): Bacteria > Bacillota > Clostridia > Lachnospirales > Lachnospiraceae > Anaerocolumna. Next base: position 21,630 of record JAATFT010000027.1, on the reverse strand, counting down.
AGAAAATTGCCTAAAAAAAGTAACGTCTCAATTAAAACATAGTGAGGTATAAAGATTTGGTGAATAAGCCGGATCATGCAAACAATGTAATATTGCGTGATAAAGATGTTTTATATCAAGTGTGATAAAGAAAGTACCATGATTTTGGAGAGAGATTTCTTAAGAAAGGGAGCAGATAATGGAAAAAAATGAAATAAGTAAGGAAATACTGTTTTCGGCAGTACGGCTTCATTTGGAACTGAAAAACGAATTCTTATCGGATTATCAGAAAAGAATGCTGCGAAGATACGGAGAATCTTCAACAGGAGAATCCATAAGCAGGGACATCCTGATACCGTCCGATATGCCGCTGCATAATCTGCATTATGCCATTCAGAAATTATTCGGATGGCAGAATTCCCACTTGCGGAGCTTCCGGTTACCGGAGGAGGTTTATCAAAAGCTGACCGGCAGTACGGTTAAAGGTTGGACGGATTTGGTGGGAATCTTATTCCAGCCGCCGTCCGAAGCAGAGGCGGATATTTTCTGGGATGATGATTATCAGGGAGGCAGTATTAAAATATGGCTTAGGAAGAAATATACGGGACCGTATTATTATGGCGGTAATCTGGAGCATTATGACGCTGCGAAGAGGGATGTTGATGAGCTGATGGACCGCTTTCCAATGATGGAGGTAAGGGAATCCTTTCATGATTATATGGAGCGAAGCAAATCGGATGGGAATGAAGAAATTAAGATTCTGCGGAAGGCACCGTTAATTGATTTGACCCTGGATGAAATGAACGCCTCCTTAGCCATTGACGGCGGAACGGAAAGTCTGCTGGAACGGCTGGAGGTCAGTAAGGTTTTGGCAGACGGGGAAGAACTCCTTGCAGCCAGGGAAGTATTTCCTGTTACAAGGGAGTTAATTTATAACTATGATTTTGGGGATAACTGGATTGTTACCATAACTAAGAAAAAAGATTGCGGTGATTTACTTGCAGGAGGAGTACTTTCGAAGGAAGAATTAGTGGAGGCCAACGAAACGGTGATTGAAAAGCATAAGCCGGTCTGTATTCATAAAGACGGAGTATTTGTGGTTGATGACGTGGGTGGCCTGGGGGGATTTGCCGATTTTTTGGGAACTATTTATGAAAGTGACGACAGGGAAGAACAATCCGAATCCCGCTCCTGGGCACAGAGTCTTGGCTGGAGTACACGGAAAATTTCAAATAAAATGATATTGTGATTTATTATATTTAAGGCATTTAGCTGAATTAGAACTTAGTATAACTTATCGGAAGATGTTTTTTTATCTTCCGATAAAAGGCGATGCTTTTGTGCCGTGCATCCGATTATAGGAGCATGGTTTTTGCTCCTATATTAATTTGAGGTTAAGGCCGGCTATCTAAGAATTATATTTTTAGTAATGTATTTTTTGGGAGAAACACCATAATATTTTTTAAAGCATTTGCTGAAATAACCAACATCTTCAAACCCGACTTTTTCCGCAACCTGGGAAATGTTGTCAGTTGTATTATGCAGCAAATATTTTGCATTTTCCATACGAACTTGAAGAATATAGCTTCCTATTGTAACAGTTGTATATTTTTTGAAAAGAAAACACATATACTGTAAATTCATATCAATTGTTCGTGAGATAATCTCCAGATTTAAATTAGGATTCACATAGTTAATATTAATATATTCTTTGATTTTTTTAATAATTTTATGGTTGCTTGGATTTATAGTATTGTGTGCCTGCTGAACTGTAATAAATATAATATTTAGTATATGCTGCTTAATTTCTGAAACAGAATAAATAGTTAAAAGCTTGGATACGGCAAAATTATGCAGGGAATCCAGAGCATTCTCAATGCCGTATTCAGTGGCAAAGTCAATAATAAGAAGAAGAATATTATTGATTTGAAGTAAAAAAACATCTGGATATAGCTTTGACAGTCTCAAAGTTTCAAAAATTGTATCAATTGAATTACTGATACTGCTTTTATTGTTTTGCCTCATTGCAAGTAATAGCTGGCGCTTAAATTCATCCGTTACAAGAACTTTTGTGGAATCGGACACATTAAGTGAATTCTCTGAATAATAGTGAATACCTAAAATTTCATAAAAAAGATAATATCGTTCAATAGAGACTGCTTCAATATAGGAAGAATGTATACCTTCCAGAGCAGGGTAGCAGTTGCCGACGGAAACGATAAAATTATAATTATCATTTCTTTTGATAATGGAAGTTACCTGTCGGAGCATTTCAGACAGCCATAATTTATAATTATTAAAATGTAGTGTATCCATGCCTAATATTATACACAGAGATTTTTGCATATTGGTAAAACTAATAAAACTTACGGAAGCATCTAATAGATTGCCTACAATATTGTCTATAGTAAAATAATATAATTCTATTTCTTCCTGTTTCCATGTGCGGGGTAATTTCTGAGCATTAAATAGTATAACAGCATAAAAGTCATGAGTAAGTATGAACTTAGCATCTTTTGCTAAATTACTTAGATTTTCAATTTCATAGCTCTCCTGTATTAATTGTGACGCAAGATAAGCTCGTAGGTAACTTTTGGTGCTATTTTGTATTTGGGACAGCTCGGTAAGATTGTGTTCTCTTTTTCTTTCAATGTCAATTAAATTACTCACCTTATTAAGGCAAGAATATAAGTTATCATGGGTTATGGGTTTTAGTAAAAAATCCTGAACACCAAGCTGAATCGCTTTTTGTGCATATTCAAATTTATCATAACCTGAAATTATAATAAATTTGGAAATATGATTGTTATATTTAACGTATTCAATTACTTCAAAACCATTCATTTGGGGCATGGTAATATCGATTAAAATGATGTCAGGGTGTAACTCCTTAATTTTTTGAATGCCTGCTTTACCATTATTAGCCTCACCAATTACCAGGTATTCCTCCTGAAATGCCAGAATGTATTTAATCAATGCTTGTCTGAAATAGTATTCATCATCTATAATTAATATTGTCTTCATGGTATTCTTCCTCTCTGCATTTTAATAACTTAGGTAATTGCTCCCTAAAGGCAACTGAAGCTATGAAATTCGTATTTTGTATGGTATATCAGAAAACTATATAGTTTTGCAATTATCTTTTTTAATAACTATTAATTATGTGATTTATAAGGAGCAAGACTGGGGCTGTCGTTTAATGGGAAAACTTTTGGTATCGTAAGCATAACTTTAGTATATTGACCTAATTTACTGCTTATGGATAAACCGTATTCTTTACCAAATAGTAGTTTTATACGCCTGTTTATATTACTTAACCCAAATGAGGGCAAGTTTGGCTGAGGTGCATCTTCAATAACTGATAGTAATTTTTTAAGTTCTTTTTCATCAATACCTGGTCCGTTATCTTCTATACTAAAATGTATTTTATTATCAGTTTCTGTAGTACGCAGTATAATAGTTCCTTTTGATTCTTTTTCGACTACTCCGTGTATAATAGCATTTTCCAAAATTGGCTGTAATGTTAACTTAGGTATAATACATTGATTAATAGAATCCGTATGAATAATCTGATAGTCAAAATATTCCGTATGACGGAGCTTTTCAATATACATATACTGTTGAGCAATGTCAATCTCATTTTCTATTGTTATAATGTCAGATCCTTTACTTAAAGATAACCGGTAAAAAATAGATAACGCGGTAATAGCTTCACTGGATTCCTCATTCATATTTAAATCTATCATAGATTTAATCATTTCAAGAGTATTGTATAAAAAGTGAGGATTTATCTGTGCCTGTACTAATTTAAATTTAAAATCATTCTTTGCTTCTTGTTCTTCATATATAGTTGTTAGAAGCTCCTGTGTTTGTAAAATTAAACTATTATAACCTTTATAAAGAATACCGATTTCATCGGAATTATTTGGTATTACTGTAGTTTCGTAAGCATCTTCGGACACATTCTGCATGATTTGGGTCAGCTTTAATATAGGTTTTGTAATTGATCTCGCAAAAATATAAGCTAAAACAAAGAATGCAATAAATGCACATAAAAAGCAAATAAAGAATGTCCGGTTAAATACCTGCTGCTCATTTAAAAGTAATTTTAAAGGGATAGCGTTAATTATTTTCCATTGGATATCATTTAAGGCTGTCATAGAATACACGATGTCAAGAGAATTTGCGTAAGCTATATTGTTTACAATAAAACCATTCTTATTTAATCTGTCCCAATCGGAATCAGAAATTTGCAGTTTCTTATTGTTAAGAAATGAGGAATAAATCATCCCTTTGTTAGATGACAGCAATATATCATTATTATTATTTAAAATATAAAACGAACTGTCAGAAGCAGCAGGCATATAATTTTCAAACAGGGAAGAGATAGTTGAGTTTTTTATAAAAAAGATAATATATCCGCAAAGCTTTCTGGAGTTTAATTGTATAATAGGCTTCGAGACAATAAAAACAAATTCAGGATCATCCGTAGCCAGTATGTCTGATGACTCATATAAATATGGTCCGCTAATACAAGGCCCTTTATTATTATTATGTTTATTTATGATAGTTTTTATATCTAAGTTCTGAATTGAATTAATATTATATCCGCTGGTATTAAAAAATATTCCGTCGGAAGCTAAAATTTCCCACATGGCAACACTATTATTTAAACCAATAATTGAGTTAACTATCGTATTCATATTTTTATTTAAGTTATAACGAATAATTTCATCTGTCGGTGGTGTAGAATATTTTCCAGTAGTCTGAATGATGTAATCATTTAATGAGACAGAAATGGCATAATCAAAAATATGCTCTATTTTACTGCTTATATTGTTAGTTATAGTAGCAAGCTCTCTTCTGGAATTGTTAATGGAAGAAGTGGTAAAGGAGGTCTTGGAAGAATAATAAATAACAGTAAACAAAATTACTATGATTACCAAATAAAAAGAAAGAAAAGAAATAAAAATCTTTTTACGAATTGAACCGAAAAAAAATTTTTTAAGAAAGCTTATAATGTTTTTCATTATATATCCTCCCAATATAACTAAAGTAAATGTAAATTAATATAATCATAAAATTTCTTCGTTAGAGTGTGTTTGAAAAAAGCTTGCTTGGAGCATTAAATAAATTTAAGTTGTTAATATTTTATAATAAAATAAATAAATTGTATAGGGATTATCGCAAAGTCACTAAAATATTACTAATTTTACGAATTATTTCCCTTTTATAAAATATTTACATTTGATATAATGCAATTGTCCGACAATGGAACAATAATTATTCATTAAATAGGAGGAAAACATATGCGGAAAAATGTATTGGGGATTTTATTATTTATTACAATGATAGCCGGATTGTTTACAGGTTGCGGAAAAGAATCGGTAAGTAAAGACGGAAATTCATTGTCAACTTCTGAGAAAAGTCAAACCTCTAAGGATAGTCAAACCTCTGTGGATAGGATTCTGCACATTAATTGGTTAAGTGCAAGAAGTGCAGATGAGGCAGTAATTAAAGCAGTAAAAGATATAGCGGCAAGCTATAAGGATGAAAATCCGGATTTGGATTTTACTTTTGAAATCGAAAATATTTCAGACAGATCATCTTATCTGCAGAAACTGAAAATTTTAGCAGCCAGTGACGAACTTCCAGAGTGGTATGATTCAGATCCGGATACTTGGTTTGCGGATATTGTAAAAGACGGTAAAGCGTACTCCATAGAAGATTTATATAATGAATTAGGAGTTTCAGATAAGATTTTTACAATTTCCAAAGAATATGCCAGGCTTACCAGCGGCGAATTAAATCTCGTGACATTTCAATGCAATACGGAATACTTTTTCTATAATAAGAAAATGTTTGAGGATACGGGCATAGTAAGTGCTCCTAAGACTTTTGACGAGTTATTAAGCGATTGCCAGAAACTGCTGGATAAAGGATATACCCCTATAGCAATGGGTGATGAATGGCCGATTTTACGTTATTTTGCCATGGTACCATTCAGATTGACAGGTAATGATTATATCACAAATGCAAGTACGGGAAAATTATCTTTTACGGATGAGGCCGGAATTGCGGGAGCCGAGTTCATGCAAAAAATTTCGCCGTATTTGCAAACCGGCTGGTCCAGCGCGGATTATGACACCATGGTTGATCTGTTTGCAAGTGGGCAGACTGCAATGCTTTATAACGGAACTTGGGTTTTGGAAGATTTAGTAGGCGAAGATGGCAATCTGAAAGAAGATTTTGGATTCTTTACAATGCCTGTTCATACTGATAATGATGTTACGGAAAGTACAGATTTCTTTGCCAATTCAGGTATTGGAACAGCAATTTGTTCAGATGCTATGAATGAGGAAATGAAATCATTTATAAGCTATTTAATCGATAATTACGCAGAAGCAAGTTTAAAATATAATAATCTTCCATCAGTTATGCCGGATGAAGAGACAATGAACAATCTTCCGGATATTTATCAGCAGATAATTAAAGATGTATCGGGTGTTAAAACATATGCAAAATGTTGGGATGTCGTGATTGATTCGGCATCCGTTGAACCTTTGGAAAAAGAAACTACCAGTCTGGTACTGGGACAGACTACTCCACAGGAATGGGCGGAAAACATGGATGCAATAGTTGCTGAAAATATTAAGTAATTGGGATTTATATAACACTTATTAAGTTATGGCTACTTTGCAGTGATATACAAAGCGGCCATAAACTTATAAGATACTGCGTCTGGCTGAATATATTCGGAGGGAGTCGATGGAATGAAACCAAAAAACAGACTGGAACCGTGGTTATTTTCTCTACCTGCTATTATTATATATACCGGAGTCGTAATCTTTCCTCTTATATGGTCAATTACATATAGTTTTACCAATTGGAGCGGCGTAGGAAATAAAGTTTTTATAGGATTGGATAATTATATTCGTTTATTTAGTGATAAGACATTGTGGACGGCTTTTAAAAATAATATATTTTTTATGGTTGTCGGCACCACTTTTCAATTAATAGCGGGACTTGTTATGGCAATATTATTAACCAACATAACAAAGGGCTCCAACATTTTAAGAGTGGTTTATTTTATTCCCTGTATTATTTCATCCATGGCTATCTGTAAGATATTTGAAAAAATGCTGTCGGTACAGCCGTTAGGCGTAATTCCCGCTATTATGAAATTTATGGGCCTGAAACCGATTGCTTTTCTATCGGAATATGATTTGGCACTTTTATGGGTGAGTTTAATTGACGGATATAAATTCTGCGGACTGTATATGGTTATATTTTATTCCGCATTTATGAATATATCCAGGGATGTGGTTGAAGCAGCTTATTTGGATGGCTGCAACCGGTTCCAGCAGTATAGATATATTAGATTACCATTAATAAAAAATATTTTCTTTGTTGTGCTGGTAATTTTAGTAAATGGAACATTAAAGGGATTTGACGTATCTTATATATTAACGAACGGCGGACCGGGGAATGCAACTGAGCTGGTTGCCACCTATATGTATAAAACGGCATTTAGTATGTCTAAATTTGGATATGGCAGTGCTTTAGCGGTATTTATTTTACTTGAATCTCTTGCGGCGGTTGGAATTGTGAGATTGTTTGAGGCAAGATCTCACAAAAATGAATGAGGAGGTCAAGAAAATGAATCATTTAAAAGCTGGGAAATTCACAGGTTTTATATTTTATATGATAATTTTGCTTTTTATTGTCATACAAAGCTACCCTGTAATCTGGGTTGTAATGTCTAGTTTTAAATCGGCGGAAGATATAGCCGGTAGCGCGCCTTATGCCTTTCCTGCGTCGTTATATCTTGGGAATTATGCAAAAGCATTATTCTCTTCCAAATTAGTCAAATACTTTTTAAATAGTACGGTTGTTGCTATATTTACTCTTATTGGGATTATAGTGCTTGGCGCCCCGTCAGCTTATGCAATCAGCAAGATTAAATTTAAACAAAATGAAAAGTTATTGACTTTTTTTCTTATTGGTATGATGGTTCCTATATTTTCATGCTTAATACCAATGTTTCAGATTTATAACGATTTGGGACTTAGAAATACCTATCTCTCTTTGATCCTGCCGCAGGTGGGTTTTGGCCTGCCCATGTGTATTTACCTGTATACGGGTTTTATGAGATTTGTACCGGACGAATTAATGGAAGCCGCCGCAATTGATGGAGCAGGTCATTGGACAAAATTTTTAAAAATTATGATGCCGATAGCAAAAAACTCAACTGTTACAATTATCATTTATAATTTCGTATCAATATGGAATGAATTTACCTATGCTAATACTTTTATGACAAAAGATACAATGAAAACCTTGCCTATCGGATTAAATGATTTTGTCGGCGAAATGGGAAGAAGAGACTGGGGGGCAACTTTTGCATCAATTGTGATAGCGATTTTACCTACCATGATTATTTATTTTATATTAAATAGGCAAGTGATGGAAGGAATGGCTGCGGGAGCAGTAAAGAGCTGAAAATTTTATAATAAGGAGAATACATAATGATTTTAGAATTAATAAAAGATTGGTATATATTGCAGGATGTTCATGATACGGGAGAAATACTGGAATTATATAAGAAAGATGATTTTCTAACACTGCAGGGGCCTCAGATGTCAGAATGGGAAGAACTTCCAAAACTTAAACAATTACAGTTGATATTATCGGAAAACCCATATTGGGGACGTGAGCTGCGTTATTTTAACGACGCTCCATGGTGGTATAAAAATGATTTCTTTGTTCCTGATGATGCAAAAGGACATTGTGTACTTAAATTTACGAATGTTGATTATTATTGCAAGGTATGGGTTAATGGGGTGTTTTTAGGTGAACATGAGGGTTATTCCATACCATTTGAATTTAATCTTGACGATGTTATTAAAGCAGGAAAAAGTAACCGTTTAATTGTAAAAGTATGGTCGCCCTGGGACGATGAAGTGGATGGTAATAATCAGGAACGACGTACTTTCCTGATTTACCGGAACATGGTTAAAGGAACGTATGAGCACTCGGATACCTTTGTGCAAAGAGACATAAACCCTGTGGGTATATATGGAAGCGTCATGGTGGAAATTCATGACGGGGCTGTTTTTCAAACCACGCCGGTTGTTACTTATGCATTGAATGAGACGTTAGATAGCGCCGCCGTTAAAATTGAAGTAGCTGTCTCTAATTCTGAAGAAAGAGAATATCAGCTTGGCTGGTGCTGTATTGATAAATTAACAAAAGAAATACTGTATCAGGATAATTGTAAAATTGAGAAAGACGGTATCCATACACTGAAAGGAACTGTACGGGATATCCGCTTGTGGAATACATGGGATCGAGGTATGCCGTATACTTATTTAATTAAGATATATTTAAAAGACAGTAAGGAAGGAACTGTTTATGAATATAAGGAAATAACAGGTTTTCGGAAAATAGAAATGCTGCGTAATGATAAACAAACAACATTTATATTAAACGGAAACAAGTTATATATGCGCGGAACGGCATATTTCCCGGATAATTATATCTCCGCTATGAATAAGGAAAGATATAAAAGAGATCTCATGGCTATAAAATCAAATGGTTTTAATATGATACGGGTACATGTACATGTGGATATGCCGGAGTTTTACGGATTATGTACGGAGCTGGGTATTGGGATTATGCAGGATTCGGAATATAATTGGGCGCATCCGTTATCGGATGCTTTTGCGCAAAGGTTTATTCATGTGTATTTGCAGACAGTTGATATGCTTAAAAAATATCCGTCAATATTATGCTGGATTTGTATGAATGAGCCGGGACTTTTAGACGATGTGCCGGAAGGAACGTCTAAAGCCCACAGCCGTTCCATGGATATTAATCCTGGACCGATATTATATAAAGCGGTATGTGATCATGATCCATCGAGACCTGTAATAAAAGGCTCCATGTATGAAGATGATCCTGACAGCGGCGACAGTCATAATTATATTGGCTCTCTTGCGGGGGAAAATGGACATTACAGTGACATTTATGGAACGGTGGAGAAGCTAAATACCGAATTTGGTTTTGATGCTCCGCCCTGTTTAGAAAACCTAAAAAAAATGCCGGTTGTTTACAGGCGATTAAATAATATAGTAAATGATATTGAGGAAATCGGGAAATATCAATATTCTTTATTAAAATATTATACCGAGCATTACAGAATGCAGAAATATAATCCCAATGCAGGATACGTCCAGTTCCTGTTTAATGATATGTGCCCTCAGAGCTTCTATGGATTATATGACTGGTGGGGAATTCCGAAGGCAGGAGCAGATGCTATGACGGAAAGTAATATGCCGACGGGAATCTTTATGAAATACAAAGATAGCCTGGACAGTATTTACGTAGTCCATGATTTGTTAACGCCCCTTGGCGATTGCACCGCTTCCTGTGTTATAACGGATAGGGAAGGGAAGGTAATTTTAAAAAAGCAAAAAGAGCTTTATGTAGGCGGTGACGCAATCATAAAAGTATGGGATCTGAATGTTAAATTTGATAAAGAAGAAGTCATCTATGTTGCATTAATACTAGAAAAGCATAATGAAATAATTTGCACAAATCATTATGACGACATTCTCCACATGCCTATGCATACGAAAGGACATCCAACCCGGATGAGTCATGAAACCGGTGTTAGACTTTATTATGCTTAAAATTTAATGTATTTATGTAACCGGTAAACCATCAGTGCTTTAATTCATGAGAAATTGGGCCGCTCCTATTGAGTGGCTCAATTGTTCTCTAAAGTCTGCAGATGCTTCATGGGTCCATATAGTTTAATTAACATCTGGAATTCTTTTACATCATAGAATTTACAGGTTCCTTTACCAAAATATTTGGCAACTTCCACGGAAAAGCGTGAGGCTTCTTCTATATCCGTAAAATGGCTTGCACCTGTGGCACAGCCGGCTACCGTGGTTTTTGTTGTAATCGCTACACCGACTACCGGTGCAGAGGTTGCAACAGCAGGCTGTAAAATACTGTTTAAGTGATATAAACCGTTACCATATGGGGTGATATCCTGAGTGGCAAGGGGGAATATGTATGGGGGTTCTCCCGTAGTGGTTTGCATAATGTCCAGTAAATCATCAGATACCCGTAAGATATACCCGTCCTTTACTGTGTTGGATATGGCAAAGCCCCTATGGTTAATCAGCCGGTTGCCTTTCGTTGTATCGATAGAGAGAATTGCATCCATTTCCGGCATTACCTCTGTTTCATTATTTTGTGACATTTTAACCGGAGAACCCATAAAAGGCACAGGTTGATGGGGTTGTGTCGGTGCATTGGGACAAATATGCGTGGCGACAATTACGTCGCCCTCAAGAAAATCGCCTTTTGCCTGCATGTCTAATAATTTTGCAGCAGCTGTAAGCGCTGTACATGCACCGTCACCATCCGATACAAATCCGGTCATCTCCGGTCTGGCCCCTAACCCGCCCAGACGGCCTATGATTCCCAAAGTAGGAGCAGTTCCTCCGCTTGTTTTACCGTAGCGACCCGGTATCAGTATCCTGATAACGTCAGTACGGCCTTTGGGCCCATTCAGTACAAAGGTTTTAATATTCGCATCCGGTTTTAATTTTAAATAGTAATCTTTCATTTTGCTGCCTGAAGCAGTACTGTCATCCAGAATATCATAGACTTCCATTAATTGTTTCAATAACATAATTAATCCTCCCAGTTGATTTATTCGTTCATTTTATGTATAGTTGTTTCGTATGGCTATCGTAATTTATGTTTCATTCCATATTCGGTGTTTATTCGAATTGAAACAAGTTTAGAAAGTACTGTAATTAATAATTTAGTATAGCAAAAGATGTTTTAAAACGCTTGTGCACGCCGCCTAAAAATATGCGTATACTTTTTGTGCATAATAACGAGGACATAAATACCATAGTTTTATATACTGTTTTTAGTTCATATGAATACAATGTAAGCAAAGAAGCGGACCATATCATAATAAAGTGGGACCGCTTTTTTTAAAATAAGGAGGAAAGAAAAATGAAAATGTTAAAAAAAGCAATCAGCATTGCTATGGCGGCCTGTTTGATGTTTTCCATTACAGGCTGCGGATCAAAGGAAAATTCGGAAAACACGGAAACCGGTACGGAATCCGACGCGGCAGCCACACCTGGTGGAACATCAGCATCAGCAGAAAACGGTAAAAAAACGGTTATCAATTTCTGGCATACCTGGAGCGGAAGTGAAGCAGATGCTTTGCAGGCGGTTATAGATGATTATAATAACAGCCAGTCTGATGTACAGGTTGAAGTTCTTGCTTCCCAGACGGAAGATAAAATGCTTACCGCTATCCCCAGCGGAGACGGCCCCGATATAGTTTATACGGCTGATACGACCTGCAGTAAATGGGCAGATGCAGGTATGCTGGCACCAATCGATGATTATATCGCCGGCAAAGGAATAGATGTATCCAATATTTATGAATCCGTTTATAAATTAGGAAATTATGACGGAGTTCAGTATGGAATGCCATATACCATGGATTCCTATATGCTTTTCTACAATAAAGCCGTATTGGAGGAATTAAAGGCAGAGTCTCCTAAAACACTGGAGGAGATGGCTGATATTTCTAAGAAGGCTGTTTTAAAGGATGATTCCGGAGATTACACCAGACTGGGATATGTTCCTGATTATCCCTGGATTGACCGGGTTGAAATGCCATACCTGTTTGGCGCGGAATTTTATGATTTTGGCACAAATCAGGTAACATGTACAAGCCAGGAATTTAAGGATGCTATTTCCTATAAGGCTTTGTATTATACCGATTACGGAATTGATGCGGTAACAAAATTCAAGAGCGGCTTTGGTACCTATGCATCTTCTGATAATCCGTTTTTCCAGGGCAAAGTAGTATTTGCAATAGAAGGTGAATGGTTCGAAAACTTTATTGATCAATATGCTCCGGATGGTTTTGAATGGGGTGCAGTGGAGGTTCCCGTTACTGAGAATAAACCGGAACTTGCCGGTTCAGGAAGATTACAGGGCGGTATGTTATCCATATCCGCAACAAGTAAAAATGCTGAGAAGGCATTTGAGGTTGTTAATTATCTCACTTCGGATGAGGCTTATATCAAATTCTGCGCGGCAAAAGGAAGCCTGCCGACAACTTACAGTGCCTTAAAATCAGAGGAATTGGTAAGTCAGGCACCGCAGCTGAAAGGTTTTATTGATTCCGTGTTAGCCGAAAAAGCCAAGGCATTCCCGGCTGTACCCTTTAGTTCCGAGTATTCCGACGGACAGGGCCTTGCGGAAGAAGCAATTTACAGCGGGGATAAGACAGTTGATGAAGCCTTGCAGGATTTATATGATGAGTTACAGCCTCTGGCTGATAAATGGGTTAACGGGAACTAAACCGGCATATAGCAGGTAGCATAGCGGATCTGGAATATCCGCTTTGACTTGCTGTATAGGATACATAGGATAATTCTTCCGATGAAAGGCGGTGGAAAGAGGCACAGCAGCGCTGCACCGATTGACATCTCACGACAGCGGGATAAATAGACTGGTATCATGGGGCTTTAAGTATTATAGAGCTGCTAATCTGATCTGGATGTCCATATTCTTTATGTAGGTGAAAGTATGAAAATGAGAAAAGTAAAACGTTATAAATACCAAAAATTACAGATGAGGCTGGCGGCAGTATTTCTGATACCATGGGTTATAGGGCTTATTCTGTTCAATCTTTATCCGATTTTTTCGACGATATACTATAGTTTTACAGAATACAATCTGATGAAAGCACCTGATTTTATTGGTTTTGATAATTACATTGAGATATTCCATGATCCGATATTTTATCAATCAGTTTATAACTCTTTCTATTTTGTAATTGTAGGAGTTACGCTTCAGATCGGTCTTTCTGTTTTTTCAGCGGTATTATTAAATATGAAAATACCGGGAAGAGGATTTTTCAGAACAGTATTCTACTTACCTTCCCTGGTTCCGCCGGTTGCCAGTTCTCTTATCTGGATGTGGCTGCTGAATCCGCAATATGGGCTGGTAAATTCTTTTTTAAAACTAATACATTTGCCGCAGCCATTATGGCTGTCATCTTCGGAGTGGTCCAAACCTGCCGTCATTTTAATGACCTTGTGGTGTGTAGGAAACACAATCATCGTTTACCTGGCCGGGATTGGGAATATATCCGGTGAATATTATGAAGCGGTAGAACTGGACGGCGGCAGTTCATGGGCTAAGTTCCGTTTTATCACCTGGCCGATGCTTTCCGATATAACTTTTTTTCAGGTAATCAATGGGATTATTGTTGGATTCAATACGTTTACCCAGTCCTATATGGTGGCGGCATCCTCGCCGAAAAGCAACGGAACTTTGGGCGGAATAAAGAATTCCCTGATGTTTTATGCGGTAAATATATACAATGAAAGCTTTAAGTATCTGAAGTTTGGTTATTCCAGTGCACTTGCCGTAATTATGTTAATCGGGATGATTGTTATTACCTTTGTGCTTTTTAAAATTTCAAATTCAGGAGGTAATGACAGATGAGCAAAAGAAAAATAAAATTTTATCTCAGATATATCCCATTATTGATTCTGGGAGCGTTTTATTTTATTCCGTTTTTATGGCTGATAAGTACATCGTTAAAAGGCTCGGATCAGATTTTTTCACATCCTCCCAAGTGGATTCCAAATCCGGTTTTATTCGGTAATTATAAAGAATCTTTTGAGGCAATACCCTATTTAAAGTATTTACTTAATACGATAAAAACCACAAGTCTTGCGGTTTTGGGAAATGTAATTTCAGCGCCGATGATAGGATATGCCTTTGGAAAGCTGAAATGGCCCGGCAGGGATAAGGTATTTCTGATTGTAATGGCAACCATGATGCTTCCGTTTACGGTTACGATGATTCCTTTATATAGTTTGTTTTCTAAAATCGGATGGATTAATACCTATGTTCCGTTATTCCTGCCGGACTTTCTGGGAAAGGCATATTTTATCTTTCTGATGCGCCAGTTTTATTTAAGCCTGCCGGAGGAACTTTTAGAAGCAGCCAGGATTGACGGCGCAAGCGAGCTGTGGATTTATCTGAAGGTTGCGGTTCCGCTGGTAAAACCGGCTATTGTTACGGTTGCCCTATTCTCTTTTGTGTGGTCCTGGACAGACTTTATGGGGCCGCTCATTTACCTGACCAAATCAGAAAAATGGACAATTTCGCTGGGATTAAGCCAGTTTACCAATTCCTATGGAGTTGACTGGGCCTTACTTATGGCAGCCTCAGCCATTGCAATTATACCAATGGTAATTTTGTTCTTCTTTCTGCAGAAATATTTTATGGAAGGAAGCATTAACTCCGGGATAAAAGGGTAAATTTATACGCTCGGGTGATATCCCAGTTTATAGACGCAAACACATAAATACAAGGTTAATAAAGCATCGATATTATGTTCAAAATCAAAGTCAAATTTTAATAGTTCTTTAATCTGCTGAAGACGGTAAGTTAACGTATTTCTGTGGATATACAATGCATTAGCGGTTTTTTGCATATTGAAAGAATTAAAATAATACTGCTGTAAGGTTTCAAAGTAATTTGTTCCGTTTACCGTGTCATATTCGATCAAAGGAGAAATAATGTCATTTGCCAGTTTTCGGAAATTTTGCAATTCCGGTATATTTAAGATATGATAAATACTTTGTTCAAAATAGGAGGATGCACTTTGAGGAAGATTTAACTGTTTCTGCATATTGATTGATTTAAAGCTCTCTTCATAGGACGCACCTATGGTTTCAATTCCGCTGTGGGCGCTGCTAAAGCCGATCCGTAAAGAATATTGTCTGGATAATTCTTCAAAAAGGGATTCCGCCAGCACATAACTTTGTGTAATGATATCCAGGTCATGGTCTTCCATTGAATAAAGCATAAAGATACTGATATAGTCTTTTTGAGAAACCAGAAAGTATTTTTCACTGGCCAGATTCATTCGGATCTGATTCGTAAGCTCTTTTATCTTACTGGCAGGCATGGAAGTGTTTTCTAATTGGATAGTCATACAGATTCGTTTTAAATCAGGGTTGAAGTTATATATGTTACAGATATCTCTGATTTTCTCCGGTGAATTCGCAGCGCCGCCGTGCAGGATCTGTAAAAATAAATCATAATAATCACTGGAAAAGTTGTTAAAGGCGGATACGGATTCTTTATCAATAGTTAAAGCCAAAAAAGGCAGGGTATTTTTTATAATAGTCTGAATAAAGGAATCCTTGCTTTCAAAGTCTTTTTCGATACATAGAAAATGAGTCTGATTAGGGAGGGCAAGAACTTTAAAATTCAGTAATTTGTCATAAAATTTTATTGGCAAAATGTAATCTGAATCCGGAAATTTACTAAGTGAGATGATGTTAGGTGATTCGGAATGATTCGATTCCTGTGTGGCCGAAGTAGCTGGAAACTGACCGGATAGCGGCTGATATGCCGAGTCAGTAAGCACAACAACGAATCCGGAAATATTGGATATATAATTCAGCATGTCCTGGATGGTACAGTTGGAGTAGTACAAGTTAGAGACTCTGATAAGCTCTTGGTATATTTTTTTCTCATTTATTGTATTCTGTTTCATGAGGCACTCCTTCTTACTACTGAATTTGTAATAGAATCATGGATTTTTATTATTACCTTGTGGAAACCAAAATGGTGTTTTATTTTAAAGAAAACCTTTAACCGAAAGTTAAGACTTCCCTGGATTTTATTTGAACTTTACAAGTAAGTCCCCGCTTTGCCAAGATACGGATTACTTATCTTCGGTTTGACTTAGAATTAAGCTTTGGGATGCAGAGCATCCTTAGTGCACCGGCAAGCTGATATCCATACCAATCGCTTGCCTGAATTTTCATCTGCTGCGTTGTCGTCGGTCAGCGTAGCCACCGCTACGTCTCCCTCCTCCGCCTTGCAGTCTGAAAATTCATTCTGCGCAATTGGTATAGACATCAACTTGTCGGTGCACTAGTTGAATTATAAATTTACTTATGTTAATTAATATCTGATTATATCTGAAAATACTGATAATGTAAAGGATTGAGTGGGATATGAAGAAAAAAATATTTGTAGCGGGCATTCATCAGGAAAGCAATTCCTTTTCCCCATTAATGTCCACAAAAGAAGATTTTACAATTTACCTGAAAGGAGATAAGTTAATACGGCAAATAGCCGGTGTAAAAGAAATTCAGAAAGCCGGTTATGAAGTTATTCCGGGAATTTATGCGGATGCGTGTCCCGGCGGCGTCTTAAAACTGGAAGAGTACAAAAAAATAGTGGAAGAAATTTTAGGACTGCTGCCGGCAGACGGGTCGGTAGACGGCGTGTTTTTACCATTGCATGGGGCATTGGAAGTGGAATTTATCGGCAGCGGAGATGCTTTATTAGTAAGCCTGATCAGAGAAAGAGTGGGCGGAACCGTTCCGATTTCCGCAGCATTGGATTTACATGCTAATAATACATATACCCTGTCTAAGATGTGTAATATTATTTATGGATATAGAACCGCCCCTCATATTGATATTAATGAAACACGGATACGTGCGGCCAGAATGTTAATCCGGGCATTAGAAGAAGAGGTTATGCCCTGGACGGAATTGGTACGCCTTCCCATGATGATGCCGGGGGAAAATTTTATGACAGAATCCGGGATGGGTGCTGAAATTATGAAAATGCTCCCGGATTTGGAGACTCTTGAAAATGTATGGTGTGCCTCTTATTTTGCAGGTATGCCGTGGGTCGATTGTGCACAGGGAGGGGGAACCGTAGTGATTTCGGGTTCCGGTGATAAGACCAAGGGTATGGAAGGTGCAAGAAAATTTGGAAACTATATCTGGGATAACAGGGAAAAATTTAAATTCCAGGGGGTATCTATGGAACCGGAAGAAGCACTTATGCTACTGGAACAGGGAGCGGAATACCCGGCATTTCTTTCAGATTCTGCCGATAATGTTACTGCCGGAGCAGCAGGTGATAATGCCTATATGTTGAAAATCATTTTGGAAAAAAGTAAAAAGAAAATATTGATAGCAGGTCTTGTTGATGCTCCTGCCGTTGAATTGTGTAAAGATAAAAAAGCCGGAGATACTTTCCAGGTAACCTTAGGGGGGAGTATTGATAAAGAGAAAAGTGTCAGGGTAAGGCTTAATAAAGTGCAATTGGTCAATGTCTTTTATGAGGGAGAAAAAGTAACTGCGGCAATACTCAAAAAAGATAATATTACATTGCTTATTCTGGCAGAAAGAGGGCCAATTACTTCGGAAAAAGTATTAAATACTTACCGGTTAAGTGCATTTGACTTTGATATAATCGTAGTAAAGCAGGGATATCTTACACCGGATTTTTATCGTATTGCGAAGAGATTTATTATGGCATTAACTCCGGGAAATTGTGCGCAGAATTTGAACCTTTTGGAGTATAAAAGGATACGGCGTCCCATGGGACCCATGGAACAGGTTACAGATAGTAAAAGAATTACAGAAACATATGCAGGATAGGACAATTTTAAAAACGCCGGAATCCCATAAACATTTTGGCGCTTTTATATTAGAAAATACGTGAATTTTTTGCAGCAAAAAGCCCTTGAGGGGGGGAACCTTCATAAAATAAGAATGGAAAAAGAGGATTATAAATATGAAGCATATTTTAGAAGCCTGTGTAGATAGCGCGGAGTCAGCACTTTTGGCAGCAGAAGCAGGAGCGGACAGGCTGGAACTTTGTTCCAATCTGATTATAGGAGGGACTACACCGACACCGGCATTATTTAAAGAAGTAAGAAAATTATGTGATAAAAAAATAAATGTGTTAATACGCCCCAGATTTGGAGACTTCTATTATACTCAGTATGAATTTTCAATAATTAAGAACGAAATAAGGCAATTCAAATATCTTGGAGCAGATGGAATCGTAATCGGAATTTTACAAAAAGATGGAAATCTGGATGTGGATAAAATGAAATTACTCATTAAGGAAGCAAAAGGAATGTCAATCACGCTTCATCGGGCATTTGATGTATGTAAAGATCCGCATCAATGTCTGGAACAGGCCTGTGATCTTGGAATTCATACGATTTTAACTTCAGGGCAGAAGAACAATTGTTTAGAAGGTAAAGAATGTATAAAAACCCTCGTTGAAAAGAGTGACGGAAGAATTGAGATTATGGCAGGCGCTGGTATTAATGCCAGGGTAATGAAAGAACTGCTCCCATACACAAAAGCTCCTGCATATCATCTATCGGGAAAAACAATGATTGACAGTGGGATGGAATATCGGAAAGAAGGGGTTTATATGGGGTTAGAGAATCTCAGTGAGTTTCAAATCTGGCGTACGGAACCGGAGAAAATCAAAGATGTAAAAGAAATATTACTAAAATATGAGTGCTGAGTTTTATAAGGAGTATCATTTTGAGAAGGTTATTCTGATGCTTGCATGTGAAATGTTATTTATGTATATGTAAATGGTAAACCATTGGTTCTTCGACTCATGGTAACTTATCAGAAGATTGCTTTTTATCTTCCGATAAGCGCCGGTTTTGCGCCGTGCATATAAACAATTATAGATCTATTTCCGATATATACAGGGTATTTAAAATAAAAATTAAAATAAAAACTTCAGAAGGTTCAGGCATGTATCATATTTACCTTTATGAATGGACTTTTCACAAAAGGCGGCGGCAGTTTATGACAGATATACATAAAGTAAAAAAAATCATCCTCTTCAAAGGCCAGATCGAAACCCTGGGTTATTTTTCCGAAGAACTTGCCAGGGCATTTGTTCAGATGGAATATGAGGTTTATATGTTTGATTTTAATAAGGAATACCAGGGAATCAATGATCTTATCTGGTTCTGTGAGAAAGAGAATACGGTAATGGTTACGTTTAACTTTATAGGTATTAACGGTGAGAAGATTTTTGAAGCTGAGAATGGTGAAACATTTTGGGACCGGCGGGAAATTTTATGCGTAAATATCATTGTGGATCATCCCTTTTATTATCATGAATTATTGAAAAAGCCGCCTAGAAGACATATCCTGTTTTGTGTGGATAAAAATCACGTAAAGTATATGGAACGGTTTTTTCCTGCTATACGTTATGTCTCCTTTTTACCCCTTGGGGGTACCAGTATCAGCGACATTTTTATTCCGTATGAAGAGAGAGAATATAATATCGTATTTACCGGTAATTATACGCCGCCTCATACTTTTGATAAATACATAAACCGGATTAATGAAGATTACACCAGATTTTATCAGAATATTATAGAGGATTTAATTCATACCCCGGACAAGACAATAGAAGAGGCTATTGAAAGCCAGACAAGGGCGGAGATAGAAGAGCTTACCGAGGAAGATTTAAAAAATGCTTTTGCCTCCATGATTTTTATTGATCTTTATGTCAGGTTCTATTTCAGGGCCCTGGCAGTCAGTACTTTAGTCGATAATGGATTTCGTGTGGATGTGTTTGGCAAGGGGTGGGACCTGCTGGAGTGCCGGAATAAAAAGAATCTAATTGAGCATGGTCCCACCTTCTCCCATGAATGCATCTGCAATATGAGAAATTCCCGCGTTTCCCTTAATGTTATGCCATGGTTTAAAGCCGGTGCCCATGACCGGATTTTTAATTCCATGCTTAGCAAATCAGTTTGTTTAAGTGATGGCAGTACCTTTATCCAGACTCAGTTTACAGATGAGAAGGATATGGTATTCTATTCACTGGCAGCTATGGATAAGCTTCCGGCAATTGCGGATGAAATATTAAGCAACCCGGATAAGGCTGCGGGTATTGCGGAAAGCGGATATCAAAAAGCCAGGGCAAAGCACAGCTGGAAGAGTCGTGCCATTACCCTGTCGGAATACATCAACAGGGAATGTTTCTGGAAATAAGGCGGGAAGGGGAGGAATTTGTAAATATAAAGACCCAAAGGCCCTCTCGTACTAATTCTTTCAAAAGAAGGACTAACACAAGCAAATGAAACGGTGAGAGATAAGCATAAGACTATACCAATTAACCTGCCCTCAAAAGTATTAAGCAAAACCATACGTCAACGATAACTCTGTGCACATTTGAAGTTGTTGAATTGAGAGCAGAGTTGTACACGAAAAATTGAGCACAGAGAGTCGATTGGAAGAATTCAAATAAAACAGTTGACAAAATATTTCGAAATCAGTAATATAAATGTAAGAAATATACATATAAATTAATTTAATAGAATATAAACTATTTGGTGTTTTGTTAGAGGAAAGAGGTGAAATTGAAAAATATTTTACAAATTGAGATGGGTTTTAAAGTACAAAAAAAATTTTCAGGAACAGTCTAAACTATTTTATTTGAAGGGGAGGGAACGGTATAAATTTACCGAAATAAAGATGAAGAAAAATTCAAAAACAATTATGGGGGTATTACTTACACTGGTTTTTATGTTTCAAATTCCATTCAGCCTGTTAACAGGGAGTACTGTTGTAAATGCGGCGGTGCTAAGTACAACGAGAACATCGGTCCATGATCCGTCTGTCGTAAAAGCCAACGGCAAATACTATATTTTCGGTTCCCATATGGCAAATGCCATGAGCTCGGATCTGGCTTCCTGGAGTAATTTTA
>JAATFT010000028.1 GCA_015655075.1 Clostridiales bacterium | reverse complement strand
AGCCTACAAACGTATTGTGAAGGATTTGGATTTTTACATTGGATATAAAAACACAATATTATATACTGTGGCGGGGACAGTTTTATCTCTGCTTATGACAGTTGCGGCAGCTTATCCCCTTTCCAGAAGGGGGCTTATAGGTAAAAAATATATTATGTTCCTGTTTGTTTTTACTATGTATTTCGGAGGGGGCATGATTCCTTCCTTCCTCCTGATAAAGAACCTGCATATGATGAATACAATCTGGGCAGTTGTATTACCGGGTAGTCTCAGTATCTATAATATGCTGATTATGAGAACTTTCTTTTACGGTATCCCGGAAAGCTTGACGGAAGCAGCAAAAATTGATGGTATAGGGGATTTCGGGTTACTGCTTCGTATTATACTTCCTTTATCTAAACCTATCATAGCAACCATGACACTGTTCTATGCAGTGGGATATTGGAATGACTGGTTCAGTGCTCTTATTTATATGAGCGACGGTACAAAGCACCCTGTTACCCTTTATTTAAGGAGCATTGTTATGGGACTTACAAAACAGGCAATGTCCGGAAATATCACTGGAACCGATGCAGCAGAAGTGGCAAGTAAGACAGTACAGGGGGCGACAGTAATGCTGGTAACTATTCCTATACTTTGTATCTATCCTTTGGTTCAGAAATATTTCGTAACAGGAGTTATGTTAGGTTCCGTGAAGGAGTAATGGAAAAGCTACGGATAATTAAAAGGATTGGGTTAATCCACCATTTGATTATAAAACAGCATCTATTATAAAGGAGAGAAAGGTATGGAAAAAAGAATTTTTGCGAAAGCCATGGCTCTTGTTTTATCAGTAACTATGGTACTTACAGCATGCGGAGGCAAAAACGACAACGCTTCTGACAACGGAACAACAGAAAATGAAACACCTGCTTCTACGGAAGAAGCATCAAATGGAGGCAATCCTGTATCCGATACACCAGTAACCTTTACTATGATGTATTCCGGTGAATACAATGCTAATTATAAAGCATTAGCAAAAATGAAAGAGCTGACAAATGTAACATTAGATGTAACAGCTATACCGGACAGTGATTACGACACAAGAAACCAGCTTATTATAAACACAGGTGAAGACATGCCGGATATTATCTCAAAAACCAATCCGACAGCGGCTCAGGCATTAAGCGGCGTTCTTCTTCCCATCAGTGATTATTATGACCAGATGCCTAACTTTAAGGCATTTATTGAGAAGAACAATTTACAGTATCTGATTGATGATGCTACCCAGTCTGACGGTAAGGTATATGAGCTTCCGGTAAACACAAAGGAAGTAAAGACTGCCTCCAAACAGATTTTTGTTCGTAAGGATGTATTTGAAGAAAATAACATTCCCATCCCCACAACCTATGATGAACTTTATACCGCAGCGAAGAAATTAAAAGAAGTATACCCGGATTCTCAACCTGTCCAGGTTATTTACGGAAACGGTAACCTTCTTGATATGATAGCGCCATCTTTCGGTACTTCAGCAGGATGGGGCAAAGGAATTGATGGCTTTCATTATGTTAAGGAATCCGATGATTGGATTTTTGCTCCTGCAAGCAATGAGTTTAAGGTTATGCTTCAATATTTAAACAAACTGTATTCCGAAGGTTTACTTAACCAGGAATATACAACTTTCAGCAGTGATATGTATAAGCAGAATGCAACAACGGATAAGGCCTTTGTTTTAATGGCTGACTGGCTTGGATGCGAGGTTCCATTTACGGATGCTTTAAGAGAAGCGGGAGATGAGAATGCAGAGTGGATTCCTATCTATCCTTTACAGGGACCGGCCGGTACATTTGTGAGCCGTGTAAGCAATTCCACACAGACTACGGTTATCGCTGCTTCTGCCGCTGAAAAGGATTACTTCCCTCAGCTGATAAAATGGCTTGACTGGATGTATTCCGATGAAGGTGCTACACTTTTCACCTGGGGTATAGAAGGAGAAACTTATACCGTTGATGCCAACGGAAACAAGGTGTTAAATCCTGATGTCATGTGTGCAGCCAATCCCGGAGCAACCTGGGATATAGCTAAGGAATACGGTACCAGTAACAACTGCTTTACCTTTGTCTATCCTTACGCTCATGAGCTTGCTACCATGGCTGACAGTTATAAGGAGCTGATCCAGAAGGAAACAGAAGGAACTGCCATTCCCAATATCGAGCCTGCCATTGCGTTAACTGAAGATGATGTGGAAGTCCAGTCCTTATATTCTACCAATTTAAATGACTATGTGGACCAGATGATTTCAAAGTTCATCATGGGCGGTGAATCCTTTGATAACTGGGATGAGTTTGTATCCGAATGCAACAGCAAGGGCGTAGATAAGCTGCTTGAACTTTACAATACAGCATGGGATAAAAAGCAAAGCGAGTAAATGATATTCGTGTATTAACAGCTCATCCAATTTAATAGCAAAAGGGGCCTTGGTAAAAGCGCGTAATGCTGCCTTTACAGCAGCCCCTTTTTCATAAGAAAGGATGAATACCTGATCTGAAATTAGAGACCGGGAAAGAACATTCCCTTACCTTTCATGTGGATTTTTATAAAGAACCATGCTTAATGACAGGTATTTATCCTCCACGGGTAATATCCTGGGTCTGATACCAATCCAGTGCATCATACAGGTGCTGTATTTTAAATTCCGGCCACATATCATCAATAATATAAAAATCAGCATATATAGATTGGACCGGTAAAAAACCGCTCAGGCGCCTTCTGCCGCCCCACCTTATAATCAGGTCAATTCTTGAAATATCAGACGATGCTATTCCTGCCATAAAATTATCTTTTCCCATATTCTGAGAAGCTTTCCTGAAATGGCTCAAATCCCAGTCCCAGCCATAGTTCACCAGAAAATTAATATTTGTTAAGCCTTTACCTATGGTAACCCGTTTTGTGAAAGGAAGCAGTTCCCTGGGAAACAAGGGAGAACCTGTATTCCCTACAACTAATAGATTTGCATCCTGCCCCGTTAACTGCATTACAGAGTCCACGCAGGCTTTTTGGAACGCCTTTGTCTGAACGGCCGGCCTCTTGGTATTGTCCTGGGTAAACCCATAAAAAGTCATTTCTTCTATTCCTAATTTAATACATTCCCTATAAAGTTCAAATCCCGGTTCTATACCATATCGGTAACCATCTTCCTTATTTAATCCCTTGCTTTGTGCCCATCTTCTGTTTCCATCCGGAATAATTCCGATATGCCGGGGCAGACGTTTATATTGTTCCATCTTTCTTTCATTTCCTTCCTATAACCCGTGATACAGGGGGGCAAATTATAAATACTAATATTATCCATAATATCAATAATATAAAGTTTTGTCACTCCTTTATTTCACAGGATAATTTATTACGGCAATGTGAATGTTTTATAATCTGGCATAAAGTTATAATGATACACCGATGGTAGATTTATACTTAAATGAAGAAGATTATCTTTAATAAAATAAAACATAAAAAATAAAGGTTCTTCCTCAAAAACAGAAAAATGCATGAGCCAAAATAAATTATGAAAATAATATTTAAAGGAAATAAAAAATGAATGAAAAGGATTAAAATGATATGCTAAAAGCAAAGATGCCGCCGTAGAATCAGTTCCGTCTTCCCTGATTTATACTGCAGCTACCGTCTTCCATTCTACAACATTTATTCCTAATATTAAGATATTTAACAGATTAAATATCTTAATATTAGGAACGATTAAATATAACTTCACCCATATTTCCCATTGCCCGGCTTTTCCCCAGCCTTTTTGCATGATAAAGCATTTTGTCCACACCATCCAACAGCTCCGAATATTGTGGGAAAATTCCGGAGGATATGTCCACATATACGGCGCCTGCACTGAAAGTAACCGGAACCGCTAATTTCTCCGCCGCAAAATATTCCTCCAGTTCCAGGTGTATCCGTTTTAAAATTATAAGTGATTGATTCTGATCCATGTCGTTGAAAACAAAGATAAATTCTTCGCCTCCGTATCTTCCCAAAATGTCCTTTGTACTTATGTGTTTTCGCGCTATATCCGAAAAAACTTTTAAAACCCTGTCTCCCATCAGATGACCGAATTGATCATTAATACTTTTGAAATCATCAAAATCAATCATACAAATGGTAAACCCATACCGTACTGTGCCGGAGTCCTGTAATCTTTCAATTGCTTCAACCAGACTTTGTTTATTTAAAGTTCCGGTAGCCAAATCCATGGACAGATTTTTTCTCAATTCCTTAATCTGCCGCTTTAATTCAACCACCTCAGCAAATAGCTCAGTTACCTCGGTAAATTCAAGCACAGCGTAATGCCCCTCCTTATAAACATGCCTCCCGTTTATCTGAAACCATTTTTCCTCATGAGTATGTCCCTTCTTAAAAGTATATTGTATTACCTGGTTTTGGACGATGTTTTTATCTTGCAGAATTTTTTTTACCGCCTTCCATATACCGCATTTTTTGCATTTTTCAGAACTTCCGCATTTCAGAACATCTTCGCCAACCTGGGCACAATGAAAAGCCCTGCCAAAAGTTA
Organism: Clostridiales bacterium; assembly: GCA_015655075.1. Lineage (GTDB taxonomy): Bacteria > Bacillota > Clostridia > Lachnospirales > Lachnospiraceae > Anaerocolumna. Next base: position 65,971 of record JAATFT010000028.1, on the reverse strand, counting down.
TTCCTTCCTCCTTAGGAGGTCGTGCCTGAACATACTCATACATTTTTTTATTTGCCGATATTATGAGCAAATCCTCGTTGACAATTATTTTACCATTCATCGAATTTTGAAAAATGTTAAAATAAAAGGAATCCGGTTCTTTTTTAATTATCTTGTTGTCCGGCTTCGAGTTTTTCATATAATCTCCTTATTCTATGGCATGAAAACAGTTCCGAATCATTTATTTTCATAGTATTACATACCGATTATGTAATCCTATTTTTAAAAGGTATTTTAACGAGTCAAAAAGGATATTCCGGGTCCGCTGTGCTACTTGCTCATAAAACCTATACCAGCATAACTGATATTCGCCTGCTACGCAGGTATTTCAGTCGGAGCTTAAACTCCGACTGAAACAAGTAAGTCCCAAACCCACCGCTTACACGTCGCTAAGAAGCAGGGGGACTTACTCGTAAGGTTAAAAGAATTATGATTGTTATTTTATTCCTTTTATCCAACTATAAAGGTATTAAAACAATTATAAATCTTTTTATTTACAATTACAAGTGTATAATTACTCTTTCAATTGGTTACGAAATATATAAATACTTGATAAAATCGAATGGGGTGATAAATATGGAAATTAATTATGCCCAAATGGGCAGGAGAATTGCAAATAGGCGTAAAGTATTAAATATGACACAGGATGATGTCGCGGAGTCAACAGGACTAAGCAATAATCATATTTCAAACATTGAAAATAATCATTCCATTCCAAGCATAGAAACTCTGATGAAGGTTTGTGAAGCATTAGATGCAACACCGGATTATTTTCTATTGGGAACTTTAAGGCGTGCTGATAATGCCTTACATTCCGGGATTCATGAAAAAATTAAATTATGTGACGAGAAAAAACTAAAATTAATCGACAGCTTTATTACATGGGTTATTGACGAAAAGATCTGAATAGAAAAAAATTGCAGGAACTTTTATGCTCCCGCAATTTTTTTTGTTTCACTTTAACCAGAACCGGCAAAGGCGAAAATCCTGACATTCCTTTTATTTGAGATGCAATGACTCATATTCTTCCATTAACGCAATAAATTTATCACTGTCCCCGCCGGTATCCGGATGATTTTTTTTGGCAAGTTCACGAAATCTTTTCTTAATTGTATTACTGTCTGCATCAAAGGGCAGCCCCAGTTGGGCAAGAATCTCAGGATTATAAAAACTGATATCCAAAATTCCATTCTCTTCATACAATTTGTAATAAACGCCGTAATAAAATTCACTAATCACGTTTCTTAGTTCTTCCTTACTCATCTTTACCAATTGACCGATTGGATATTTTACAGCTTTTGCAGCATTCTCATGAAGATCAAATAATTCATCCCACACAAGATTTATCTTTTTTTCTTTCGCCAGTGTATCCAGTTTATTCTGACATTCCGTGAAATCCACCACGTGGAAACGTATTTTAAGTTCCAATTTTTTCAGATTTCTTATTTTTCGTTTGATTTCACCATAACTGATATAACAATCTGACATTTTTTACCTCCCGGCTTTTTAACGACTTTCTTATGTATTGGATTAAAAGCCGACTAAATAATTTTAATTGTAACCTTTAATTGCACCGATTTCAACCCAAAATACAAATTTCTTTTATCTTATATCGCTCGTGTTTCAACATAAAAACAGCCTTCTATGAGAGTTATTAACTCATCATAAAAAGCTGTCTTTCAGAATCTAATTCTTTATTTCCCATACCGCTTTATCCAGCGCGGCTATCACTTTGTCGCACCATTCGTCAAATTCTTTATCTTCAATCTGATATTCGGGATGGCTTAATACATATTGAATCGTTTCCTTAACCCCTTGGTCAAAACGTTTGGCAGCTGCAAATTCAGGCACCAGCCTCTTTAATTTAGAATTATCAAATACGACCGAAGTTGCTTTATCCCCCAACAGGGAACCTTTAAAATCCTGTTTACCGGCGGCGTCTAAGAATTCCGAAGAAACATGGACGGCATTTAACTTAACCCCTGCCGCGTCTGCAATTGCCTGATAGACCTGGTTCCAGGTTAAAGTTTCATCCGAGGTGATCTGTACGGCTTCTCCGATTGCATGAAGATTACCTAACAATCCGATAAATCCCTTGGCAAAATCCGTATTATGGGTCATAGTCCAAAGGGAAGTGCCGTCGCCATGGATAATTACCTTTTTGCCTTCCAGCATGCGTTTTACTACCTGCCAGCTTCCCTTTTCACCATGCACGCCTAAGGGAATGCTTCTTTCATCGTAAGTATGGCTCGGTCTTACTATAGTAATCGGAAAACCGTTCTCCCGGTACATTTTCATTAAAAATTCCTCACAGGCTATCTTATTGCGGGAATATTCCCATAGCGGATTGGACAAAGGGGTTCCTTCCGTAATCCGGTAATCGGATAAAGGAGTCTGGTATGCGGAAGCTGAACTAATAAAGATAAATTGTTTTGTCTTACCGTTAAATAAACGATAATCTCTTTCCAAATGGGACGGAAGGAAGGCAATAAAATCAGCCACCACATCAAATTCCAAACCTGCCGTCAATTCAGCTACCCGCGCCTCATCGCCTATATCCGCCTTAATTTCTCCGGCCCCCGACAGGAGCTGATTCCTGTGTCCCCGGTTTAGTAAATAAAGCTCATCGCCTCTTTCCAATAATGCCCTGGATATCGCTGTGCTAATGGTGCCTGTTCCGCCGATAAATAAAACTTTCATCACAATCTCCTTTCCGCCTGTTCACAGGCGTTTCCCACGAATTTATTATAACCCCGCCAATACACCTTCAACGCGCCTTAATTCGCTGCGGATTTTAAGCTTCTGAGGACATTTCTTTTCGCAGATACCGCAGTCCTTACAGTCCTCAATGGTTTTGCCGGCTTCTTCCCTGTATTTCTTCATTTCCGCTTTCGCATGGTCAGTTAAACCATAAACATTGTGATAAGTATATAAATTAAAAATGCGAGGAATATTAATTTCCGCCGGACATGGCTGACAATAGGAACATCCGGTGCAGTATAATTCACTGAATTTTTTAAGCTGCTCCACCGCATTGCCCAACTGTTCCCATTCTTCTTTAGAAAGGACTGCACTGTCACTGCCGATAGCAAGGTTCTTCTTTACCATATCAATATTCTGCATGCCGGATAGAGCGCAGCTTAAATATGGATTGCCCAATACAAATTTAAATGCCAGTTCATAAGTTGCAATGGAAGGTTTTCCGGTTAATTTCGTATAAAGATCCGTGGGGGCGGCGAGTCTTCCGCCACCTACCGGCCCCATGGCAACAACACCTAAGCCTCTGGAACCCGCATAATCTATCATCTCTTCATTTCTTCTGTCAAGAAGATTATATTGAACCAGCATGGTTTCCATAGGAATTCCTTTTTCTTCTGCCGTGTCAATTATGTATTTAATATTTTGTGCGTCATCATGGAAGGAAAAAGAAATATGCCTGATCAGCCCTTCTTCTTTTGCCTTTTTCGCTTCTTCCAATAGATTCAAGCCTATAACGCCTTCATCAAAGACCTTTTTATTGATTCCCCAGAAATGGTAAAAATCAATGTGGGAAGTATCCAGTTTGGCAAGACTCTTTTCCAGGAATTTTCTGTAATCTCCCGGGGATTTGCAGTCGCCGACCGGTATTTTCGTCGATATCATTACCTTATCCCTGATATTCTTTAAAGCTTTTCCCACTGCCAGTTCACTATTGGAATGACAATAATAAGGAGCCGTATCAAAGTAGTTTACACCATTTTCATATGCGTAAAGCAGCATTTCGGTCGCTTTTTCCTCCTCCACAAACCACTTTCCGTCTTTTTCATATTCCGGAAGCCTCATACAGCCAAAACCAAGCGCCGAAATATTTTCTCCGGTATTCCCAAATTTTCTGTAGTTCATAATAAACTCCTTTCAATTCATTATATAGTTTGTTAATTGCGAAACAGCATTATATATCTGTATACCGTACAATCAATAGAATTTTATAGCTGAATTTGGCCCTAAAAGGCCACGGAAGCGATGAAATTCGTATTAATTGCATGGTATATTTAGAAAATCATATCGTTTCGTAATTACCTACATTATATAGTTTTCAGATATAACATAAGTATAATCCATAGAGTTAACTCTAAGTCAAGTGAAGAAATGATTGGATTCGTAAAATGTAAAGTGAAATGATTTAAATGTACTAAATGAAAGAGTAAAGGAAACGAGAGTATAAGGAAATTGTTAAATAGCGTTAAATAAAAAATTTATAATAACGGAATTGATAACGTAAAAGTATAAGGGAATATGTGGAATTGATAATTGCACGAATTAACTTATACTGCTATAATCTATACAGATACAATGCAATCACTTGAAACGGGGGTAATTATGAATCTTTTTATTTGCTGCAGCCTTTATGAGATATCAAGCATCGGCGAAGCACAGGCGGAAACGCTGCTGCCGTTTGTTTCAGAAAACCGGCTCCAGAAAATCCAGGCATACCATTTTGACAAAGATAAAAAGCTTTCTCTTTTTGCCTTTCTTTTACTCCGCTATCTGCTTAATACGCAGTACCACATAAAAAAAATCCCGGAATTTTCCTATAACGGCTATAAAAAGCCGTATCTTGCCGATTTCCCGGATATTTATTTTAATTTTTCCCATTGTGACGACGCCGTACTTTGCGCCATTTCTTCCTGTGAAATTGGAACAGACATTCAAAATTTTCCTGAATTTAATATTATGGAATTAACCTCTGTCCTGTCTGATAAAGAAAAAGCCATTGTAACGTCCGCCGAAAACACCAAGGCAACCTTCACACGTTTCTGGTGTTTAAAAGAAAGCTACTTAAAATGCGTCGGCACCGGAATCAACGGCCGTCTGGAAAATATATCATTCGCAGATTTTATAGACCGGACGTTTACTTACAATGACTGTTATTTTACCACAGGTCTCAAGTCCCGCCACGCATATTCCCTATGCTGCCGCACCGAACATAACAACTGCTTATCCGGCGGTAAAATCATACAGCTGAAAACCGAATCATTTATAGACTGGGTATTGTCAAGCAACATACAAAAAAGATAGCCTATTATTTCAATCCCTTCAATGAGCTTTGTAATTGAATGTGGCTAATCTCTGTTCTTTATTATTTCCGATAACGATACCTTTTTTAGATGTCTTATTCTGAAAATATTTTCCTTCTTGCATTTGCCCTGAATTAAAATTTTACAAGATTGACACAAATTTTACAATATGTTATTTTATAAAGGATGGGGGTAACTTAAGTTACAACGGAGGAAAAACATGGAATACACAATTAAACAGGTTTCCGAGAAAACCGGTCTGTCCATATATACTTTACGTTATTATGATAAGGAAGGTTTGCTGCCCCTGGTAAAACGAAGTGCCGGCGGAATACGAAAATTCTCCGATAATGATATTAACTGGCTTGGATTAATCTGCTGTCTGAAAAATTCAGGAATGTCAATTGAAAATATCAAAGAATTTATGGACCTGTGCTTACGGGGAAATGGAACAGTTGAAACACGCAAGAATATACTTCTAAAACATAAGGCTAATATCTTAGCCCAGATGAAACAATTGGAAAATAGTCTGAATACCATTAACTATAAGATCGAACATTATAAGGAAATCGGAATTTTTCATATTGACAGTGAAAAGGACGGTAAAAATTGAAATTACGCTGTATTTACGGATTACCATCGGTCAGTCCCGGAGTGTGTTTGAAAAATTATTGCACCGTTCTGGCCTCCCCCCTTTGCGGTATGCTGCGTCGCAATTTTGGAAACGTAGCCCCAAACCACCACTACGTTCCCAAAATCGCTCCTTACCTCCCACAAAGTGGAATACCCATTTCGAAATAATTGCTCTGCTAAAAGTCAATTATTTTTTACTATTTCTACTATATTCACAATATAATATTATATTTTGTATACAACTATATTCCATGGGACTTTTCCTGTGAAAATACCCGGGATAATTATTAATATCCGGCTATTTTTTTACCTTTCCAACTGTTTATTTACCTGTATATTCTGCTTTATCCAGTAAATCCCCGCATACCGCAAAAATAAATATGGAAATTACAATACAACAGAAAGTAAACGGAAACGTTCCCAAAAACAGGAAAGCTTCCGGCAGCAGTAGAACCGCCGCTATACTGGCACCAATGCCGGGCGCCATTACTAACATAAATAGGGTAAGGCCCAACATAGACGAAATTAATTTATTGGGCATCCCTCCAAAGAGCCTCTGGCATAGCAAGGTGTAGCTGATAAAAATTGCCCCGGAGGAAGCATAGGCAAGTGCCACAAACAGATTCAAAAACGGTGATGTTTTACTGAAAATGCAAACTACGGTAAAAATTATAACAGCATCAGAACAAGGCTTGATTAGGGTAGTCATGGAGGCTGCAACTACTTTTTTGATTGATTTTTCCGGAATCATGTAAATATAAGGTTTTGAAAGTTCATCCGAAAGTTTGCCCAGTACCGTTACAAAGAATTGGATATAAACCAACACCCCCAGAACAACATAAACGGAATATTCTGAATTCATAAAGTAACATACAAGGCCCGCTCCTCCCGCGGCCAATACCGTATAGGTATCCAGAAATACAAATCTGCTGGTTCTTTTCTTTTCTAATATATGTTTGTAAAAAATTGACATATATCCTTTGCCGCCTTGTAATCCGGTCTTTTCCTCCTTAATTTTAATCCTTCTGACACTGGCGGTTCTTTTGCCGTTTTTGGCATCCTGAAGCTTATTATAAACTATTTCCGTACTTCTTAACACATCCTCATAATAGTCGGCCTCCCCGGAGGTAAAGAAAGATATAATAATAATGCTGCTTATAAGGAACAATAATAAGGCAATGCTTAGGTAGATTACATTTCCCTCCACAAAGGCACTCATAAACATAACGGACCAGCCTATAACCGGAATAAAATAAAAGGGCTTAAAGTTCATCAGGTTAAATACGGCCTGCAGTACGGTTCCCCCGTTCTGCAAATATTGAAAGTATATTTCCAGAGCCGTTACGGCAAACAATCCAAACAAGATCAATTTCACCAGCGTCTTTCTTTCTGCATTTCCATTGGAAAAAATATAAATTCCAATGGACAATAGCTGGCAGAAAAATATGATTACGGCATAGATAAAAAACAAATTAAGGATAGCACCTACACCCAGTCCAAAGCTGTTTCGAATGGTCTGGACCTGATATAAAATAAATATGGCGCTTAAGAAGGTGGTGGCCATTTGCTTAATCAAACCATATAATAATATTTTTCTGGAGGATATGGGCGCCACAAATAACAGTCCCACATCTGCCATGGTAAATAAGGTGGAACCCGTGGATAATCCCGTGGTTACGAAGGAATAAAGAAATACGCCCCCTATGCCCGCTATAATTGCATATAAAATCCGTATATCCGAATAAGCTTTCGGTTCCTGTATTCCGGGCCGCACAGACACAATAACCATTACCCCAATGCCCGCCCCAATAATTAAATATAATATAAGAAGCGCAGGCTTTTTCTTAAGGCTTAATATCCTGTTTTTCAAGGTGGTCAATAAGAGGTATCCCAGCGCTTTCATTCTTTCACCTCTTCCTTGGTATTCTTATTGTTCTCCGTAATTTCAAAAAACAGTTTTTCCAGGTCCTCTCCTGTCCCTATTATTTCTTCACGGGACCGGGAGGCCGCTATTTTCCCCTTTATCATAATATTGGTGCTGTCCCAGAATTCCGCAACACTGTCAAGCATATGAGTGCTTAGTAAGACAGCAGTACCTTGCTGCTTATATTCCACCAGCATGTTTTTTAATTCCTTAATGGCATGAGGATCAAGACCTACTAAAGGTTCATCAAATAACAGAACTTTAGGACTTGGCAGCAGCCCGCAGCAGATACTGATTTTTTGCTGCATGCCCTTGGATAATTCACTGCCTAATTTATTTTTTTTATCATCCAGTTCCAATCGCCTGAATAAATTTTCCGCCCTTTCCTTCCAATTTTCAAGGGAATAAGCCCTGGCTATAAATTCCATGTGCTCCCAGATGGTTAACATATCATAAAGCGCAGGTAATTCAGGTATATAACCCAAATTCCGTTTTGCTTCCAAAGATTTATTTTTCTTACCGCAGATTAAGATTTCTCCCTGAAATCTTAAAAGCCCTGCAATACTTTTAATAATGGTAGACTTTCCGGCACCGTTAGGACCTGCCAGGATTGAAATCTCACCGGGCCGTACTGTAAAGCTTAAGGAATCATTCGCTAAAAGTTTACCATACTTTTTTGTAACATTTTTTACTTCTATCATACAATACGTTCTCCTTTTGCAGTTTTCACTGCAATTTTCTGTTTAATTTAATTCATAGAAATTCTGTGAATTTCCTATGAAACATCTATGTCCGCCCTTTTCGGTACCAGAATGAATAAATCCGGCAGTTGAAGTTTCAAAATAAATATCGGTTACTGCCTTGTAGCAGAATGTAAAACAAAAGTCATATTTCACACCTGCTCCCATTGCATACCGCAGACTTATCTGCGATACTGCTAAAATCAGGTGTGTGAAACTGCTCTTCTTTCATACTTACGAATCTGATTATCTCATACCTTTCATGGAAATACAATAATTACTTGCAAAAATAAAGGATAACTGGTATTCTTCTCTCATAAATATTTTATGATTTTACCATACCAATTTTCGGAGGTGCAAATATGCTGACTATCCATATCGATACCCATTCATCTCTGCCCATGTATGAACAGATCTATAATTATATTAAAAACGAGATTAGAAACGGCAGTCTGCCCTATCGTTATAAATTACCTTCCACCAGAAATCTGGCGTCAAATTTACAGGTCAGCCGTAATACAATTGACATGTCTTACGCACAGCTGGTTTCGGAAGGTTATATAGAAGCCGTACCCAAAAGCGGTTATTATGTGGCAATGGTTTCGGATTTAACGCATATATCCCCTAAACCTGCTTCTGATCCCAAGCTCCTCATAAAATCCAGGATACCTTACCGGTATGATTTTTCTCCCTTTGCCATTGATATTAGCAATTTCCCATATAATATCTGGCGTAAATTATCCAAAAACTGCATGAATGAATACAACAACGATTTATTCCTCCTGGGAAATAATCAGGGAGATGAAAGCCTTCGAGCCGCCATCGGAGGATATCTCCATGAATCCCGCGGCGTTAATTGCAGCAAGGAGCAGATAGTAATCGGGGCCGGGGCCGATTATCTGCTCCAATTACTGGCCCAGCTTTTTCAATATGTGAAAACCATAAACGGTATCGCTATGGAAAATCCCACTTATAAGCAGGCCTATAAAATATTTACCGGCCTGCGCTATTTGGTTGTCCCCATGGAACTGGATCCTTACGGCATCCGGATGCAGCCGTTGTACGAATCAAATGCCAACGTGGTATATGTCACACCTTCCCATCAGTATCCTTTAGGCATTGTCATGCCAATTAAGAGGCGTATGGAACTGCTGCAGTGGGCGGATAAAGCTGCGAACCGCTATATCATTGAGGACGACCATGACAGCGAGTTCCGCTATAAAGGGAAACCGATTCCGTCCCTGCAGGGTATTGACTCCTCCGGAAAGGTCATTTATCTTGGAACCTTTTCCAGAGCCGTTGCCCCGGCTATCCGTGTGGGATATATGGTCTTACCGAAAAAATTGCTGGAGTTGTATAAACAATATCTGTATTATTACTCTTCCACCGTATCCAGAATAGATCAGAATATCATTACTCATTTCATCACGGACGGATATTTTGAAAGGCATTTAAACAGAATGAGAAAGCTTTATAAAGGAAAACACGATCTGCTAGTCCAATGCCTGAAAATATTTAAGGACAAAGTAACCATTGAAGGAGAAAACGGCGGTCTGCATCTGGTGCTTCATTTTTTAAGCAATGCTTCCGAAAAAGAAATGATAGACTCCGCGGGAAATGCCGGCATTAAATTATACGGACTTAGTGAACATTATATAATAAAGCCGGAGCCGCCGGCCACACCCTCCGTACTGTTAGGATATGCCAATGTACCCTATGAAAATATCAGAGCCGGAATCACTGCTTTGTATGAGGTATTAAAAGATTATATTTAACATTCACAAACCGAAGACAGTTTTTCTTAAAGGAAGGAAAAAGTAATAAGAAACGGGGAAAAATGGAATTTTTTATTTCCAGGCCTTGACAAACATATGAAAATAATGTATAATTTAGAAAAATTCTACAAAAGGAGAGAAAGATATGAATAAAAAAGTTATTAGTTGTCTATTTTTGTTTGGTTTGATATTTTGTACCGTTTTTTCTTCAAAGTTTGTAATAGCCAGTGTTTCTGAATATTCGTATAACGGCACAGTATCCAAAATCAGTGACTATGAATCAGGTAATGAAACCAAAGAAGATGCAAGTGAAAAAGCTACAAACAGGGTAACCCAAAAACCATCAGGGACCTTTGTATCATGGGTAGAAGTTAATGCCTCCGGCTCAAATGCAACTGCCAAAAAATCTTATACTAAAACAGGTACATATTATATGAATTATGTAAAAAATATTGATGATGATGATTCATGTGCATCAAACTTATATAGAAATCAGTATAAATTGCACTTGAATATATCAACATCATTATCTAATTTTACTTCAGGTACTGTCAAAGGTTATTGGTCACCTGATGAATATTAATATCTTATTTAATGGAAGAGCATAGCTCTTCCATTAAAATTGTAATAAAGGCAGGAACATTTAAAATGTTAAAACATAATATCAAAAGAGCTATCATGAATAAAAATATGTTAATATCCTTATTGGCGACATTCCTATGCCTGCTCATCGGCGGATATGAACCTGTTTTTTTATATGGAAAGAATGTTGATTTTACCTATACATTTTACTATGCACTCTCATGCGGTACTATTTCAATCTTACCATTGGCGTTTCCTATAATTTCCAGTTTGCCATATGCATCGTCATATTCTACGGAATATAATACAGGATTTTTTAAATATTATTTATTAAAAACCCAAAAGAAATATTATATTATTTCGAAGATTATATCCTGCGGTATCAGCGGCGGATTCGCAGTTGCTTTTCCGACACTGCTATTTTTGCTTTTATGTATTGCATTAAAGGGCCCGGAAATAACAGGCGAGTTTCAGGATTATATCGCTCATGGCCTTGATTTTTATCTAAACGCTCCTTTTTATTACTGCTTAGCCAGTGTTCTGAATCTATTTATCTGCGGTGCTCTGTTTGCCCTGATAGGTCTGGCCGTATCGGTAATAATTAAAAATACCTATTTAGTAAATATATTGCCGTTTTGTTTCTATATTTTCATGGCTATGTTTTTTGCCAACATCAATATAAATTTAAATCCGGTAATCTTATTTGATATTAATTCCTATGCGGAATCAAAATTTATTTATGTGATTGTATACAAGCTCATCCTTCTTCTTTCATCTATTGCTGTCTTTACGATAGGGGTTTATAAAAATGAAGAATAATTTAGCCGTATCCGTATATAAATCTATAAAATTTAAATTGAATAGCCGGAAGACTTCAATTATATTAATTGCATTTGTAATAATATTTACATTTAATTACCTGATAGCAGTAAATATAAATTTTGGAAAAGAGTTTTCCTTTTACGGTATTTTCTTTTGGCAAATGAGTAAATGCATGAATTTAGTCTTTACTCATACCTTATTTTACTTAATTATCCTTGATACTATCCTGTTGGATCATAAATCCGATATTATATATATTATCAGGCAAAAAAGCCGGTTAAAAGTATTTATTATCAGCTTCTTTTCCATTATTGCGGTAAGTATCGCCTATGTTTTAATATCTATTACTATTTCATTACTTCAAAGTATAAACAGCCGATGCTTCAGTCATGACTGGGATGATTTTTTAATCATGAACTTTTTTGATTTATATACAAATACAAGTGAGACTTTAAATAAATTTATTTTACCGTTTTTATTTAATCTGTTGTTTTATTTTATTGCCATAGGATTAATTTATATGTTATTTTTGTCAGCAACCGGCAGAAAATCAATTGCATATTTTCTTACCAATCTTATTAATCTGATTGGGTATGGAATTTACCTAAGTAAGGCAGCTTCTTTTTTTAAATATACACTAATTGGGAATGTAGTTCTGGGATTTGGTACGAATAAACTTAATATAACACCCAATCCGGCATTTTGGGGATTAAGTATCCTGATTCTTGGCTTGTTAAGCTTTTTTGCTTTTAAACGGAAAGATATCTGATATTATATTGCTTAATATCAGACCATCTTTAATTCAATGTAATAAAAAGGTATAATTTTATGATAAAATCTAATATATTTGCACTAACCTGTTTCAGGCTGAAAAAAGATATCCGTAAAACTTGGGGATATATTTTAATCATAGCGCTAATTTACTATAGCATTGCCTCACAAGTGATTGGATATGATACCGGCGGAATATCAAAAACTTTAATTCTTTATTTTATGGGAGCGGACAGAATGAATATAATATTTTTTCAGTGGCTTTTTATTCAAACTTCTGTTGCCGCATATTGTATCTATGTCATTAGATATGAAATTACCAATACGATGATTTATACCCTTATGAAAATGAAAAAATTAAGCTCCTATTTTTTATATCTGACCATGCGGGTGGTAATATATAATATATTTTATTATAGCATGATATATTGTGCGGTCTTATCTTTAATAAACGTTTCAAAAAATAATTTAAATCATATAAACGTTTATTCAGATTTCATTAAAGTCGGAACAAATATTAATATTTATATGCTTTTTGGCAATTACATTCTTAGCTCCATTGTTTTTATTATTTTTGTCTGCATTTTTGGAATAATCTTCGGGGATATAAGCAGAGGCTATCTCATGGTAATAATTTGTGAGATTTTTTTCATATTTATTGTGAAAATGAATAAGCCGTTCTTAAAATTTTTACCTTTAACGCAAGGCGTATTTACCTTGCTTGACCAGGATTCCTATACTTATCAATTTGCATTTTTTTATCAGGTTATCTTATTTGCCGGAGCTTTATTTATATTAGAAAATCTTTTCAAAAGAAAACTTGAGAAATTTTTATAAGAACAGGGAGGAAAATATGTGTAATGTTGTTGAAATGAAATCGGTGGCAAAGTCGTTCAGAAATACGGAAATTTTAAGTAATATTAATCTGACGGTAAAGGAGGGAGATATTTTAGGAATCATCGGCCGGAACGGCTGCGGCAAGTCCGTTTTATTTAAGCTAATCTGCGGATTAATGCTTCCTACCAAAGGAAAAGTTAAAGTATGGGGCAAAATAATAAGTAACGGAAATTTTCCCGAAAATATTGGTATTATGCTGGACAATACGGGATTTATTCCCTATGACTCCGGATTTGATAATTTAAAACACATCGCTGTTATTAACAATGTCGTTACAGAGGAAGAAATAAAGGATTGTATACGCTTAGTGGGACTGGATCCCGAAGATAAAAAACCTGTAAAAAAATATTCCCTGGGTATGAAGCAACGCTTAGGTATTGCAATGGCAATTATGGAGAGACCCAAACTGCTTTTGTTAGATGAACCTATGAATTCATTAGATAACGCTATGGTTCATGAAGTAAGAAAATTACTGTTATATCTTAATCAAAACGAAAATATGACAATCATTACTACAAGTCATAATGATGAAGATATCAAAACTCTCTGTAACAGAGTTATGAAATTGGAAGACGGCTGTCTTCATGAAAATCTATATACCGCCCAAAAATAGGCAAAGCATAAATATACTCATATAGCCCTCGTTGCCTGTCGGCTACTGCGCCGTCTTTTATGCCTTGCTTATTAGACTAAGCAGGGCATAAAGTAGCAAGATTAAAAGCAATCTCCACGATAAAATTTCAACTCATTTTAAAAGTTTTTCTTTTCCCATTTTTCCCATACATTCAGAATCATATTCGCAGGAAATAACCGCTGTTCAAACAACAATACAAGCGATAAAGCCGCCTGAATTAAACCAATAACAAAAAATAATACATGGAGAAAAACAATCGCTTGCAGCATAATACACTGGACAACAATCCATATGACCAATGCCCAGCCGAAAATGCTGCTTATATATCCCTGATATTTTGTCTTTATAAGGAACATTAAGGCACTGAATATGTTTCCAAGACCGATGACGGTAAACAGCAGGATACCCGGTATCAGAAAATTACGGAAAGGCGAATATTTCAAAGCCTCAACGGTTATTCCAAGGGGTGACCGGGGATCCGTAATCGCAGCCAGTCCTCCGGCCATTGCACCTAATCCCACCAGTACATGTAAAAACAATAAAAATTTTTCTAGTAGCTTCCTATTTCGTATCAGCTTCATATTTCCTTCTCCATCAGACCGCACCCCTTATTTTTTATGTTCAATCATTACACTCATCGCAGTTCTTTCTTTATTCAAGTTCTTGCTTTTCTTACCTTGTTCTATTCTTGTCTTATTCTATACTTGTTTTATTCTGTTCTTGCTTTATTCAAGTTCTCACTTTATTCTATTCTTATTTTATGCGGGAGTCTGCATTAACCTGTTAAGACATCCCGGCGTTCTCACTTTATTCTATTCTTATTTTATTTCGTTGCTGCTTTTGTTCAATTTTTACTTTACTCAAATCCTTTGCTTTGTTCGTTTCTTATTTTACTCATGTTCTTACTTTATTTTTCCTACTCCTTCTCATTTTATTCTATCTTTCCATGGAATACAAGCAGGCAAATAATTATTTATTGTAAATTTAACGCAAATGTCCCGCCACAGCAGTACTTATACACCGAATATACACTTTATATATTTCGGTGCATAAGTACTGCAATATATAAAGTATATATATAGTATAATAAAGTATAATATAGTAAAAATGGATAAAAAGTATGTATATTGTCCTGCCGGGGATACATCGGAACAAGATATACACAGGAACATTCTAAAAGGGTAAGGCAGGAGCCGGCCTTCTTCCTGTCAATCCCCGAAAATCTCGTTTACCCATATATTTACCAGATTTACAGCACCGCGAAATCCTACAAGAGGCGGTTCATACGGATTTATTCTCCATTTTGTGTCAGGATTGGAGATTTGCATCTCCCTGCTCTTCCCCGCCCACTCCAGTGCCTCGCCGCTTGTCATAAGCAGACCCTTTTTCTGTGTTTTAACAGCCTCCGTCCATTGCTCCTCCGTAAAATACAAAAGCAGGTCGCTTGCCATCTCAGGGCAGTCACACCAGCAGATGCCTTTAGGAAGCTCCAGTTCGCCGCAGCCAAAATCAAGAATTCCCTGTACTACATCGGCATGGGCTCCAAGAGAAAGGCACATTTCCGTGGGTTGTTCTTTGGTAAAATGCCGGAGTATGGGTACTGCGGCGGCAATCAGACTCTTAACTTCCTTCTGCTGTCTGTCAACAAAATCACGGTTTGGCGCCATGCCAAGGATTTGCGCTATTTCCTCAATCCATTGTCCTGTTCCCCGCACACCGTAAGGCCGCTTTACTAAATACGGCGTTCCAAATCGTTTTTTCAGGTGCTTTGCGGCAGGCTCCCCTTCGCGCCGTATTACAAGGTTGATATGCGCGCCGCCCATCTGTTCGATTTGCTTAACGGACGTATCCGAGGTCAATACGCACAGCGGTTTTATTCTCAAGGCCCCCTCCATGATACGGAGGATTTCCTCCGCATCCGCCTGGAAACGAAACATATCCCCGCAGGAGCCAATGATATTAAAGGTAGGCTTTTCTGTCCGCTTCCCATCTGCCGGCAGAGCTTTAACCAGCAGCAAAAGAGCTTCCGCAACTCCACGGTGCAAGCTTACATCAAAACCGCCGTACCCGAAGGGAAGCAGGCGGACATTCGGATATTGCGGCTGCAATTCCTCACAGACGGCAGGTAAATCCGTCCCGATCATCTCCGGAACGGAGGAGGGAAGCAGAAATATGACCCTGGGTTGGTCACGCCTTACAATATCTTCAACCGTACGGCTAATGCGCTCAATCCCGCCCAGGGAAACATCGGTTTCGTCCATATGAGTGGAGTACAGCTTACACGCCTCCGGCACACCGGCACGTTTAAGAAAAGCCTGGGCATAGACCATATGCCCCATACAGCCGAACTCCATGAGAACGGCATCCCGAATGGGGGCCAGCGTCCACAGAATACCCATACGCCCCGAGGGCAGCGGTCTGAATTGATGCAATCCCATTGTTATATTCCTCCCTTACCGGATGTTTTTACTTCATCCGACGCACTTAATTTTGCGTTATCCGATGCGATTAATATTTTTTTCAGCAGACAGCTTGTCCGCTCATAGCCTATCCGTCCATTAACCTGCGGCATATCCGGTATGCAGGGAAAGGCCCCCCTTCCGCCCGGCAGGACTCCAATACAAAGATCGGGAGACAGTTTTTCCAAAACGGCCGCATCCGAAGCTCCGTTTACCATATGACAGACGAGAGGATTATACCCCTTTGCCGTCAGTTCCTTAGCGTACCTTTTATCATCGGGATAAAATTCCTCGATATGCAGCAAAACCGGCTCCATCCCAAAATCAGCCAGATAGGCGGCCAAAGGAATTATCATGGCAGGACCGATAAAGGTGGAAACGTAGCGCAAACCTCTTAACTTAATTTTCGCCTTCTCCTGCAATCCCAAAGCAGCCTGTCTGTCAGTTTCAAACTCGCCTTCCCAGGAAATATGAAGCATTCCTGCGATATCCCCATAAGCCTTGTCTATGGCGGATATTTCATACAAATTATGCAGACTGATATAGGGAATACCAAATTTCTGTTCCATCCTTTCGGCCAGGGGCTGTCCAATGGGCGATACAACCAGGTTCATCCGGGCATCCGGTGCGTTCATAAAATCCTCCAGGGAAGCGCCCGGTGCAAGATAACGCAATGGAAACCCTCTCTGCTCTAAAGAAGATATCAGCCGCGGCATGGGTGTATGAGCCTCCTTAGGTAATCGTCCCAGAATATTTACGGTACGCTGGGATACTTGCCTTTTTTCCATGAGTTTTCCAAGAGCCTCCAGCGTTTTCCAGTATCCGGAGGAATAGCTGTTGCAATTAAAATGGCCCGTCAAAACATAGGTAAGCCGTGCGGACATCTCCGGCTGTATTTCATAAAGAATTCCTTCCACATCCTCGCCAATCAGCTCCGGTACACAGGTAGCAATAAGCAGAATAGTCTTTGCGCCGGCTGCATCCATTTTACGCAGGGCAGCGGTCAAACCGTCCCTGCAGCCGAATACAACTTCTCTAGATTCCAGCACATACAGCCAGTGCAGTTCTCCGTTTTTACCCGTAGCCTTCGGAATAATCATACGGCCATAGGTGGTGCATTCCGGCGTGCCGATTAATAGGGAAGACAATCCCCTGATTCGTCCTACCGATGCCAGTGCCGTATGCATGGGACAGTGGTTTCCGGGGGATGCGGCAGGGGTCAGAAATTTTACGCCCGTGTTGGATTTCACCCCAGATAAACGTTTCAGATGAACAGTGTCATTCATTCCCGTTACCTCCATCCAATAAAAGCTGTGCCAAAGCACGGTAATGCAAGGACATCTCACCTTCAGGAAAAGCCTCCAAAACCGTTTTTCCCTGCGCTTCCGCCTGCTGTACAAACGGGCTACGGGGCAGACGGTAGATGACCGGCGTACCAATCTCTGCCGCCGTCTTGTCCACCAGCTCGTTTTCATCCTCGATATTCTTGGCATTTAAAATCAGTCCCCGCAGGGAGGCATAGCCACGTTTCCCAAAGCTCTTAACCGCATGGGAGATGTTTGACGCCGCATAGAGCGACATCATCTCGCCGGAGGTCACGATACAGACCTCGTCGGCATAACCGCCCCGGATGGGCATGGCAAAACCGCCGCAGACCACATCACCCAGCACGTCATACAGCACTACGTCCGGCCTGTAGATTTCATAGGCCTCCAGCTCCTTAAGCTTTTCAAAGGCCGTAATGATACCACGGCCCGCACAGCCCACACCTGGAACCGGACCGCCGGATTCCACGCACAGCACCCCCGTACTGCTTTTTACCACAAGCTCATCAAGCTCTGCATCCCCGTTTTTCCTTAAGGTATCCAACACCGTGGGTATATTTTTCCCTCCGGTCAGATTGCGGGTGGAATCTGCTTTGGGATCACACCCGATCTGCAATACGGTTAATCCCATAGCCGCCATGGCCGCCGATACGTTGGATACGGTAGTGGATTTACCGATGCCACCCTTTCCGTAAATTGCTATTTTCTTCATGTCATACCTGCTCTCCCATAATATTCCGTCCCTTGATAAGGTCGTAAGAAATGCAGGTGGGCCTTCCCGTACGAGGCTCCCGTACAATCTCCGCGTCAATATGAAAGGTTTCCCGCAGTACTGTCGCGGTCATGACCTCTTCCGGCGAACCATGGCATATAATGTCACCGCCGCGGATCGCCACCATGTAATCGGCAAAACGGGCGGCAAGATTTAAATCATGGAGCACCATCACTATAGTGCAGCTCTGCTCCCGGTTCAGGCGGTACAAAAGCTCCAGTACCTCAAGCTGGTAGGACAGGTCCAGATAGGTGGTAGGCTCATCCAGCAAAATCAGATCCGTCTGCTGCGCCAACGCCATGGCAATCCATACCCGCTGGCGCTGCCCTCCTGAAAGATTGTCCACCGCCGTCGTTTCCAATTCCGTAAGCTTTGTAACCTTAAGTGCCCAGGCAATGATGCTTTTATCCTCATTTTTAAGCTTTCCAAAACCCCGCTGGTGGGGAAAACGGCCGTAGGCCACCAGCTCCCCCACTGTCAGCCCGGCCGGAGCCTGGGGAGACTGGGGCAGGATTGCCATCTTTTGCGCCACTTCCCTGGTGGAAAGATGGTAGATATCGTCGCCGTTTAAGTACACCATACCGTTCTTCGGCTTCAGGATTCGTCCCACGGCTTTTAAAACCGTAGATTTACCGCAGCCATTCGGTCCGATGATAGCCGTTACTTTTCCCTGGGGAAGCTGCATGTCCAAATTATCCACCACCAGGTTATCTTCGTAGGCAACGACTAAATTCTCTGTTGCAATGCTGTTCATATGTATTATACTCCTTTCAATATTGGTCTATTGCTTATTTCTTGCCAGCAGGTAGAGGAAGTACGGCGCGCCGATAATGGCCACCATGATACCGGTGGGAATCTCAGAAGGCTGTACAATCACCCGTGCTATGGTATCGGCCGCAGAAACCAATACAGCACCTATAAGGGTACAGATTGGCAGCAGTATCCGGTGCCTTGGCCCTACCAGCCGCCTTGCCAGATGGGGCGCAATTAGTCCCACAAAGCTGATGCTGCCGCTGACCGCCACGCAGGAGGCGGCCAGGGCAACAGCGCCGGCCAGAAGCCTGCGCCGCTCCCGTTCCACCGATGCTCCCAGACTGTAGGCCACCTCGTCCCCCAGACTTAAGACGTCCAGCACCCGGGACTTGAATAAGATATAGGGAATCAGCAGTATCAGCCAGGGCAGCAGTGTCAGCACGAATTTCCAGTTGGAACCCCATATGCTGCCCGCCTGCCAGGCGGCTACAAAATCAAACTGGGAATCGTCCAGCTTGACTACCAGCACCGTAGTTAAGGCGGAGATACCAGCCTGAACCGCCACACCGGTCAGTATCAGCCGCATGGGTGCGAGGCCCTCCTCTTTTTTAAAAGCCAGGATATAGATAAGGACCGCCGTTACACCCGCACCGAACAATGCCAGAAACGGCAGGGTAAATATCGACAGGAAGGACTGGGCGCCGAAAAACAGCACATACAGAATAACCATCAGTCCCGCACCCGCGTTGATGCCAAGCAGACCGGGATCTGCCAGAGCATTTTGAGAGATGCCCTGAATCATACAGCCGGACAGCGCCAGCCCCCCGCCCACAAGAATGGAAATCACGATACGGGGCAGACGGAAGTCGAACAGAATCAGATTTTCCTTATCCGTACCTCCGCCAAACAGGGTACGAAGCGTATCCAATGGGGAAAGTCTGCTATAGCCGGTATTCATGCTGATAATAAAGGAAATAATGAGAAGTGCGGCACAGCTAATAATAATAGTTGTATTACGTAAAGCAATTTTTCTTTTATAAGCTTCTATTTTTTTATATTGGTCCGTCATTATAACGCCCTCCTTTGCCTGCGCGCCAGATACAAAAAGAAAGGTACACCTACCAAAGAGGTTAGTGCACCGACGGGGGTTTCAAAGGGCGGGTTAAGCATCCGCGCGCCAAGATCCGCCAAAACCATCAAAAGTGCGCCAAGCACTGCCGAGGACGGGATGATGAAACGGTAGTCCATACCTACAAGAAACCGCGCCAAATGTGGAATGATAAGTCCCACAAAGCCCACCGCGCCCACCACCGAAACGGAAGCTCCGGCCAATATCAGCACAATCAGAGAACTTAACGCATTTACTGTCGTTGTATTTAGCCCCAGTCCCTTTGCCACCTCCTCGCCAAGACTTAACAGCGAAATGGCACGGGAAAGGGCAATTGCGCCCAGCAAACCGCCCAGGATCCAGGGCAACATGATTTTAAGTTGCGTCCAGTTAGAACCGGCTACGCTTCCCGTCGTCCAGAACATAATATCCTGCGCCACATCAAAGTAGATAGCGATGCCCTGGCTAAGCGCCGCCAAAAGAGCACTGACCGCAGCCCCTGCCAAGACCAGGCGCATTGGTGTTGCTCCCCCGCGTCGCAGGGAAGCAACACCGTTCACCAGTGCGGCTCCCAAGGCGGCTCCTGCAAAGGAAAACAGGATAATCTGCATATAGCTAAGGTCAGGTAAGAAGGCAAAACAGATGGAGAGGGCAAAGCCCGCCCCGGCATTTAAGCCCATTAATCCGGAATCGGCCATGGGGTTCCTGGTCGTACCCTGCATAATAGCTCCCGCCACGGCAAAGGCCCCGCCCACCAGGGCGCTTGCCAGCACGCGGGGCAACCGCAAGTCTATAACAATCAGGTGATGGGTATTCCCGGCATCAAAATGAAATAAAGCGTCCCATACCGAGGACAGCGGGATCTTTGCCGCTCCCATGGTGATGGAAAACGCCATGAGTAATATCAGCAGTCCTGACCCCAATGTGATAATAAGCCACGCAGCCCATGCGTGGTTTTTTTTCCTTACCTGATCCCTATTTTTTATCTGATCCGGCTGCGCCGGTTTGTTTGTCTGTCTCATTGTTTTTTCCTCCTTAGACAAGGGCTAACATGTCCTAGAGCGTGTTTGAAAAATCATTGCACCGTTCTGAACGCCCCACTTTGTGGTATACTACGTCTCAATTTTGGGAGCGTAGCACCACTACGCGCCCAAAATCGCTCCTTGCCTCCCACAAAGTGGAGCATCCAGTCCGGCACAAGCATTTTTCAAACACACTCTAAGCCAGTATATCAAACCGGAAATTATATTGGAATGGGGTGATTTACAAAATATTATGGACTTTTGCCAACCGGTACAAAAGGAGCCGTTTTGCAGCAGTTCCCTGGTTTAAGTATCCCGCATTGAGTTAGTTGTGTCTAACTCAAAAATTCACTTTATTACGGCAGAGCCAGACATGTATTGCCGCCCCATATTTTAATATCCATGTTTGGAAAAATACTCCCGGCCAAAGGCAATATCCTTTTGCATTTGGGTTTTTAACTCCTCCAGTGAATTAAATTTTACCTCCCGTCTTTCCATGCAATATAGGGATAGTTCAATTACAATGCCGTATAAATCGACATCAAAATCAAAAATGTGGGTTTCCACCCTGCGTTCTGCGGTCGTACCAACCGTTGGATTAAAACCAATATTCGTAACCCCCGGACATTTTATTCCATTAATAGTAGTAACCGAAGTATAAACTCCGTTAGGCGGCAGTAATTTATGCACGGGCGGAACCAGGTTTACTGTGGGAAATCCCAAAGTACGTCCGATTTTTCTGCCGTGCTGCACCTTTCCGATTATGGTAAATGGCTTACCAAGCATGAAATTTGCCTTTTCCATATGCCCTTTTACAATTTCATTGCGGATATAAGAACTGCTGATGACCTGTCCGGCCAACTTCATTTTATCAAATACAATTAATTCATAGCCGTAAATATGAGACATTTCCTTTAGCATGGCAACATCACCCTTACGGTTATGTCCAAAACAAAAATCAGATCCTACAACAATTATTCTGGCATCCAGCTTTTCAATCAGGACGACTTTTATAAAATCTTCCGGCTCCATGGAAGCTGTTTCTTTCGTAAACGGATAGGATACCAATACATCCAGCCCGCTTTGCTCCAAAAAATATCGTTTCTCATCTTCCGTGTAAATCATATCTATTTCTTTATCTGAAAACAGGTTGTCTGGATGAAACATAAAGGTAAACATCACAGCCTGGTATCCCAGCTTTTTCTGCTCTAAAATTCTATTCAGCAGAAGCTGATGTCCACGGTGTATTCCGTCAAACTTTCCCAAAGATACGACGGAATTATGAAGTTTAAAATCTGTCCTACCTGTTATATATTCCATATTTTTTACTCCTACTAATATTTACAAAAACATTTTTACCGGTTTAAATCTCTTATCTTCTGAATTATATTCATAAATTCCGATAAATTGCTTTTTCTGGTCATATACCCTGACCCGCCCGGTAATACCGTCCGTCCCGCCATTATCACTTACCCCTGTCCGTTCTTTTATCTGGCTGATTCGAAAACTGTTCCCGTTATATATGAGCTTTGTAAATTCTTCTGCGACCAGTATTTTAGTATAATCCGGGAACATATCCTCCACTTTGACCAAATAATCCTCTAACCGATTCTGCCGCATTTTATTTTCTATTTCTGAAAGTTTTAAGCTGTTTTCCAGTGTAAATGCTCCAACCTTTGTTCTTAACAAAGTCTTCATGCATCCGCCGCACTTAAGGAGGGCGCCGATATCATGACATAAGGTTCTGATATAAGTACCTTTTGAACAGTCCACAAACATTCTTATTTCGTGTGTTTCTTCCTTGTATTCTAAAATCCGGATATTATGTATCCATACTTTCCTGGGCTTCCTTTCAATCTCTTTGCCGGCCCTGGCCAGTTCATATAACCGCTTTCCATTGACTTTAATCGCAGAATACATGGGCGGCAGCTGATCATATTCACCAATAAAACCTAAGATTGCCTCTTCTATCTGTTTTCTTCCCGCCGTTACCTTACGGGTATCCAATACCGCACCGGTTAAATCCTGGGTATCCGTCGTAATACCAAGCAGCAATACCGCTTCATAAGTCTTATCCTTATCCGTCAGCATATCGCATATTTTTGTGGCGTTTCCCAGACACACAGGCAATACCCCTTCGGCATCCGGGTCCAAAGTACCGGTATGTCCGATTTTTTTCTGCTTTAATATACCCCTAAGCTTTGCAACCGCATCATGAGAGGTATATCCCTTTTCTTTATATACATTGATAATTCCATTAATCAATACTCTGACCCCTGTTCCCTTGTTAGATTGGATAATTGATGTTCTATATGTGCCGCCAGATTATTTACAACATCATAAATGGCGCCGTGCATGGTACATCCCGCCGCCTTGATATGTCCGCCGCCGCCAAAATGTACCGCAATCTTTCTCACATCAACCGCTTGGTTGGCCCGCATACTGACTTTATACTCGTGAAAATCCGTTTCATAAAGAAAAACGGCTACCTCCACACCCTGGGTAATTCTTAGCTGATCAATGATGCCATCCAAATCGGCCGGAACAGAATTATAAAATTCCAGCGTCTTTTTGCTCACCGAAGAAACAATACATTTTCCACCAAGAATTAATATGCTCTCTAATAGACATCTGCCTAAAATCTGGCTTTGGTGATAAGTCATAAGATAAAAGGTCTCGTCGATCATCTGGGAAAAGGGAACTCCCATGGAAATAAGCTTTCCGGCAATATTCATAGTTTTTTCAGAAGTATTGGAATGTTTAAAAACTCCGGTATCATGTATGATTCCAAGATATAAGGCTTTTGCTATGGTTAAATCTATTTTATCTTCCTCAAATAAGCCAAATAGTACTTCACAGGTGGAACCAGCTTCCGCTTCCACCTGATTGGTATCCGCAAAATTCAGATTGCTGATATGATGGTCAATATTTATAGTCCGGCAGGCATTATCAAAATATTCCTGAGCAAAACCTAATCGGTCCGGACTGCTGCTGTCAAGAGAAATAAATAAATCATATTTTATTTCCGAACTATTTTTTTGCTTTACCATCTCGGTATTTCCAATTATCTTAAATTTTTCCGGAACTGCTTCCAGATATAGATCAACACCTGTATCCCCGGACAGATTTCCTTTTAAATAATGGTATAATGCCAGGCAGGAACCCACACAGTCACCGTCGGGCCTGACATGACCGGAAATTCCTATGGTTTTAGCATCTTTAATTTCTTCTAAAATATGATTCATACTAACACCTCCATACACAAACAATACCAGCCGGGCAGATGTCTTATGACAAATAGCAAATACGTCTGCGACTCTTTGCGGGTATCCCACCACGTTTCTTCATCCAAAATAAACGGCTTTTTCCAGTATCCAATACTTCTAATTACGAGTTAATATTCATCTTTATCCGCAGTTCCTTCACTATTCTGTGCATCTGCAGTTTCTTCACCATCCTCTTTGCCGGCATCTTCTTTGTCTGTTCTGAAATCTGCATCCCCCTCCGTTTCGGCCCCATTGTCCAAATCCTTGTTGACTTCATGGATTAACCGGGATATATTGACGCCATGCTCAATGGATTGATCCAATATAAACGTTAATTCCGGCGTATTCCGCAAATTAACGCTTTTTGCCAGCTGCCCTCTCATATAAGAAGCCGCGCTCTTTAGACCTTCCAAAGTGCTCTTTTGGGACTGGGCATCTCCCAGAACACTGATATATACTTTCGCATGCTTTAAATCCGGTGCCACCTCTACGGTAACCACGGAGGTCATTGGATTTATCCGGGGATCTTTAATCTCCCTGCAGATTAACCGGCTTAATTCACGCTGAACTTCCCCGTTTATTCTGGTATTTTTAATACTGTTTTTCCTCATTTCTATACCCATTACAGCCAATCATTATCGGCTGAAAGAACGTGTATATGGCATTCCTTTCTCTAAATATTTCTTTCAGTCTTTTTTCATTTACCCGCCCGCTATAATATGGCATCTATAGGGGCGCCATTACGGCTGGCTCCTTATCGTGGAACCTCCTCCATAATATATAACTCTACTACGTCAAGTTCTTTAATATCATTAAATTTTTCAAATACCAGACCGCATTCATATCCGGCTGTAACCTCCTTGACATCATCCTTAAATCTCTTTAAGGAGGCAAGTGCGCCTTCAAATATAAGCTGACCCTCCCTCGTAATTCTTGCCGAACAGCCTCTCAAAATTTTACCGTCTAGTACATAAGAACCGGCAATAGCTCCAAGACCGGAAGCTTTAAATACCTGTCTTACTTCCGCATGGCCGATTACTTTTTCTTCAAAGGTGGGATCAAGCATACCTTTCATGGCGGCTTCCACATCCTCAATTGCATTATAAATAACGCGGTATAGCCTTAAATCCACCTTTTCACGGTCCGCAAGTTCTTTGGCCATATTATCCGGACGGACATTAAAGCCTATAATAATCGCATTGGAGGTACTTGCTAAAGATACATCGGATTCATTGATACTGCCTACCCCGCCATGTATAATGCGCACAGCCACCTCCTCATTACTTAATTTCACCAAACTTTGCTTTACCGCTTCCACAGAACCCTGAACATCGGCTTTAATAATAAGATTAAGCTCTTTTACATTGCCCGCTTTAATTTGAGAGAAAAGTCCGTCCAAAGACAATTTTGCTTTTGTATCTGCCAAGAGTCTTTCCCTGCCTTGGGATATATAAACTTCGGAAATGGAACGGGCTTCCTTCTCATTATCCGTGGCAATAAAGATTTCTCCGGCATCCGGTACTTCATTTAATCCTATTATTTCTACAGGTGTAGAAGGAGTGGCTTCTTTGACACGCCTGCCTTTATCATCCATCATAGCCCTTACTTTACCATATGCGGCCCCAATGGCAATGGAATCTCCCACATGCAAAGTACCCTTTTGAACCAAAATCGTAGCCACCGGGCCGCGGCCTTTGTCCAATTCAGCCTCAATTACAATACCTCTGGCATTGCGGTCTGGATTTGCTTTTAATTCTATCATTTCCGCTGTAAGAAGGATCATTTCCAGCAATTGTTTAATGCCTTCCTTGGTATGGGCTGAAACAGGAACAAATACCGTGTCACCGCCCCAGTCTTCTGCGATTAAATCATATTCCGTTAATTCTTGTTTCACACGTTCTATATTGGCGCTTGGTTTATCTGTTTTATTGATCGCGACAATGATCTGAATGCCGGCAGCCTTAGCATGGCTGATTGCTTCCACGGTCTGAGGCATGACACCGTCGTCTGCCGCCACAACTAAAATAGCAATATCCGTAGACTGGGCTCCTCTCATCCTCATGGAAGTAAAAGCTTCATGACCGGGAGTATCTAAAAATGTAATTTTTTCACCATTTACATCAACCACATAAGCGCCGATATGCTGAGTGATACCGCCTGCTTCATGGGAGGTCACATTGGTTTCGCGGATGGCGTCTAACAAAGAGGTTTTACCATGGTCAACGTGGCCCATAACACATACAACCGCAGGACGTTTTACTAAATTCTCTTTTTTTTCTTCCTTTTCCTTTAGTAATTCTTCAATTACGTCCACTTTAACTTCATGTTCTGCAATAACATCAAATTCAATTGCGATCTCTTCCGCCTCCTCAAAAGTAATCTCCTGATTGATGGAGACCATTTTCCCTGCTAAGAAAAGCTTCTTTACCAAAGCAGACGCAGGCACTTTCATTTTATCCGCTAATTCTTTAATGGTTAAAACATCCTGAAGCGTTATGGTTTTAACCTCATCCTCTTTTGTCTGCTGTACCTGAACAGGCTTTGGTTTAATAAACTGGCCTTTCTTCGGAATCTTGACTTCATCTAAGCCATCGTTGTCAACACCTCTGTGGCTGTAATTCGTTTTGGTGTTTTTAATATTTTTATTTACTCTGCTGTTTCTATTGTTTAAAGAATCACTTCTTGACATTCCTATAGGAACATCAGGTCTTTTTCCATCGCTACTTCGGGAATCCGACCTGCCTGTGCCTTTTTTCTTTATGTCCGCATCTTTTATATAATCATCTTTATTCATGCCGCCGTATCCGGAACCGGAATTTCTGTTCTGGCGACTGTCCGGACCGCCTTGCTGACCGCCTCTTGAATAGCCGCCTGACTGGCCCGGTCTGGTATTTTGGGAATTATACGGCCTTGCTGTACTCTGGCCCGTCCTGTCGACGCCGTTACCGTTTACTCTGTCCTGCCGGTTATTCGTTGGCCGGTTTTGATGAAATTGGCTGTCGGACTGGTTGTTCTGGCCATAAGGGCGGTTAGCGGACGGATTATTCTGGCCGTAAGAACGATTCTGACCCTGCTGGCTGCTGCCCTGACCATAGGGACGGTTCTGACCCTGCTGGCTGCTGCCCTGGCCATAGGGACGGTTCTGACCCTGTTGGCCGCTGCCCTGGCCATAAGAACGGTTCTGACCCTGTTGGCCGCTGCCCTGGCCATAGGGACGGTTCTGACCCTGTTGGCCGCTGCCCTGGCCATAGGAACGGTTCTGACCCTGCTGGCCGCCGCTGCCCTGACCATAAGAACGGTTCTGACCCTGCTGGCTGCCCCCCTGACCATAAGAACGGTTCTGCGTGGAAGGATTGCGCCCGTTTTGACCTGATGTCCTGTTATTCACGCCATTATCCCCAAAGGTTTGCTGACCACGCTGGTCATTCTGGGGTCTATTTTGGGATCTGTTATTCTGACTGTTGGTGGAACGATTCTGGCTGTGCTGTCCTGCCGGTTTTTGTTCGCCCGAATTGCCTTGGCCCGATCTTGCGTTACCCTGACTGTTCTGTTCCGAATAACCGCTGCCGGCAGACCGGTTATTCTGCTGCGCAGCCGACGTGCCATGGACCGTATGAGAAGGGGCCTGTTCAGAAGCAGTGCCTTGGGAAGGCTCTGACGTTCTGCCCTGGTGCTCCGTTCTGACTGCTGATTGCTTCATAACCGGTTTAGCTTCCGGTTTCACCTTTGGTGAGAAATGCTCCCTTACCATATTTACCGTATTATCGTCAATACTGCTCATATGGCTTTTTATTACCACACTATTATCATTTAAAAATGTTATAATCTCTTTACTTTGCTTATTGAGCTCTTTTGCTATTTCATATATTTTAATTTTTGCCATACTTACTACCTCCACTTTTACGAATTCATGTATGTGTCCATACATTCATCTTTGTTGACTGTGTTCATTTGCTTTTCTACCATATCGGCCAAGCCTTTGTCAAATAGAACCAGAGATGCTCTGAATTCCTTTCCTATTGCATGGCCAAGTTTTGTTTTTTCACCAAAAAAGTAAATCGGCACTTTATAGTAAGTACACATATTGGTAAACATTTTTTTTGTATTATCCGATGCATCCTCAGCAACAATTACTAATTTGGCTTTGCCTGCTTTTACGGCTTTTTCCGTTAGGAATTCGCCACTGGCAAGATAGCCTGCTTTGGCTGCTAATCCAATATAAGAAAATACTTTTTTTTGGTCAATAGGCCTGGGCCCGGTACTATCCTTTTCATAATTCAAGTCCACTCAGCTCCTTTTCTAATTCTTCATAGACTTCTTGAGGAATGCTCACCTTTAAGGAACGTTCCAGGCCTCGGCTTTTAACGGCTTTTTGAAGGCATTCTGTCGATTTGCATATGTATGCGCCTCTGCCATTCTTTTTTCCGCTGGTGTCGATAACGATATTTTCCTCCGGTGTTCTTATAATTCTGATCATTTCTCTTTTATTTTTCATTTCCCCGCATCCAATACACTGTCTTTGGGGAATTTTCTTTACAACACTCATTTATTACACCTATTGCGTAACACATCTGCCTTTAGATATGTTACCGCCACAATAAACAGTTGAAAGAATCCATATGTGGCATTCCTTTCTACATTATATTTTCTTCCAACCTTTCAGACATGCCGGGCGGTTTCGCCTTCCGGCCTTCCGGTACACTTTGCACCCGTTGCTTGGCCTTTTAAAAATTTTTTTTCACCCTTCCCATCCGTACCCTTCTGCCTGCGATTCACTTTTAATATCAATTTTATAGCCGGTAAGTCTTGCCGCTAATCTGGCATTCTGCCCTTCCTTACCTATGGCAAGGGATAATTGATAATCCGGTACGATTACGCGGGCGCTCTTCTCCCCCTCTTCCACATAAACGGATACAACTTTAGCAGGACTTAAAGCGTTTTCAATCAGTACCGCCGGGTCATCACTCCAAGTGATAATATCTATCTTTTCGCCGCGCAGCTCATTGACAATGGCATTCACTCTGGCGCCGTTCATACCGACACAGGCCCCCACCGGGTCCACATCCGGGTTATTGGAATATACGGTCATTTTCGTTCTGGACCCGGCTTCCCTGGATATACTCTTAATCTCTACGGTACCGTCTTTTACCTCCGTTACTTCTGCTTCAAATAATCTTTTTACAAGTTCAGGATGGGTTCTGGAAACGGTTATTCTGGGTCCCTTGGTAGTATCCTTTACTTCCAGCACATAAAGCTTAATACGGTCCGTAGGCTTAAAATGCTCCGTTTTAACCTGTTCGTTTTCCGTTAATATGGCATCTACCTTACCCAGATTAATACTTACATTATTGCCTACATAACGCTGCACGATACCGGTTACTACATCTTTTTCCTTATTGTAATACTGATTAAACAAAACTTTTCTCTCTTCTTCCCTGATCTTTTGCACCACTACCTGCTTTGCTTTCTGGGCGGCAATACGCCCAAAATTCTTAGGAGTTACTTCCACATTAACGATATCACCAATATTATTTTTCGGGTATTTTAATTTTGCTTCCACAGCACTGATTTGCATAACGGGATCCACAACGGTTTCAACGATTTCCCGTTCAGCATAAACACTTACGGCGCCGGTTTCCCGATCTATATTTACCCTTATATTATCCGCCTTGCCAAAATGATTTTTGCAGGCGGCCACTAAGGAATTCTCCATGGCTTCCAGTAAAATTTCCTTGCTGATATCCTTTTCCCTTTCAATTTGATTTAATGCATCAATTAACTCTTTGTTGCTATTCATTTTCTGCTGATCCTCCTCATAATTGTTCTTGCTCCATCCTTTATACTGTATTTAAAAATCAAAAGCCAAACGAATCAGTGCCGTATTAGCCCGTGGAATATCTACTGTACTTTCGTCCTCCAGTTTAAGAGTAAACTTTTCATCATCATACCCTGTCAGAAAACCTACAAATTCCTTCTGCTCATGAATGGGCTTAAACAGCTTTATTTCCACTTCTTTGTTTATACTTCTGGAAAAATCCTTCTCCTTCTTTAACTGTCTGCCCAAACCGGGTGAACTGACTTCAAGGATATAAGCCTCCGGGATAAAATCGCGCCGATCCAGTAAATCACTTAATGCCCTGCTGACCAACTCACAATCATCAACTGTAATTCCCCCTTCTTTATCGATATATGCGCGGAGATACCAGTTACCTCCCTCTTTCACATATTCCACATCTACAAGTCCAAAATTGTTTTTTTGCAGGATTGGTTCTAAAAGTTTTTCTGTTTTCTGTTCGTATTCTTCTTTTTTCGTCATATATAACCTCCATGGATTTACCGCACCGGCTCTGGTCTTTATCATTCTTTGACAGACAAGGCTTCCGTATATTAATATAAGGCATCTGCCAGAGGCAGGCAATTTGTTTCCTCACACAAATACAAAGAGTGGACTTTCGTCCACTCCATTCTTTACTGTATCATACTTACCTTGCACTATTATAACACCAATGAATTCATATTGCAAGATATATTTTTATATTTTTATTAAAAGTTTTTATTAAAAACCGAAGTAAAATATTTTGTAGCTAAGCTGTTTGTAATGTTTTTAACCCTCTAATCATGTTATAATTATATAATAGATTTATTGTAATCATACTAAATTAAAAGGAGTAAAAGAATGGAGACACTAACAACCGAAAGGTTAATATTAAGAGAATGGAATGAAACTGACAGCAAGGACTTATATGAATATGCTAAAAGTGAATTAGTAGGCCCTAGTGCCGGTTGGTCACCACATAAAAATGAAGAAGAAAGTAAAGAAATAATAAAAATGTTTATTAAAAACGATGACTCCTATGCTGTTGTCTTGAAGTCAGAAAATAAAGTTATTGGTGGAATTGGACTCCACGACAGAAAACCAGATAACAATCTTATTGAATTAAACCAAAAAGAAATAGGATATGTCTTAAATCCTAAATATTGGGGAAAAGGAATTATTCCAGAGGCTGTAAATTGTTTAATCCGATATGGTTTTAATGAATTAAATTTAGATTTAATCTGGTGCGGACATTTTGATTTTAATAATAACTCAAGAAGAGTAAATGAAAAATGCGGATTTAAATATAAATTTAAAAAAAATGAGAAATTAAAACTTTTAGATAATAAGGAAGTTACTACTTTATATTATTGTATGTTTAAGTCTGAATATATTTAACATAACCAATAAATTGACCATTACACAACATAATATTCTTAAAAAGGTGTTCGCTATACCCAATGGGAAAAATATCTTGAAGATATATCTTAAAGAAAATGGGTGCAGAATTTATCCCTCCTGCTAAAGTCATCCTGCGCTCATCTCTTCTAAGAAAGAATCTGGGAAGCCAGGCTCTGGCGCCGACGCGCCGTCACTTCAGTGACAAACGGCCTCTGGCGCGTCATGTGCATCCCCCGACAGTTTTTTTATCGAATAGTGCACAATTTCCTATTCGATAAAAAATAGTTTTATGACAAGAGCCACATAATTATTACACTAAATTTTCCAAAGTCTCCTTGCCTTAATAATTCACCCCTATCTTCTGTGGCCCAGTTCCTTTACAATATCGGACCACTCCAGACCACATTCGGCCATCAGTACCATCATATGGTAAAGGAAGTCCGAAATTTCATACTTTAATTCTTCGAAATCCGGATTCTTGGCGGCAATTATAATTTCCGCCGCTTCCTCTCCGCATTTTTTAAGTATCTTGTCAATGCCTTTATCAAACAGGTAATTCGTATAAGAGCCTTCTCTGGGATTCTTTTTACGGTCCAGGATTACATGAAATACTTCGTTAAAAACAGTTAAAGGATTGGTATCGTCATACTCTTTCTTAACAAGCTCCGTATAAAAACAGGAGTGATTGCCGGTATGACAGGCCGGCCCTATCTGTAAAACCTTGGCCAGAATAGTATCCTTATCACAATCCAGCATTAAAGCCTTTACATACTGATAATGCCCGGAGGTTTCCCCCTTTGTCCACAGGGTGTCCCGGCTTCTGCTGTAATAAGTCATTTTACTGGTCTCAATGGTCTTCCTAAAAGCTTCTTCATTCATATAAGCCATCATCAGAACTTCATTGGTCTTATACTCCTGAACAACTACCGGGATCAAACCTTCCCCGTTTAATTTAAATTCACTGAATTTAATATTACTGTCAAATGTATTAACTTCAATGCCCCTGGCTTTTAACGACAACTTGGCTTTAAACATGTCTCTATCCTTAAAATAATTAGTTGAAATACCAATCACGTTAGCCGGCTCCAATAAAGCGGCTATATCATTATTGGAGAGGCTGTCACGGATAATCACCGGAAAACCGGAAGCATTTATCCGGTCCGCCAGATTCTCCGTGAGTTCAACATGCTTTAGCAATATCGCATATACACCCAGTTCTTTTAAAGCTTCCGTAAACTTCTGACTGAAAATATCCTTGTAATTATCCAGCTCAAGTATAATGGTATCTTTCCCAAACCGGTCGGAAGCTTCTTTTATTATCTCCTTCTCTTTTAGCAGGGAATATTTTATCATCACATAGGAAGCACCGGTATATAACGCCTTTTTCACATCTTCAAAGCGTTCCACGTAACAGCCGATATATACGGGAATGTCAATTTGCCTGGTGATCTCCTTTACCGTTCCTAAAAATTCCTCCCTGGATGCCTCATCAACGGAATAATTATATACAAATAATTCATCCGCTCCGCCGATTTCATATTGCAGGGCTTCCGCTATTACATTAACCGGCAATTCATTTTCACAATTTATAAAAGGTATTATTTTTTTATACAAAGCTTTGCCTCCAAAAATATTTTATTCTTAATCAGTCCACCGTTCCCTTGGTAGACAGGACGTCCGAAATCCTGGCGTCGTAACCTGCTGCTTCATCCAAAGCCTTTGCAAATGCTTTAAACGCGGCTTCAATAATATGATGATTGTTTGCGCCGTGAAGCATTTTAATATGCAGGTTCATTCCCGCCGCGTAGCTTACCGCATAAAAAAATTCCTTTACTAATTCCGTATCCATATAACCAACCCGATTGGTGGTCAGGGTTACATCATAAACAAGATATGGCCTGCCGGACAGGTCAATTGCACATAATACCAGGACATCGTCCATGGGCAGGAGGGAATTGCCATATCTTTTAATTCCTTTTTTATCTCCCAGGGCCGCTTTAATTGCCTGGCCTAACACGATCCCCGTATCCTCTACGGTATGATGGGCATCCACATATAAATCCCCGTCGACATGTAATTTTAAATCAAAAAATCCATGTTTGGTAAAGCTGTTTAACATATGGTCAAAAAATCCGATTCCCGTATTGATCTCCGATACGCCCGTCCCATTCAGATTTAGTTTCATTACAATGCTGGTTTCATTCGTTTTTCTCTGAATTTCCGCTGTTCTGTCCAAGTTACCCCTCCCCTTTCTTTAAGTGAGTACTCTAAGTTTCAAATCTTACCGATATGGAATTGGCATGGGCTGTTAAACCTTCTGTCCTGGCAAATTTAACAACATCCGGATATATCGGTTCAAGAGCTTCCCTGGAATAGAATATAATACTGGATTTTTTAATAAAATCATCCACACCGAGGGGCGAAAAGAATTTAGCCGTGCCATTGGTGGGCAGGACATGGTTGGGTCCTGCAAAATAATCCCCTAAAGGTTCGCTGCTGTATTCCCCTAAAAAGATAGCGCCGGCATTTTTTATTTTTGTCATTACCAAAAACGGATCCTTCGTTACTATTTCCAAATGTTCGGAAGCTATTTCATTGGCGGCTTCAACCGCATCCTCCATAGATTCGGCCAGCAGAATATATCCGTAATTATCCAGAGATTTCTGAATAATTTCCTTTCTGGATAACTGTTCCATAAATCGGTCAGCCTCTATGGAAACTTGCTGCGCCACTTCCCTGCTGGTGGTAATTAAGACGGCGGAAGCAAGCTCGTCATGCTCTGCCTGGGATAACAAATCCGCCGCCACATATCTGGGATTGGCAGTTTCATCCGCAATTATCAGAATTTCACTGGGACCGGCAATGGAATCGATGCTTACATATCCATAGACGGCTTTTTTTGCTAAAGCGACATAAATATTACCGGGTCCTACGATCTTATCCACCTTCTGAATGCTCTGTGTTCCGTGGGCCAGAGCTGCAATGGCCTGTGCGCCGCCCGCCTTGTATATTTCCGTAACCCCCGCTTCCTTAGCCGCTACCAGGGTCGGGGCATATACCTTACCCTCCTTATCCGGAGGCGTTACCATGACAATTCTTTCCACGCCGGCCACCCTGGCGGGTATGACGTTCATTAATACGGTGGAAGGATAGGCGGCCTTTCCTCCCGGTACATAAACCCCAACGGAACCGATTGGGGTTACCTTCTGCCCTAATATAATACCGCTTGGTTCACTGTCAAACCAGCTGTATTGTTTCTGCTTTGCATGATAAGCCTCTATATTTGCGGCCGCCTTGCGGATAACCTCCAAGACGGACGGGTCAATCAAGGAATAGGCTTCCTTGATTTCTTCCGAACTAACCTTAATATTTTCCCCGTTTAAGTCCGCTTTATCAAAACGCTTCGTATAATCAAATAACGCCTGGTCTTTTCTTAACCTTACATCCTCAATGATCTGATTTACAGCTTGCGCATATTTTTCATACTGGCTGGGGCTTCGTTTTAATAAATTTTCCAGTATATTTTTTTTCGATTCTGCTTCCAGCTTTACTAGCTTCATGTGCCTATACCTCCTTAGTATATGAAAGAACTTCCCTTAAAGCACCGATTAATTTCGTAATCCGCTCGTGTTCCATCTTCATGCTGACCTGATTAACCACCATTCGTGCGGACAGCTGACATATTTCCTCCAGTACTTCCAGTCCGTTTTCCTTCAGGGTGGAGCCTGTCTCCACAATATCTACAATTACCTCCGAAAGCCCCACAATAGGAGCTAATTCAACGGAGCCGTTTAATTTAATGATCTCCACGGTCTGATGCTTTTTATTGTAAAAATAATCCTTGGCAATGTTGGGATATTTCGTGGCTACCCTGATCAGCTCGCCGTGCTTTAACAGTTCCCTGGCTTTTTCAGGCCCTGCCACACACATTCTGCACTTTCCAAATTTTAAGTCAATCACTTCATACAGCTTGCGGCCTTCTTCCAATATGGTATCCCTTCCCGCGACTCCGATATCTGCGGCGCCGTATTCCACATAAGTGGGTACGTCATTGGCCTTTGCCAGGAATATTTTAATTTTTTCTTCTTCGTTGGCAAAAATAAGTTTCCTGGAATTAGGTTCCTTTATTTCTTCGCAGGAGAACCCGATATTTTCTAAAATTTCCAGCGTTTTTTTTGCCAGTCTGCCCTTAGCCAGGGCAAATGTTAAATATCTCATAGAAGCCTCCCTTTAAAAACCCTATTGCATGAAATCCTGAATAGTTGCCTCTTTCATCTCTCCGTTTTCTGAGTCGATAACTTTGATCATTTCGGCGGCTTCAAAATACAAAATGCCGCCGATACCACTGTGCCTGGCATATGTTATATATTCTTCCAGTGTTGTATTTTCCTTTATACATAGTAATTCAATCTTCATTTCCTGGCTTCTGAAATGACCGGCCAGAACAACAGCATTCTTTAAAAGTTCATGCTTATATAATATCAGGGTGTTTTCCGCTTCCGTCTTTATTTCGATTTTCTGCCTGGACAAGGCAAGCATAAGCTGGTCGGCTAAAATGGCCATCCCGATTGCAGGGGCATCCTTGCCAAACTGTCCCACCAGATTATCATAACGGCCCCCGTTGACAATGGTATCGCCGGTTCCGTAGGTATAAGCGCGGAATATAATTCCCGTATAGTAATTATATTTACTTAGCATACCAAGGTCAAAGGTTATATATTTTTCCAGTCCGTAAGCGGTTAATATGGTATACAGCTGTTCCAGGCGTTCGATTGCCTTTAAGGCCCTTTCGTTTTTTGTCATAGCTTTTGCTTCCATGAGTTTGTCCAAAGTACCGAATAATTCAGGTAAGGTTAAAAATACCGTTTTTAATTCGATATTTATATCCTTGCTTAAGATTAGCTCCTCAACCCCAAACATATTTTTTTTCTCAATTAATACTCTTAACTGATTCTCTTCTTCCTCTCCAAATCCCGCTTCTTCCACTAACCCCCGAAAGAAATCTGCTTCTCCGATTTCAACCTGAAACTCCTTAAGGCCTGCCTTTAACAGGCATTCTATGGTCAGGGCCAGCATTTCCGCATCGGCATCCGGCGAATCGTCATTGATTAACTCCGCCCCCAACTGGGTGGTCTCCTTTAGCTTTCCCTGATAACTGCCGTTATTGATAAAGGTATTTCCCATGTAGCACAGCCGTATGGGCAGGTTCTCTTCTTTATAATATTTTGCGGCACATCTGGCAATGGAGGGGGTAATATCCGGTCTTAATACCAGAGTATTGCCGTCGCGGTCAAAAAACTTATACATATCCCTGGCAGCCACGGTACCCCGTTCTTTACTGAATATATCAAAAAATTCAAAGGTCGGTGTCTGAATATCCTTATAGCCGTAAAGCTTCATAACATGATGCAGGTGATTCTGTAACCGAAGCTTTCTTTCACATTCCGCATTGTAGATATCCCTTACACCTTCCGGTGTATGTAATAACTTTTCTACCATATTTTCCTCCAATCTTATATCGGTATATAAATCCGTTTATAAGATGTGTATCCTGTTCCCTTACTTTATCATGGTAACGTGATAATTCGCTACCAAAGTAATGTTAAATTATTATATTACAATCCCATAGGTCTGTCAACCGTTATTCCTGATACTTTTTTGTCAATACTTTCTGTATTTTTGGTCTTACAGGCGATTAGTGTAACAGCCCCTTTGTTTCTTGGTCTTCCCGGCTTGCCATATCCTTTGCTACATTCTCAAGGTAATGAATTAATACATTGTTGTTACATTGTATTATACTTCCCCTGTCCAATTCATCAAAACGGAAGCTTTTTCTCCCTCCGTTTCGCGCCCTGCTCCAAAATTCGGACAACCGTTTAAACGGCAGGTAATAATATAAGTTTCTCTTTGAGTAATAAATCAGCAGGAAAGCAATTCCTCCCTGTTCTTCAAAATCTCTCATGAAGTTAACCTGGTGCTCATGAACATTTTGCAGTGCAAAAGTATCCACCGCACATTCCTTAGCATCAAAACATACAGGTATTCCCTGTACGACGCCAATATAATCCACCGTACTTTTTTCTTCAAAATAAGCTAAGGTAATATGTCTCTTCTCCTTATCAATGCTGGTGGGGGTTATGGGCGTAGGGATCTTCTGCATTAACGCCAGTTTTTTCTCTCTGTATTTTGTGTTGGTTATATTAATTAATTCCTCTAAGGAGGAACCCCTAAGGCCTCTGGAATTCCATAACGGCATTTTATTTCTCCTTTTCTCAATCGAGCGCTCTCGGAAACTCCCCTGTACGCATCTTTGCGGCACAAATCTGCATACAAAGAGTTTCCGAGAGGTTACGATTCACAACTCTGCAAAAATCAGCAGATCTGTGAATCGTAACTCCGAGAGTACTCCAATCTTTAAATTTTCCATTTTTACCCTTGACTTTTATTTGCAGGTTTCAAATAAAAGGGATTTCACCTTTTGGATTAATTTAACAGTTCTTTCTGTATCTTTATAAAATAATCCGGAAGCTCGGCGGTTAAAACTTTTCCCGATAATATCTCAAATTCCCCTGTAAGCTCGGGAAATATAAGCTGGTAAGAATGCAACAGCTGATGTTTCAGACGAAAAGCCTTCCTTAATTCTGAATTAATACTTTTATCTCCATACTTGCCGTCGCCTGCAACGGGATGTCCCGCACTGCTTAGATGGGCACGTATCTGGTGGGTTTTTCCGGTAATTAATTTTACCCGCAATAAGGTATATTTATCATTATATTTCAGGGGCCGGTATTCCGTCTGGATGGGCTCTCTTCCTTTTGAATACTTATCCGAAACTGTTACCTGGTTGGTTTTTTCATCCTTTTTTAAATATCCGGTAATTTTTTGGGTATCTTTTACAGTGCCTTTTACAATGCATAAATAAAACTTATCCAGTCTTCTTTCCCGAAATAATTCCGACATGGTCTGCAAACCAAGAAGGGTTTTGCCGGCCACTACCAGACCGCTGGTGTTACGGTCCAGACGGTTGCAGATTCCCGGCTTAAAGGTCTGCAATTCCTCCTTTTTCAGTTGTCCGGTGGCAAGCAGATAGGAAATAATATGTTCCACTAAGGATATATCTTCTTTCAGTGCCTTCTGGGATAATAGTCCGGCCGGTTTGTTTACCACTAAGATATTGGAGTCTTCATAAACCACGTCCAGCTTGTAATCTACTTCTGTAGAATGAAATGCTTCCGTGAAGCTGTCCATGGTGTCATCGGATAAAAAAAGTTTAATTTCATCATTTATCTGGATTTTTTCAGAGCCCTCCGCCTTTTTCCCGTTCAGGGTAATATTTTTTTTTCGAAGCATTTTGTAGATAAAACTTTTCGGCGCTTTATTTAATTGTTTCATAAGAAGCTTGTCCAGGCGCTGGCCTGCTTCATTTTTCTCAACTCTGATTGTCTTCATAAGCGGCTCCCTTTACCTATTTTTTCCTTCCTAGTTAAAAAGCTCCTTAAAGGATTCAATATAATAATCCGCCAGTTCCTGCTTTCTGACAGTATCCTCCCTGGAAAAGGAATCATATACGGCACATACCCGCATACCCGCATTTTTACCGGCCATAATTCCCTGAATGATGTCTTCAAACACCAGGCAGCCGTCGGCTTCAACTTCCAGATCCCTTGCAACCAGATGATAGATGTCCGGCGCCGGCTTACCTTTTTCCACCTCACAGGAAGTCCGTATGGAATTAAAGTATTCTCTCACCTTCAGCTTATGTGTGGTTAAATCCACTAATTCCCTGGAATTGCTGGTGGCTATGCCGGCTTTTATATGATTCTCTTTCAGAAACTGAAGTAATTCCAACGCCCCTTCTTTCAGAGGTACTCTCGTGGTATATTTATCCCATGCCATCTGATTCCATTCCCCTTTTATATCTTCTAAGGGTTCCCCTAAGTGAAAACGCCTTTTAAAATAAACCGCCGTTTCCGAAAAACTCATGCCTTCGATTTCACTCTGGAGATTTTCGGGAAATTCAATTCCCCGTTCACCTAAGTACTCAATATCGATATCCCGCCACATCCACATAGAATCTACCAACGTTCCGTCCAAATCAAAAATAACGGCCTTAATATCCTTAAACATTTTATTCATATTTTATTCGTTTCCTTTTAATCTTCTTATTTCTTCTCCGGTAAGTCTTCTGTAGTTCCCGGGCGGCAGGGTTTCATCCAGTCGCAAATCACCCATGCTCAGTCTTTTTAAATACACAACTTCTTTTCCCACCGCTTCAAACATTCTCTTTATCTGATGAAATTTTCCTTCATAAATCGTTATTTCTACCACTGACTCCTCACCTGCTCCAAGAATTGTCAGCCGTGCGGGAAGCGTCGTAAAATTCTCCTCCAGTTTTAATCCGGTTTCAAATTTTTTTATATCTTCCTCGGTAATCCTGCCCCTAATCCGGGCATAATATACCTTTTCCACATGCCATTTAGGAGAAAGCAGCCTGTGGGCCAAAGCCCCGTCATTGGTAATTAATAGCAGCCCCTCCGTATCTTTATCCAGTCTACCCACGGGAAATAAATCTTTCCGTTTACCGTCTTCAATTAATTCTACAGCTGTCTTACAATTGGAATCGACAGTCGCCGACACAACCCCGGCAGGCTTATTTAACATATAATATTTAACAGCCTCATATTCTATCTTTTGACTGTCAAAATAGACTTGGGAATTTAAGGCATTCAATTTCAGGTCCGGCTCTTTTATCACTTTTCCGTCCACCTTAACTCTTCCTTTTCTGATATATTCTTTTACCTTGCTTCTGGTACCAATCCCCATATCCGCAAGGTATTTATCCAATCGAACCGGTGTGCTCATAACACTTTTCCTC
This sequence comes from Clostridiales bacterium, assembly GCA_015655075.1. Classification (GTDB taxonomy): domain Bacteria; phylum Bacillota; class Clostridia; order Lachnospirales; family Lachnospiraceae; genus Anaerocolumna. The sequence goes on along the minus strand of JAATFT010000028.1, from coordinate 25,301 downwards.
TCTTAACAGCCTCTATCGCCATCTCCATCCCGGCAGGTATTTATTTTTTAACACTCCGGCGGAAAGCTTTCCCCAGCCTAAAGGATAATCATCTACACATACCAGGTTCCAGCCTTCTTTATACTCACCGCTTATTTCGATGGTTTCACATTTCAAATATTTTATCGTGCTGGGATTATCCGCAGATAAACGGATTACCGGATCGTAAGCGTCAATTTTTAAGGCACAGGCCAAAGCCTGGCTTGGTTCAAACCTGTTCTTTTTTATTTCTCCCAGAAAAAGCCCCTGTCTCATAATACGCAGTCCCTTAATATCAGGAATGTCCTCCGGTAACAGACAGAGCCTGCCTTCCTTAAGATTCATATTCGCAAGGTCTGCAAACAGGCCGATTTTGTGTATAAATTCCAACCCTTCCTCGGAAAGAATGACTTTCTCCCGGTTTCCCATAACAGGAGCTTGTCCTTCCCCTCCGGAAGCTTTTTCCAAAAGGGTTATAAAATGTCCCTCTCCCTTAATGCGGTGGGGCCATAAACGAATACAATTTTTTAATTCTTCCGTACCGTCCACCCAGTCCGGTCTTCCAAAAGCAAAGCCTTCATAGGAGACTTTCTCATTACTTCCCGCCGCAAGGGGATTCACCGTATGAAATTCCGGACATTGTTCCAGCAAAAACTTAACCGTTCCTTCATTCTCCTCCGGAGAGAAAGTACAGGTGGAATAAACCATGCTGCCACCGGGCTTTAACATCCTGGCAGCACTTAAGATAATTTCTTTCTGGAGTTTATTATAATAATCTACCCCATATTGCTCCCAGTATTTCATGATAGAAGGGCTCTTGCGAAACATACCTTCTCCGGAACAGGGAGCATCCACCAATATTTTGTCAAAATAACCTTCAAAATAATTTACCAGTTTAGACGGTGCTTCACATACAACAATTGCATTTTTAACGCCAAACAATTCGATATTCTTAAGTAGTGCTTTCGCCCTGGAATTGCTGATATCATTGGCTACCAATATCCCTTCCCCTTTTAATTTGGCGGCTAATTCCGTGCTTTTGCCTCCGGGGGCGGCACATAAATCCAACACCTTATCCCCCGGTGTTACCGGCAGCAAACTGGCGGGAGTCATGGCACTGGGTTCCTGTATATAATATAAACCGGCATAATAATAAGGATGCCTGGCAGGCTGCTCTTTTCCGTCATAATAATAACCGTTTTCAATCCACGGAATTCTTTTTATCCTGTAAGGACAGATTCTTTCAAATTCTTCCGGCTTAATTTTCAACGTATTGACCCTTAGTCCGCTGTAATGCTTTTCCTCCAAGCAGCTTAAATATTCCTCATATTCCTCCCCCAATAATTCCTTCATCCGATTCTCATAAAGCTTTGGTAATGTCATTGAATTCTCCTTAAAATGTGCTTTCCTTACCGGAGGCTCTGTGCCCGATAGCCCTCCGATATAATATCCAATTCCTTATTAAAACGCTTTAACTGCTCTAAATCCCCTGATTTATAGATTTGAAAAAATTCCTCCTGAAGCTTAGCAACTTCCAGTTTATTTGCCACTTTATATAAATTCTGAATATTTGTCAATATATCCGCCACCATATTCGCCTTTATTTTAAAGGAATTTTGTGCGTCCATAATTTCATCCCGGACGGAAGACATCTCCTGATCCAATATAATTACGGCATCCGCTGCTTTCGAAAGCCTCAAACGGATATGTTCCGGCATGTTATGCTTATATTTATATTGTAAGGAATGTTCAATGGTGGACCAGAAATTCATGGCCAGGGTACGGATCTGGATTTCAGCCTGTAATTCCTTGGTGCCTTTTAAAGTCTGAACGGTATAATATATAATTACATGATAGCTGCGGTACCCGCTTGGTTTCATATTGGTAATATAATCTTTCTCACTTTTAATACGCATATCGGTTCTCTTTTTTATGATTTCCACCACCTTGCTGATATCTTCAACAAACTGACAGATAATACGTATACCGGCGATATCCTCCATTTTTTCCTCGATATCATCCAGATCAATCTGCTTCTTCTGTGCTTTCTCCAATATGCTGGATATGGTCTTTACTCTGCCGTTAACCTGTTCAATGGGGGAATAATCGCCCATTTTCCTATATTCTTCAATAATATGATTAAATTTCACCACCAATTCGTCCACCGCTAAAAAGTACGGATCCAATATCTTCCTCCATAATTGTATCTCCATCTAACCTCACTCCTTGTTCCCCAATCTTCCGGTAACGCACCGTCCTTATGATTCTACAGCCTGCACTCCGTTTTCATTCTATCATGAATAAAAAACATGTTCCATGATCTTGTTACTCCCCTGGGAATCTGCAAGCAAGCTTGCAATTCCTCACTACGTTTTCATTATATCATAAACAAAAAACGTGTTTATGATCTTGTTGCGACCGTCGGAAATTTTAAGCAAGCTTGAATTTCCTCGTTCCGCTTTCATTATATCATAATCCTAAAAGTTTGTGGAAATATTTTTCTGTTTTCCTGAATTTGTATGGCTCCTATTACAGAGAGTATATATGTCCGTATTATTTTACGGTCTCTAAGTATCGCAGTATCCAATAGGGATTTACACTTAATTCACCAAAATCCGTTTCCACATAGATTCCCACGTGCAAATGGACGTCAAATTTTCCCACCGTTCCTTCCGGTCCGTATCCGCTGTCCCCCATATATCCTAAAAATTTCCCCGATTTTACGGTATCCCCGATTTTTAAACCGGGGGCATAGGAATCCAGATGCGCGTAATAATAATAGGCTCCATATGTACCGCGAATTCCTACCCGGTATCCGCCCTGTTCCAGCCAGCCCATTTTTTCAACGGTTCCGCCCGTCATACTGACAACCGGATAAACCCCTCTTATATTCTCATCGGACATTAAATCCGTTCCTTCATGTCTTCTGTTTCCTCCATAGCTGCGGTAGGCATTCCAGGTATCGGTAAAGGTTATGTTACGTTTACCTTCCGCATTTTGGCTTACCGGAAAACATTTGATGTCAACAAGTATGGCATAATAATATTGTTTTAATTCCATAAAGCTTTTGTTATCCCATAAATTTCTTATCAGATAGCTCCCGTTCCATTTCCCGATAACTCTGCCTTTTATTAAATTATATCTGTTTACAAGCATGGAAAGGGTGATATAATCGGCCGTATTACAGCTTTTTTTACTTTTGTCCTCTAATTCAATGCTTTCTGCTTCTTTATCCATTTCTTTTTTTAATTTTTCTATTGTTTCTACCGGTATAAGCATTTCGCGAAAAGAATCATAGTCAATTCCCTCCGCTTTTACATTTTTAACGACCATATCCAGTTCGAGGCGGTTTAAGACAATACTGACTATTATAATGGTGACAATAAGCAAAAAAACATAAAAATCAAACTGCTGTTTTTTTAATTTATATCTGTTATATTTATTCCATTCAGTATATGACATTATTATCTCCAATCAAAAGTTTAGACCATCCTTATTATTTATATGTACGGAATAAAAAGATATGCAGCTAATTCAATTAGAGGTTTAGAGTGTGTTTGAAAAATGCTTGCGCCGGGCTGGATGCTCCACTTTGTGGGAGGCAAGGAGCAATTTTAGGAGCGCAGGGGGGGCTACGTTTCCAAAAACAATATAAGGGAATAGTTTTTAGACGTAATAACAGCCCTAAGTCATGTAAACCGGTTGTGACTGTGATAACATCCGGCAATTGACAAAGAGCCATTAATATGTGCATACTTTTTGTGCATACTTTTATTGTATTTTCTTTTCCTGTATATCCCTTTCACTTCCAAAAATAAACTCATGCAATATCCTAACATTCTCCGGTATATCGGGAATTAAAACGGACATTTTACGGACATAACCTTCCTCAAAAGTATGATCCGCAGGTATCCGGAGGTTTTGTATCTCTGACACTCCCGTGTTCATGGCAGTTTTTAAATAGGTATCAAAGTCATTCTTCTTAATATCGGTTGTAAGCAGGGGCAAAATATCGTTTAACAATAAAACCAATTCCGGCAGGCTTTTGGATTTATATTGATCAAATATGGCGTTTAATACAACACGCTGTCTTGAAGTTCTTCCGAAATCATTAATCTGATTGTCCCCTGTAGCCACATAGCGGACCCGGCAATACCCTAAGACCTGATTGCCGTTTAAAATCTGGGAGCCTTCCACCACATTTCGGTATGACCGTTCTGAAATGTAGTTGGTAGAATTTAAATAATCCGCTTCCTCACCGGTTAATGTAATCCTTACGCCTCCAAGTTTATTTATAACATTCTCAAAATCATCAAAACCGACTAAAATATATCCGTTTAACTTAATGTCAAAATTTAATTCAATGGTTTCATAAAGCAGAGGTATTCCGCCTATTTCATAAGCCGTATTTAATTTATTGTCTTTATTTTCCGGTATCTGAACTAACATATCTCTCATTAAAGAGGTTAATTTATAAGATTTGTCCTTCGTATTCATGGTGGCAATCATCATAATATCCGTCCGCCCTCTGGCACTGCCGGAATCGATTGCTTCTTCCCCTAAAAGCAGAATATTGGTAACTCCTTCTTCGGTTCTGGCGCCCTCTTTCGTATCAACTGTGTCCCACTTAACCGGCGCATCCGTAATCTGCGGGGATATTTTACTTATATCCGCAATATCGTCCACCGCTTCCTGGGTAACAACATTTAAACCTTCATCATAATTCATCTTGCCATAAGCGTAATCCGTTGCGGACCGCCAGAGAAAATTTCTTCCAAATGGTGTTAATAACAGGATAATGCATATGCACAGAATCGCTGTAAGACTTATCAGCACCACTTTAGCCTTGGACATAAGACCCTTTTTCTCCTCCCCCGGAAGAATTTTATCCTGCATGTCCATCTCGCTGCAGACCTGCCTTCCCAGGGATTCATTTAGGCCGTCAAATAATTCCTCTTCATTGTTAATAACGATTTCTTCCTCTATCGGTTCCTCTTTTATAAAATCATCAATCCACTGTGAAAAATCATATTGTTCTTCAGATAAATTTTCAATTTTCTCTTTCTCAAACGTAGAATCACTTAATTCCCCATAATTATCCAATTTCTGCTTTTTCATATTCCAACTCCTGCAATTTCTTTTTGTATGGTACAGCTTCCAAATACTGACATTCAATATTATAGCATGGATACATTGCAATGTAAAATTCTTTTTAATAAGAAGTAAAATAAATTTTTCCAACACGCTCTAGAGCGTGTTGGAAAAATGCTTGTGCCGGGCTGGACGCTCCACTTTATGGGAGGCAAGGAGCGATTTTGGGCGCGTAGTGGTGCTACGCTCCCAAAATTGCGACGCAGTATACCGCAAAGTGGGACGGTCAGAACGATGCGATGATTTTTCAAGCACGCTCTAATTTAAGATCACATTTCCCTCGCCGTCAAACTCAATACCGAAGGATATACCGGTCATATACCGGTAAAATTCGGTTCTATCCTCTTTTCCGTCAAGTTCATAGGTACGGGTATTTTCAGTTTTTCCCGGTATCAGCCGTACATTTGCTTCACCCTGTTCATTTAAGGTTACCTTAAGAACTGCATTCCGATTAATGGAGGGATAGAACATAAAATTACCTAAACTATAGACAATCGGTTTGCCGTTATAATATTCAATTCCCTGTAACACATGGGGATGGCTTCCCACGATCAGATCAACTCCCGCATCTATGTATTGTTTTGCCAGATTTCGCTGGTATTCCTTCGGGAATTCGTTTTTTTCAAGTCCCCAATGTACATATACCACAACAAAATCACTTTCTGCTTTTGCCGTTTTTATATCCTCGATTAAAAAAGTCGGATCATAGGTGGTCAGCATCCCTGCCTTATCACTGTATGCATTCCAACCGGGCTCCGGAATAACCCTGGAAGCAGCCAGATATGCAATTCTTTTATCCCCCACATCAAAATATTTTATCTCTCTGGCTTCTGTTATGTTATTGCCGGCACCCGCATATTTAATTCCCGCATCCGTTAAGGTATCGAAGGAATCCGTAAGCCCTACGATTCCGTAATCCATAGTATGATTATTGGCCAGAGCTACGATATCTACCCCCATGTCTTTAAATATCTGCACATATTTAGGATCTACCCGGAAAGTATATTGTTTATCCGGCGCCGGAGTTCCCCTGGTTGTAAAAGCAAATTCCTGGTTTATCATGGCTATATGGGCATTTTTAAATTCTTCCTGTAAATCTGCCGATAAGATACCGTCAATCCCATCACTATTATACTTACTTTGTATATAATCCGTCAGATTGATATCCCCGGAAAACAGCAGCACAATATCTTCCCACGGTATGCTGTCATCCTCCTGTGTATTTTCAGCCGTGCCATTTACAGGCGCAGAAGGGCTGCCGGTAACAGAATCGCCCTCCTTCGTGGATGTATCCTCTGTCACCGCATCCGTATCTTCATCTGTACCTTTGCTTTCCCGGGCGGTATTTTCTAAATCCACCGTGTTTAATTCTTTGCCGTTAGATTGTTTCTCACTGCGGTTTGTATAACGGTTTAATTCAACGCTTACCACAATCCCCAATAGAGCAAAGGTAAATAGGATAAATGCCAATAATCGATACATTTTCTTTCTGCTCATTGTTATTTCAATCCTTCAATTAACTTCTCCAGGTATTTATAAACCCGTATTGCCGAGGATATGCTTAAACGTTCCTTCGGCGTATGAATATCCTGCATATCCGGTCCTAAAGATATCATGTCGGCTCCTGGAATTTTTTCTGCAAAAAAGCTACATTCCAGGCCGGCATGAATGGCTTCCAATTTTGGTTCGTATCCGTACTGTTTCTTAAAAACCCTGACCAAATGTTCTCTTAAAGGAGATTCCTTTTTATATTCCCAGGCCGGATACTGGGATCTGATATAAAATTCGCCTCCCAAAAATAAAGCCATATGGCTTAACCTCTTGCCTAAATATTGCTTATAACTGTTTACCGAACTTCGGACGGAAAAACAGAACATGGCTTTTTCTTCCTCTATCCGGAAAATGCCCAAATTAACGGAGCTTTCTACCAGCCCCGGAATATCCGAACTCATAACCTGAACTCCATTCGGCGTATTGAGAAGCAGAAATATAACTTTTTCATAGGAAGACGGATGCAGATAACGAAATACTCCTTCTTCCGAAAGAGTCCCATGGATTTCCAAATGAGGTTCACTGGATATTAATTCATTTTTATATTTTTTGGCCAATTCTTCCAAACCGTTCTGAAACTTTTCTAAATCCTCCGGATATAAGAACAGACTGGCACTGGAATCCCTGGGAATGGCGTTGTCCTTAAGGCCTCCCATCATATCAATCAGTCCGAACTTAACATGATCCCTTAATTCAAATAAAAGCCTCCCCATCAGTTTCGCTGCATTGGTTCTGTTCTTGTGGATTTCCGATCCGGAATGTCCGCCCTGCAAATCACTGATGGCAATTCCTACCTTAACCCCCTTGCCGGAAACACGGTTAACCGGCAGGTTACAGGTACCGGTAAGGCCGCCGGCCGAGCTGGTTAATAAGGAACCTTCCTCTTCTGAATCAACATTAATCAGGTACTTCCCCTTTAAGCCGGAAACATCAAGCCCAATTGCACCTTCCATGCCAATTTCCTCGTCCGTGGTAAAAACTGCTTCGATTCTCGGATGTTTTAATGTGTCGTCGTCCAGAAATGCAAGCGCATAGGCAAGGGCAATTCCATCATCCGCTCCCAGGGTAGTGCGGTCTGCATGAACATAATCCCCGTCTACGAATAGTTCAATACCTTCCTTAAGAAAATCATGGGTGCTGTCATTGGTTTTTTCACAAACCATATCCATATGTCCCTGTATAATAACCGCCGGCGCATTCTCATACCCTTTCGTGGCTTCCTTGATAATTACCACATTCTCATATTTGTCCTGAGTATATTTAAGGCCCCTCCTTTTCGCAAAATCAGCCAGATAGTTGCTTATGGCAGTATTATTCTTTGAACCTCTGGGTACTGCTGAAATCTCGCTGAAAAAATAAAATACCTTCTTATAATCCATTTTCAACAATTGTTGATTCATTTTAACACCACGCCTTTCCATTCCGGTTCCTGTTTGGCAGGTTGAAACAGCCCGAATATATAATAAGTCACTAATTTCTAAAACTATGGATTGGAGCAGGAATTCTTCCTCCCCGGTTGATAAAATCATCACACCGGAAGGAATTTACCGGCATTACCGGCGCATATCCAAGCAATCCTCCGAATTCAACCATATCTCCCACTTTTTTCCCGATAACAGGTATTAAACGTACTGCGGTGGTTTTCTGGTTAACCATGCCGATTGCCATTTCATCGGCAATAATACCGGATATGGTAGTCGCTTTTGTATCACCTGGAATTGCTATCATATCCAAACCTACGGAGCATACACAGGTCATCGCTTCCAGTTTTTCTAAGGTAAGGGCTCCTGCCTGGACCGCATGAATCATCCCCTGATCTTCACTAACCGGAATAAAGGCGCCGCTTAACCCTCCTACATACGAGGAGGCCATAACTCCGCCCTTTTTCACCTGGTCATTTAAAAGTGCCAGCGCTGCCGTTGTTCCCGGCGCCCCCGCCTGCTCCAGACCCATTTCCTGGAATATTTCAGCAATGCTGTCTCCCACTGCCGGAGTAGGTGCCAGAGATAAATCAATGATCCCAAAGGGTATATTTAATCTTTTGGAGGCTTCCTGTGCTACTAACTGGCCCACTCTGGTTATCTTAAAAGCGGTTGCCTTAATGGTTTCACACAAGGTGCCAAAATCAGCCCCCCTCACATTCTGCAATGCTGTTTTTACCACACCCGGTCCGCTGACCCCCACGTTGATAATGGCATCTCCTTCCGTAATACCATGGAAGGCACCGGCCATAAAGGGATTATCATCCGGGGCATTACAAAATACGACCAGCTTGGCACAGCCAAGGGAATCTCTTTCTTTGGTAAGTTCTGCGGTTTCTAATATGATTTCTCCTAATAGCTTAACCGCATCCATATCGATACCTGTCTTGGTAGAGCCCACATTAACGGAACTGCACACTCTATCCGTAACAGATAAGGCTCTCGGGATGGATTTAATCAGGTTCTTGTCACCAAATGTCATTCCTTTGGAAACAAGGGCGGAATAACCGCCGATAAAATTAACGCCTACGGTTTTAGCCGCACGGTCCAGGGTCTGTGCCATCGTCACATAATCCTCCGGGCATTTGCAGGCGGCCGCACCAACTAAAGAAACGGGAGTTACGGATATTCTTTTGTTTACAATAGGGATGCCGTATTCCCTTTCGATTGCCTTGCCGGTTGCAACTAAATCCTTTGCTGCGGTTGTAATTTTTTCAAATATTTTTCTGTTGACTTCGTCTAAATTATTATCCGCACAATCCAAGAGGCTTATACCTAATGTTATGGTTCTTACGTCCAGATTTTCCTGTTCTATCATTTTATTGGTTTCAATAACTTCCTGTATATTTATCATTTTGTCAATTCCTTAGCCTTTCCCTTATCTATGGCAAACTGATGTTACTATTCACAGCCCTGCAAAAAATCAGCAGTTCTGTGAACAGTAACACGCTTCGCGATGCACACAAAACGCAAAATCAGCGTTTTTGCGCTGCTATTCTCCGGTTTTCTGTGACTTTCGCTTCGCTGCACTCACAAAAAATACGTCGAGTTTATCAGCTGTGAATAGTAACAAACTGATACCTTTTTGAAATCCGGATTTTTTATTATATACGGTGCATTTTATTAAATATATCCTCATGCTGTGCCTTAATTATCACCCCGATTTCCTCACCGATTTGTTCTAATTCCGTAGCAAGATCTTCAAAGCTCTTTGGTGCGTCATTGGTATCCACAACCATCATCATATTAAAATATCCCTGTACAATCGTCTGGGAAATATCTAAAATGTTCACCCGGTTATTAGCCAGATAGGTACACACCTTCGCAATAATTCCTACCCGGTCTTTGCCGACAACTGTTATAATTGTTTTTTTCATTCTTACACTCCATTGCAAACCTGCAATTACATACCACAGGCCTTCCTGCGGTACCGCCATATAATAGAACGCAGACAAAACGTGCATTCTAAATAGAATATGAAAAGCATACATTCTATTATCAAAAATAAAAAGGGTTGGAAGAATGGTTAATGGCAGTCCTTTCTTTTATATATTTTCTTCCAGCCTTCCCGTCATGATGCGACCCCGCGGCATCTTAAGAATAATAAGGTCAATTATGCTTTTATAATTCACTTGGGGAAGCAACGCGGTGCTTCAAAATTTTCGGTCCTTTAAATCGACAGCATGCCGGATACCATATCTCTTCTTGCGACATTTAAAATGGATTCTGAACTTAAGTCACTCACAAACCGGTTCAACTCCACCCTGACTGTCTCATAGGCCAACTCTTCATAATTATTCTCCTTGCTTAAATGGGCTAACATTATGTATTTTAATTTTTTATGAAAAAGCCTGCAGATTAATCCCGCTGAATTTTCATTGGATAAATGGCCCCTGTCTCCTAAAATTCTCTGTTTTAAATAATAAGGATAACCGCCCACCATAAGCATATTCACATCATGATTTGCCTCCAATAAAAGAATCTCGGAGCCGGTTAATTTTGAAACGATATAATCGTCATATTTGCCTAAATCCGTCGCCATTCCTATTTTATGACCGTCCGCCTGAAAAGTATAGCATACCGGATTGGAGGCATCGTGGGAGATTGAAAACGGCTCCACCGTTATATCATTGATCCGGAATGTTTCATCCTGAACCACATAATGTAATAATTCTTCCGGAATATCTCCTATACTGTTCATGTTAAGAATGGAACGAATTGTTTCAGCAGTACTATAGATTGGTATATGGTAACGTCTTGCGAGTATTCCCAGGCCCTGGATATGATCCCCATGCTCATGGGTAATTAAAATACCCTGTATGTCCTCCGGCGAAACCTCAATGCTGTTTAAGCCGTTTTCAATTTTTTTACCGCTGATTCCCGCGTCTACCAAAAGCTTCGTATGTTTACTGCCCACAAAGGTACAATTTCCACTGCTGCCGCTTGCTATACTGCATAAATCCATAAGTATCTCCTTTGACCTTTAGATGCGCATGACGCTCTAGGTCGCAAAGCGGCCAAGCGTCAGCGTCCGGTGTTTTCACCGCCGTGCGTCGGACTATAGGAACATGCTTTTTCTTCCTAATAGTATTGTTATCATGAAAAAGTATCCCCCATTCCCGGAAATTTGTCAATAAATAATTTTCCAAACAGCTAACCTATGTCTAAAATTTCTCCAGCAAAGCTTCTATTTGCTCTATTATCTTTTCTCTTGTACAATCATTTATTATAATATGGGTACTGGCTTTGCGGTATTCGGAATCACTGAACTGATTTTTTAATATTTTGTCTATTTTTTGTTCATTGTAATTTCTCGCCTGCTTAAGCCGTTCTCTTCTGACTGTGTCCGGAGCGAAAACATACCAAACCGCATCGCAGAAATCTTTCAGCCCTGCCTGAACGGGCAGCGCCGTTTCCACACATATGAATTCCACTTTTTCCCTTCTTTTTTCTTCAATCAAATTCCTCACATAATCCATTACGTAAGGATGGGTAAAGGAATTTAATTTTAAAAGTTTCTCTGCATCACCATAGACGACTGCTCCCAAAGCAGCACGGTCAATATCACCGGAGGAATTTAAAATGCCTTTCCCAAAATACTCTACTATAAGCTTGTAGGATATTTTACCTTTTTCCATAAGCATATGGGCAATCCGGTCCGTATTAATCAGATAGGCATTAAAATTATTTTGCATAATTTCGGCTATCAAAGACTTACCACTGCCGATTCCTCCCGTAATACCAATTACTTTCATCTTCCTTATCACCTGCCGCCGTACTTTATTTTGCTTCGTACCAGTTTGCACCTGTATTTATATCAACTTCCAAAGGTATACTCATTTGAGCCGCTTTCTGCATCTCTTCTTTTAATATGACGCTTACCTGTTCCACTTCATTTTTATAAGCTTCAACCAATAATTCATCATGTATCTGCAAGATAAGCCTGGAACGAAGTTTCAGTTCCTTTAAACGTTCATTGACACGGACCATGGCTATTTTAATAATATCGGCCGCCGTACCCTGAATCGGAGAATTCATGGCAACCCTTTCTCCAAAGGAACGTTGCATAAAGTTTGAGGAGCTTAACTCCGGTATCGGCCTCCTTCTGCCGAAAAATGTGGTGACATAACCGTCTTTCCTGCCTCTTAACACCAGATCATCCATGTACTGTTTCACGCTCGGATAGGTTTCAAAATACTTGCCGATATATTCCTCGGCCTCTTTTCTGGATATGTTTAAGCCCTGACCCAGCCCAAAGGAACTGATACCATATATGATGCCAAAATTAACGGCTTTCGCATTGCTTCTCTGTCTTGGAGTAACTTCGTCAAGAGGCGTATGGAATACCTGGGATGCCGTAATCCGGTGTATATCCTGTGCTTTACGGTAAGCTTCGATTAATCTTTCATCCCCTGACATATGAGCCAGAACCCGAAGCTCAATCTGAGAATAATCCGCATCCACAAAAATATAATCTTCCTCCGGAATGAAAACTTTTCTGATTTCCCTGCCCAACTCCATACGGATAGGGATATTCTGAAGATTTGGTTCCGTACTGCTGATTCTTCCGGTTGCCGTAATAGTTTGATGGAATTTGCCGTGAATTCTCCCATCCTCTCCGATGTAAACCGCCAGGCCGTCTGCATAAGTGGACTTTAGCTTAGTTAACTGCCTGTATTCCAAAATCATGTCCACAACCGGATGTTCGTTCACCAATTTTTCCAGTATCCCTGCAGAAGTGGAATATCCCGTCTTTGTTTTTTTGCCAAAGGGAAGACGGAGTTTTTCAAATAAAATTACACCTAATTGTTTGGGAGAATTAATATTAAATTTCTCGCCGACTGACTGATGAATTCTGTTTTCCAGTTCCTCTATCCCCACGGCCAGTTTATCACCATATTTCTTTAATTCCCCGCGGTTTACGCGGATTCCGCGCCTTTCCATGTCATATAATGTATAAACTAAGGGCATCTCCATGGTAGCAAACAATTCATACATACCGGTTTCCTTTAAGGCTCCGGCTAACTTTTCGTATGCCTTAAAACATACGTAACCCTGGTAACAGCAATAAGTCCGAAATTCTTTTTCCTTTTCTGCACCGGCCTCGCTGACGGAGCTTTTTCCGAACAGATCATTCATGGAAGGTATGGTCATCTTTAAATAATCTCTTGCTATGTCATCATAATAATAGGAAGCATTTAAAGGGTTAAGAAGATATGCCGCAATTCCCTCATCAAATACTCTGCTTTTTTCTGTAGCTGCAATATAATCCAACTGGGGTTTCAGGTTTATGACAGCCAGACAAATAGGAGAATTTAATAATGCATTGATTTTATCTTTTAAATAATCAACTGTAATAAAACCTTCCACCTGAATAAAATAAATATCTTTATCACTAAAGGTAAGAGATAATCCCAAAACCTTATCCTCAGCCATTATAAATTGGATACCCGCCACCGTCTCGGGGGATGCAATTTTTAACAGTTTATTAAAAATGGTTTCAGCCTGCGCCAGATCGGAGAGCAGTTTAAAATGCTCTTCTACGAGCTCATAATGGGTAATTTCCAATTGAAAACGGTTTAAAAGACTTCTAAATTCAAGTTTTTTAAAGCAGGCATATGCGCCTTCATTGTAAAGATTTCCGATTTCTGCATCCTTCATGTGAAAGCCGGTATCACAATCTGTCTTAATGGTTGCCAGGGCTTTGCTTAATACAGCTAAATCATGGTGATTCTTTAAGGCTTCCCTGGTCTTTACCGGATTAATTTCCTCTATATGTTCATAGGCATTCTCAACGGAGTCATAGGCCGCTATGATCTTGGAAGCGGTCTTCTCACCAATGCCCGGAACTCCCGGTATATTATCCGACGTATCTCCCATAAGACCTTTCAGGTCAATAAATTGCTTCGGGGTAACACCATAGGTCTCTATAACATCCTTGGTATTATAATTTTCTATCTCCGTTTTGCCCTTTTTCGTTTTAGGTATGCGGATTTTAATATGATCCCCGGCAAGCTGGAGCAAATCACGGTCACCGGAGACTAAGGATACCTGATATCCTTCCCGTTCACAGGTTTTTGCTATGGTACCAAGTACATCATCCGCTTCATAACCCGGCTTTTCCATAATTGCAATACCCATTGCATGAAGCACCTCTTTCATAATGGGTACCTGTTCCCGCAGTTCATCAGGCATTGACTTTCTTGTTCCTTTATACTGCTCAAACATTTCATGGCGGAAAGTAGGCTGATGGACATCAAAGGCGACCGTAAGATATTCCGGTTTTTCTTCATCCAAAATTTTAAACATAATATTTAAAAAGCCCAATACGGCATTGGTATGATTTCCTTCCGAGTTAGTCAGATCCGGGATTGCATAAAATGCCCGGTTTAATATGCTGTGGCCGTCTATTAATACTATTTTTTTCAATTTGCTTATCTCCTACTCTGTTTTAATACTTAAATACAATCCAATCCTCGATATTAAATTTCATTCCTACACTTTCGGATACCTGGGTATCTTCCCATATACGGTCTCCAAATTTTTCCTTCATAAGCTTAGCGCCTTCCGGATCATTGGTCTTCAAATAAACATATATATCCGCCAGATGGTTTAATATTAATCCGGATAAATTATTTTTCTCCTTTTTTATGTCCGGATTATCAAATTGGGCAGGTTTATCTACCAGAAACACGTTCTCAAGCAGGAAATTACTCTTTTTATCACTATTCAGCACATCTTCAACAACAAATTCGCCGATCTGAAAACTGGATATTATTGCCACTAAAGCGATCAATATAATCAATACAATCCGTTTTCTGATATGTAAGAATTTATTATGAATAACCCGATCTTCCGACAGCTTTAATAAATCCATTAAATCCTGGTTAAAATCGGTGGACAGTTCCTTATCCTCGTCCAATTGTTTCATTCCCGCTAAAAGTACATAATAAACCTCTAATTCTTCCATGCAGTTAGGACACGAATGAACATGATGAACAAATTGTTCCAATTGTTCTATGTTTAATTCATCATTTATAAATGGCACAATGAGCCTCTGTGTATCAACGCAATTCATAACATCCTCCTGCGATGCCGATAACTAGAATGTGTTTGAAAAATGCTTGTGCCGGGCTGGATGCTCCACTTTGTGGGAGGCAAGGAGCGATTTTGGGTGCGTAGTGATGCTACGCTCCCAAAATTGCGACGCAGTATACCGCAAAGTGGGGCGTTCAGAACGGTGCGATGATTTTTCAAACACGCTCTAGTACTCTGTTAATCCGGCAAGTACCTATGCAATTTTAAGGTTAACAGAGTACCAATAAATATTATATCCGCTAATAATTCATTTTACCCTTTTTTATGCAATGTTTCAACTAATCTTTTGTATTTTACCAGAATTATAGAATCATTATTCGCTGAACCTTAATTATACAATTAATTTGATTTTTTAGAATCAGAATTTCTTCAATCTTTTATTTTTTAGACTTGCATAATGATAGTAATTATGATAGAATAATCTTCGCTGGTTTATGCGGATGTGGCGGAATGGCAGACGCAGCAGACTCAAAATCTGCCGAGGGTGACTTCGTGAGGGTTCGAGTCCCTCTATCCGCAGCAAAAAGACATAGCTTTTCGCCAAGGGAAGCTATGTCTTTTTCTATACAGGGAAATATGGTATTATGGATTCGGCGATTACATTATAATAAACAAACTGAAATTTGTGGAGGAGAACAAAGGATGATTTTAGTAATAGAATGTATCATAGCATGTGTGATATTTACACTTATTGTAATTCCTAGACAATATAAAGAACCGATCAAATATATTATGTCTTATCCACCAGCAATCAGGCAAAGAGTAGAATGTTTACCACAATATAAGAATATTATACAAGAAGAAGAAAAAAGGCATATATCAGTGAAAATAGTAGTAGCATTTTTAATTGCTATAATCCTATCACTTGTAGCATATTTTTCGGGTGCTGAAAGCTTTTATTCTGCATATTTTCATGTCTTTATGCTATTCTTTACGGTCAATATTTACGATATGGTAGTTTTAGATATTGGACTGTTTTGCCACAGCAAAAAATTGAGAATACCTGGAACAGAAGATATGGATAAAGAATATAGAAGTCCGTGGTTTCATGTAGTGGGTGCTATTAAAGGAACGGTTATTGGTGCTGTTGTTGCATTGTTATCAGGAGGTATTGTACACATTATATCGCTAATATAATTAAAAGGGTCAGTTCTAATTTATCGGTCAGACGATAACACCTGGCTGACCGATAAAATCTTTTTTACATCATAACTCCAAGTTATAAGCTACATTTTTGTTGGTAATAAACCAATGAAGATGTAGCTTTTTTCATATTCCAACTAAAAATATGCCGCAGAACTTATTACCATTAATGGCTTGATGTTTTTTCGAGGTTGTTATATAATAAATACATGAAAATCTTATTTTCAATGTAAACAAGGAGATGATGATATGGAAATGGCTAAGGTGACTGTTCGAGGTCAAATTACTATCCCAATAGAAATTCGTAAAAGGTTGAACATTAAAGATGGCGACAAGGTGGTTTTTCTGGAGGAAAATGGAAAGATTGTCATGGAAAATTCAGCGATGGTTGCTTTGCGGGAGGTGCAGGATGCTTTTAAGGGTGAGGCGGAAAGGCTTGGATTAAAGACTGAGCAGGATGTAGTGAATTTAGTCAAGGAAGTTAGGAAAGAGATGTGGGAAGAACGCCATGCGAATCACGATTGATACCAATATCCTTATTTCAGCTATTCTGTTTCCAAATGATCGGATAAATGAGTTGATGAGGATTATCGCTCATAGGCATAAGTTAATATTATCTTCATTCGTCATTGAAGAACTCATGGGTGTGGTTATAAGGAAATTTGCAGGCAAGAAAGAGGCTGTAGATAGATTTTTGAGTAAGTTTTCTTATGAAATGGTCTATACTCCGAAGGAAATGAAGCACAACTTATTTCAAATTCGGGATGAAAAAGACTATCCGGTTTTGTATACCGCTATTATTGAAGATGTGGACATTCTTATTACAGGAGACAAAGATTTTTCCGATATTAATACAGATAGACCGGAAATACTCACGCCTACACAATTCTTCCCAAGGGATAGAAGTGGAATTGAAACATAGATGTGAATTCATATGGAGGGGAAAGGGATGGCTGTTGAGAAGCAATATTTATCGGATGTTGAAGCGATATTGTCGCATAAACGTGATAATGGAGCTGACCTTTGGACTACGCCTGATAAGCGTTTAATAAAAGGAGCGCCGTTCTCAACTCTGGAGAGCGTAATGTACTTATTGGAATTGGGGATGGAGCCTGCAGAACCTTTGCTGCAAGAAACCGCCGCATTAATATTCAGCACTTGGCAGGAGGACGGACGTTTCAAGGTGTACCCACAGGGCGGTATTTACCCGTGCCATACTGCCCACGCCGCCGATACACTTTGCCACATAGGGTATGCCTCTGATGCCAGACTGCAAAAAACTTTCCGGCACCTTTTGGATATTCAATATACCGACGGAGGCTGGCGCTGCAATAAGTTCAGCTTTGGCCGGGGCCCGGAAACAGAGTATTCAAACCCCTTCCCAACACTTACCGCCCTGAATGCGTTCCGCTTCAGTGACTATCTAAACAAAGAACCAGCACTTAATAGAGCGGTGGATTTCTTGCTTGAGCATTGGACGATCAGAAAGCCGATCGGCCCATGCCACTATGGAATAGGCACGCTGTTTATGCAGGTCGAATACCCTTTTCGCAACTATAATCTTTTTGTTTATGTCTATGTTTTGTCCTTTTATAACCGAGCAAAGGGGGACGAGCGGTTTCTAAAAGCTTTAGAAGCGTTGGAATCCCAGATGGTAGATGGACAGATTGTCGTTGAACGAGCGGTTCCGAAACTGGCCAAGCTTTGTTTCTGCAAAAAAGGGGAACCAAGTGCATTGGCAACAATACGCTATCATGAAATTTTGAAAAACCTTGGCTTAAAAAAGACAGCGAGCATTTGATGACATAATATACGGCGTTAAGTTCAGGAAGATTGAAAGGAGATCCGTTATGAGCAACTTAAAAAACATATTTATTCAGGTCATCGAAAAGCCGGCACGGAAGGTCATGATTAAAAGAGGCATAACAGCAGCAGACTATTTTACCTATTGTGAAGAAGTCGGCTGTGATGTTTGGGGACTGCTTCAGAACATCAAATCAATCAGCGGCGAGCCCGTCTGCCTCTGGCTGCCGTCGGCATACAGAACGCCGGGTACGTCGGAGTATGTGCAGGGCGTTGAATTAGCGTTCGACTACGATGGCGTCATACCGGAAGGCTTTGATATGATTGAACTGCCTGCCGCCAAATATCTCATGTTCCAGAGTGAGCCGTTTTTAGAGAAAGATTACTGCCAGGCAATTGAGGAAGTTTGGGCTTCCATCAAAAAATATGACCCATCCGTCATAGGGTATTCTTGGGATAAGACAAATCCTCGCATACAGCTTGAACCAATTGGATCGAGAGGGTATATTGAATTACTTGCAGTTCAATAGCGCAGATGAATGAGTATCATCTTGCACATTCCAATTTGCCGTATCATGTAGCCTGACCACAGAAATCTTTTTTGCACTATCACTCCAAAGAAAGGCATGGCTTTCCGTCAAGAAAGTTATGTCTTTTTTATATGGAAATGTGATATTATCCGTGGAGCAAGAATAGATATGACCAATGTGGATGGTATAATTGCCATGAATGATGATGACATTGTTGGCCTTTTAACTTATGTTATAAGTGACGATATATGCGAAATAACGTCTTTAGACAGCATGGAACCAGAGATTCCTTTGATTTGGGACAATGATATCCCGTTGAGACATGAAATTGAGTTTGAAATGGATTTGACAAAACAAGCATGATCTTTATCAAAAAGCCAAAAATCTTTTTCCCACTATTGCTCCAAAGAAACCGATAAATTTCGACACGGAATTTGCCGGTTTCTTTTTTATGCTTGATGGGCTATAATGAAAATGAAATATTGCTATGACACACATAACTCAAGCCCATATGTAATCTAAGGATTATTGATATTATGGAATACCAGTGAAGATGTTATTGAACTGCTGGAATTTTGGAATATTTTTTCTGTGACTTCATTAGTTCATCATAAATCTAATATTTTCATTGGGATTACACTAAATTTAAATAGGTAATTGCGAAGCTATATAGTTTTCTGAATATACCATACAATAATCTTGTTTCGCAATTACCCTACTAAATTTAAATAATAGGGGGAAATATGTAATGAAAAAAGTTATTGCTCTTAATGGTAGTCCCCATAAACAGGGATGCACCGCTGCCCTGGTAGATGAGGTTATCAAGGCAGCCGGCGGTCAGGGGACTAAGGTAAAGTCTTACTATCTGAATGGCATGGATATCAGAGGCTGCCAGGGATGCTATGCCTGCAGAGTGCAAGGCCGTTGCGTCCAACAGGACGATATGCAGGAATTGTACGATGAGATAGCGGATGCCGACGGAATCATTTTTGCCACACCGGTATATATGTGGCAGATGACGGCACAATTGAAATTGGCGGTTGACCGTTTGCTGCCTTTTTTAGGAATAAACTATACAAGTAGTTTGCCTCCGGGTAAAAAGGTTCTGCTTGCAATCACACAGGGCAGAACCGATACGTCTATGTTCCGCCATTATTTTGAGCATGTGGGTAAGAACCTTTTGTTTCTCGGTTTCGGAGAATATAAAATTATAATCGCCGGAGGAACTCGAGATCCTAAGGATTTGCGCAAACAGTCTGAAGTATTGGAGGAGGCCGGACAACTGGGTATCTGGCTCACTGAATAAAGACTCTCATGTTAAAAGTTTAAGGCAGGCGAATAAGCATAATGTATTAGAATGTTTTCACCAAATAAAAGTGAAAGGACTTGAACACATGTGGTTATTTTCTTTTACTTTTTTATTTTTTATCATAGTGCGGCTGTTTCTTTAATATAAATATTAAAAACCCTTGACATAGGCACATTACTTTTGTATTCTAAGAATAGTTCTTATTCTTAGTAAAACATTAATGGGAGAATAATCCTGTATACATATATGGAAAAAGAAAAATTGAAAGGCCTAACAGTTGTCGAAGGGGTGAACAATGAGATTTGAAGGATTGGTAATCGGGATCGCCGCTTTTATGATTATCGGGGTATTCCATCCCATAATCATAAAATGCGAATACTATTTTACAGATAAGATCTGGCCGGTATTTTTAATTGCCGGAATTGCAATGCTTGCACTGTCCTGCTTTTTTCAACAAATTATTATTTCAGCAGTTCTTGGGATTTTAGGGTGTACCTGTCTTTGGTCTATCATCGAGCTAAAGGAACAAACCAGGCGGGTGGAAAAGGGCTGGTTTCCTAAAAATCCCAAACGTGCCCTTCGTCGACCAAATACGTGAAACGGTGAAAAAGCATAAAAATTTTTTTGCAATGGAGATACATATATGACAAAAGTACAAAAGGCAATTCTTGATATTGTGATGAATTCCGGACAGCATCTTTCTGCCGAACAGGTTTATTGGAGCGTAAAACAGCAGATACCTACCGTTGCTCTTGGTACGGTATACAGAAATTTGAATCAGTTTGCGGATTCCAGGCTGATACGGCGCGTAGGGCGTGCAGGTGCCGCAGATTTCTTTGAAGGAAATACTTTGCCCCACGACCATGCCATTTGCATTCGTTGTGGACAAATGACAGATATTGTAATTCCCAAATTAAAGGATTTTCTTACAGAGCAAATCAACGGTCATATCATTTCCTTTGATTTGACCCTTAATTACATCTGTCCCCGGTGCACAGATAAAAACGACTAGTAAGCTTATGTTAGAGCGTGTTTGAAAAATCATTGCAAATTTTTGACCGTCCACTTTGTGGTATGGCTGCGTCATAATTTTGGAAACGCTGCCCCCCTACGCTCCCAAAATCGCTCCTTACCTCCCACAAAGTGGAACACCCAACCCGGCACAAGCATTTTTCAAACACACTCTAGAGGAGTAAATATGATATGCAAAAATACAAAACCAAAAACAATGGTACTGATTGAAACGGGATTTGATATCATTTATCTGGGCATAGTATTAATATCCGGTATCCTGCTTTGCATAAGAGCGGACGCAGGAAACGAGCAGCGGCTGTTTGGACTTATGGCATTAATTTTAAGTGCAGGTGATTCCTTTCACCTCATTCCGAGAATTTATGCACTGTGGGGCAGCGGAACGGAGACTCACGCATCGGTTTTGGGCATTGGGAAACTGGTTGCTTCTGTAACGATGACGGTATTCTATGTCATCCTATGGCATATTGGTTTGATTCATTATTCGGGCATTTTCACTGCTCATATGACCGTTGTCATCTATACTCTTGCCGTGCTGCGTATCGTATTATGTATGTTTCCCCAGAACCGCTGGGCCTCCAAAAATCCTCCGTTGAAATGGTCGATTTGGCGCAATGTTCCTTTTCTCGTGCTGGGGATGTCCGTTATGGCGCTCTTTGCAAAAGGCTCGTATACTTATAGCAGCGGACTTTCTTTTCTTTGGGTTGCTGTCTTAGTAAGCTTTGTCTGCTATCTTCCGGTGGTGTTGTTTTCAGGGCAGAGCCGCAAGGTCGGAATGCTCATGCTTCCTAAAAGCTGTGCCTATGCCGCGATTGTGCTGATGGGTTTTACCTTGGCCTGAACGTAAATAAACAGGTTTTCCTCCCGTTGCTATACGTGCGGGTTTTCTTCGTAAATTTGATTTGAGTTTAAGAAGTGGTAAACTTTACAAAAAACAACAATAAGAGGAGGTTTTAAAATGGACGAAAAGAGAAAACTTACAAACGAAGTAGGAGCTCCGGTTGCTGACAACGAACATTCAATTACGGCAGGTTCCCGCGGACCGGTTGTAATGCATGATGTATGGCTGCAGGAAAAAATGGCGCATTTTAACCGTGAGGTTATTCCTGAGCGGCGTATGCACGCCAAAGGCTGGGGCGCATATGGCAGCCTGACGGTTACCGGCGATATTTCCAAATACACGAGGGCCAAGGTTCTGCAGCCGGGAAAAAAGACCGATTTATTTATCCGCTTTTCCACTGTAGCCGGAGAGCGCGGCGCAGCGGATGCCGAGCGTGATATCCGCGGCGTAGCCTGCAAGTTCTACACCGAAGAAGGGAACTGGGATCTTGTCGGCAACAATACACCGACATTTTTCATCCGAGATGTACATAATTTTTCAGATTTGAACCGTGCGGTAAAGCGCGATCCAAGAACCGGTGTGCGTTCGGCGCAGAATAACTGGGACTTCTGGACTCTCCTTCCCGAGGCATTCCATCAGATCACCATTGTCATGTCGGATCGGGGCATACCTGCGTCCTTTCGCCATATGCACTTTTTCGGAGAACATACCTTCGCGTTCTACAATGAGAAAAATGAGCGTGTTTGGTGCAAATTTCATTTCCATACGCAGCAAGGCATCAGGAATCTAACCGATGAGGAAGCCGAAAAACTGTGCGGACAGGACCGCGAAAGCCATGGTAAGGACCTGTTTGAGGCCATTGAGCGGGGTGACTGTCCCAGATGGACCATGTATGTTCAGATTATGACCGAGGAGCAGGCAAAAAATCATTACGAAAATCCTTTTGATATCACGAAGATTTGGCGGCACAGGGAGTTTCCGCTGATTGAGGTTGGCGTTCTTGAATTAAACCGCAACCCTGAAAATTATTTTGCTGAGGTTGAGCAGTCTGCTTTTGCGCCGGCGCACGTGGTTCCGGGAATCGGTTTTTCGCCCGATAAATTCTTGCAGGGCAGATTGTTTGCCTATGGAGATGCACAAAGGTACAGGCTGGGCATTAACCACAATCAAATACCGGTCAACCGTGCTAAATGTGAGGTGAATGATTATCACCGCGACGGCGCTATGCGTGTTGACGGCAACTACGGTGCAGCCCCGGCATATACACCCAATAGTGCGGATGTCTGGTCGCCGCAGCCTGAGGTAACAGAACCGCCGCTTGACCTTGAGGGCGCAATGTACCGGTTTGATCCGAAGGATGACCCGACAGATGACAATTTCCGGGCGGGCGGCAACTTGTACCGCCTGATGACCGAGGACAAACGTAAGCTGCTCATTGAAAACACCGCGCGTAATATTGCTCCGGTGACCCATAATGTAAAGTATCGTCATGCGGTGCATTGTTTCCTGGCGGATGGGGAATATGGGGAACGTATTACGAAGGCAATGGAGCTGGACTTCGCAAAAGTAAAGGAACTTGCAAAGCTTGACAACGCCGGGCTCATCGAGGCAACACGGAATCCATGATATCAAAAAACAGACTGCTTGTTATTTTAGGATTTCTTTTGCTGGGTTTGGGCACGATCGGTATTTTTCTGCCGATTTTGCCCACTACTCCATTTGTTTTGGCGGCGGCCGGCTGCTTTTCCGGAAACAAAAGGCTATCCGCCTGGCTGCGCAAAAGCAAGTTTTTCAGCGATTACCTAACCAGCTACAGTGAGCGTACAGGACTAAGGAAAAGCACAGTAATCATAAGCCTTGTGTTCCTGTGGACGATGATGGGTATTTCCGTGGTATGCCTTAAAACACTTTGGGCCGGCATCTGTTTGCCTATCATCGGCATAGCTGTAACGGTGCATATCCTTTATATGTCATTGCCAAAAAATAAGGCTCACAGATCAGAAAATATGAAACCGGACGGGAATGAGCACTAAACAGCTAATGTGGTTTCCTGGCAATATGAGGGTATGAAATTCAATTAAAATGGTAATAACTCTACAGACACTGGTAAATGATTGCTTTAATTTACCAGTATCTGTTCTTTAACCCGGAGGGTGAATTTAAAAGCTGTCCCAAATCCAACAAAAAGGGATTCGGAATGGCTTCTTCAATGATTTCGGCAGCTAAATTAATCCAACTGGAGCATTTATTTAATATTATGGAATCACTTGATATAACATTATCTTTATTTTCCAGCCTTACATCCGCATTATTAACAAGCTCAATTTCTGTATTAAAACCATATGGTTCCAATAATTCCTGGATTCTCTGCTTTAACCTGCCCGTATTGGATACCGGTGAATCAAGATAAAAGTAAGCCGTAGCAATATGCATTTTCTCCAGTTTCTTTCCTATCAGGCTGATCCCGATATCTGTTTTATCGATTAAACGGTATGTACCCCTAAGGCCCGCAAGGTCTCTAATTGTCCCGTCCATGCATTGAAGCAGTACGGAGCCGGACAGGGCTACCTCTAAAGTAATAATCAAATTTAATCCGTCTATATGGACTTTCTGCTGATTAAACCCTTTTGTTATCTGTTTTTCTTTTCTTTTTTTAACCGTTTCAAACGTTGACGTTGCCCTAACCAGTGCTAAACGCTGCCTTTCCGACAGCATATAATGATTTCCCACAAAGGTGGAGGCACTTTTAATGGGATATCCCTGTTCTATTAAATAATAGATATCTTTTTGCGCTTTTATCAGGACAGCATAACTTTCATGCCCAAATTCCTTTTTATCAGCAGGTACATAACCTCTTTTTACAAAATGATTTTTCATAATCAGCTCCTATAATAAATCAAGAAAGAGTCTGGCTTGCCAGACTCTGGCGCTGACGCGCCGTCACTTTAGTGACAAACTACCTCTGGCGCAATTTAATAATATAAATTATTTGCTAAGGAATCGGATAATATTACTTATGGTCGGATTTTTTTCTCTCAGAAGATGTTTTTATCTTCTGATTTGATAAAAGACGGTGCTTTTCACCGCCGTGCATCCGACTATAGAAACATCTTTTTGGTTTCTAGTACAACGTTCTCTAAATAACTGACTATTAGGCTGAGGTTAAATCTTCGAGAGTGCTGGTTCACAAACGCAGGCGTAGTGGTGCTACGCCGGCCGAGGCTTGTGGACCAGTGCTATCGGAGATTTAGACCAGCATAATGGTCCAGTTAATTTAAGAACGCTGTACTAGTGTGCTGACAAGTTGATACTTGGACTAATGGCGTAGAATGGATTTTCATTCT
>JAATFT010000010.1 GCA_015655075.1 Clostridiales bacterium | reverse complement strand
ATTCCACTCTTCATCGGTTAATTCATAGCGTCTCAACATAATAAACACCCCTTGCTTTTCTTTTGTTTTCTTTATTTTAACATGAAAACGGGGATAAAAACACATGTTTTGTGCAATATTTATTTTTCAAACACGCTCTAGAGTGATATGCCATTAAATATAATAAATGGCTTCCTTTCTTTTATTTTTATATTTTTCTAATTTGATATCAAATTATTTCGCCGCCCGTTTTGCCGGAGGTGTATTGCGGCTTTTTGCGACGGCTTGTTCACCATTAATAAGAACCATACTGATTCCAGGTATATCTCCTGCCGCTATAGCTCCTAAAGCATCCTCTGCCACTGAACCTAAAGGGGCATCCATTAACACGATATCCCCTTCTTTGCCAGCGGAAAGGATACCTGTATTTAGCCCATATACCTTAGCTGTATTACCTGTTGCCATGCAGACTGCTATTTCAGGCTCTATACCGGATAAGGAAGATATCTGACACATATTTCTTAAAATACCAAGAGGAATGATTCCTGTTCCGGAGGGTGCATCATTTCCAAAGATTACTCTGTCCAGCATATTTTTTTCTTTTGCTTTTACTCCGACATAATCTGCTACTTTGGGATTGCCGCACTGGATGATTTCTAATGCAAAGGAAGTTTCATCCATGATTTTATCTACTTCCTCCAGGGAAATAGCTGTAGGACCTCCATTAATATGGGAAACAACATCCGGTTTCGTTTTAATTACATCCTCAGCCGTTACGGTAGAACTGCCGGGAATGGAAGTTCCTCCTGTATGCATCTGGACCTTAAAACCATATTTATGTGCCCATTCCACCATTGGAGCGGCTTC
Organism: Clostridiales bacterium; assembly: GCA_015655075.1. Taxonomy (GTDB): domain Bacteria; phylum Bacillota; class Clostridia; order Lachnospirales; family Lachnospiraceae; genus Anaerocolumna. The sequence continues at coordinate 29,992 of JAATFT010000010.1, read as the reverse complement.
CTCCGGACTCTTAATACTTCCCAGTCCAATTTCACCAACTAACCATACCCCCTGTTCTTTTAATTCTTTAAAATCGTTTTCTACCAGACCTTTTTCTAATATTATGGCACCTGCGTGTACCTTAACCCCCGCAGGAGGTGCATTATAAAAAGATTTACTTACAGCTATGGCAAGAGCTTTGACGCCTGCCGGATCTTTTGGCCTTCCTGGGGTATGAGCCTCTCCGGCAGAAATCATGGTAGTTACCCCCCCGTGAAGTGCACTTTCTATAAAATCTAAGGTTTTCTGTCTTGGTGCAAAATCTCCCAGGGTAGTATGGACATGGGAATCAATTAATCCCGGAACTGCCGTCCCACCGTTAGCGTCAATGATTTTAACAGACGAATCTGTATCTGACAATAACTCTTCCCCGCCGATAGCTGAAATAATCCCATTCTGGATTACGATAACACTTCCCTTGGCAATTGGATTTTTAATGTCACCAGTTGCTATTGTTCCAATATTTTTAATAATTATCTTCTTCATATGGTTCCTCCTTATCATTTTCCTGGTCTGATTTATGTAATTAAAAGCTTATATAGTAACAGTAATATTTACTGAGTATTTTATATATTTCATTTACTTTTCGCTTTATGTTCCATTTCCTGAATATAAATCCTGCAAATACTTTACAAGAAAAGAAATATCAAGATCCCCCCTGCCGCTTTCCTACACCCTTTCAAAAATCTGTGAAGCCAGGGCCGTAAAAGGAAGGGAAACCTCCAGTTCTTTTCCAAGTTCCAAGGCCAGACCTAAATCCTTATGCTGTAAATTAACAGCAAAGCCGCCTTCATACTGTCCGGCTAAAATAAATCTTTCCATCTTCGCATTTAAAACATAACTGTTACCCGAACTCATTTTGACAATTTCATACATGGTATCAGGACTTAATCCGCTTTTCTGGCCTAAAACCACTGCTTCCGCCAAAGCTGCCATATTACAGCCAAGCAATAGGTTGTTAACAATTTTAATCGTATCGCCAAGTCCGGTTTCACCTACATAATATATATTTTTACCAAGTACATTAAGAATCGGGCGTATTTCATCCATTACTTCTCTCTTAGCTCCTACCATTATGGTCAGCGCCCCGGCTCTGGCTCCTGCCACTCCTCCGCTGACGGGGGCATCTGCGTATTTTAATCCTCGTTTATCTGCAAGTGTTTCCAGTTTTTTTGTAGAGGTAGGGGATACGCTGCTTAAATCTATAATAATAGTTCCTTCTTTTGCATGGGCGAAAACTCCGTTATCCGCAAGCATCGTATTTTCTACGATCTGTGAATTAGGCAGTGAGGAAAATATTACCTCTGCACTCTCTGCAAGTACGGCAATACTTTTGCAGTTTATTGCACCTTTTTCTTCTAATAGCTTACCCGCTTGTTCCGATATATCGAAAACAAACACTTTATATCCTGCTTTTATTAAATTTTCAGCCATGGGACTTCCCATAGCTCCAAGTCCTATAAAACCTATGTTCATCTTTGTTCCCAATGGATATCGCAGACCTGTCTGTGATACTGCCACAAAAAAGAGTTGAAAGAAGCTGCACGTGGCATCCTTTCTTAATTATATTTTCCTTCAACCTTACCGATATGATACTGCTTGCGTCAGGCCTTTCGTAAATTATATCCCAGCAAGTAAAAATACAGTTTTGGTGGGTATCCTTGTAGATATTTATTTCTCTTTACTTGACTTTTGATTTATTTTATCATATATTAATCAATATAAAAAATACATGTTTTGGATTTATCAATACATTATCTATATCAATCAAAAGGAGGGTATCACTAACATGACCTTAAAACAATTAGAGTATTTTACGGAAATTGCGAAAACCAATAATGTTACCCTGGCGGCTAAAAATTTAAATATATCACAGCCCCCGCTTAGTTATCAGCTGAAACTCTTAGAAGAAGAATTGGGACTGGAGTTATTCATACGTGACGGACGTTCCATGAAAATAACCAAGGAAGGTCTGCTGCTCCAGGATAAGGCAAACCAAATTTTATCTTTGGTACACAATACCGCACACCAGGTTGCGTGCCTTAAAGATAATGTTCGGGGTACTATCCGTATAGGTACCGTTACTTCTGTCTGCAGCAGGTTACTGCCCGAAAAAGTCCTTCAATTTTCCAGTCATTTTCCGGATGGTAATTTTGAAATCCTGGAAGGAAGCAGTACCCGTATTATAGAATTATTAAATAACGGTATCGTAGATATCGGTATTGTAAGAGAACCCTTTCAGATTTCCGACTATCAATATAAACTCCTAAAGGATCCTGTGCTAAAGGATAAAGACAGTGACTATTTTGTAGCCATGGCAAATCAAAATTTTTTTGACGGCATTGCCTTAAATGAAATATCCGTTAAAGACTTAAAAGATAAGCCTTTGCTTATTCATAAACGGTTTTATGAAATATTAGAAAAAGCCTGCCAGGAAAACGGATTTTCTATGCGTGTTGCCTGCCAGATTGATAATATTATGTCACTTATCAGATGGGCAGAAGCAGGAATTGGCATTGCAATAGCCCCTTTTACTTCCTCGATTTTGGTTTCTAACTCCACCCTGTGTATTAAAAAAATAACAAAGCCTACCATCCAATCAAGGGTTTATTTAATTTGGAATAAAAGTTATTCCCTTTCTTACCTTTCAAGGCAATTCATAAAATTGTTTGACTAAGGAATTGTCATTAAGGGCCGGATAATATACTATCTCACCTCCTACATCTGCCGCTGCAAAAGAGATGCAGCCTTTCTCTTTTAAAAACTTTGCCGTATCTTTTACGTTACAAAGAGAACGCTGTATTTCTTCTTTGGTCATTTTACCTACACAAACCACTACCTCCTGATCTGCGATATCACTGTCCGGATCAACTTGGGCTGCTTTTTTAACAGTGATGTTAGGGGAATTAATGTATGAGGAATTGGCAATTTGGGTAGCCATGGCATCCGCTATACTGCTGTTTTCTGCAAAAACACTTACCGAATTGGCAATACCGCAGGTCAGGCTTCTGCCATGTAGGCCGCTAGTTGCAATACCTCCTATTCTGTCAGATTTTTTTATGCGAAAAACCTTTGAGATCCTGGGGTTTAATAAATCCGGCAATATTCCAACTGTTGCCTCTTCTTCTTTATCCAACCGCAGAGCAATGTCCCCTCCATTATTTACCACCACCTTTGTGGCTCCCTGCCGGTAAATCCAATCGGCTGTTAAATCAGCAACTGTTCCTGCTATGGCTGCCATAGGAGTCATTTTAGGATTATTTGTAAGCCTGACTGCCAACAGCATCTTTTTTCCTGCCCTGCCAAGTTCTTTATCATTGATGGCTGGTGCATATTGCCGCAAAATAGGCAGGTCCCGTTTTAATTCCTTTAAAATAGTTTCAACAATTTGAAAGGCTTCCTGGCATAACTTAGTTGCCGGGACAGTTTTTTTATAGGCACTTACCGTCATGGTAACCGGTCCGTAATCTATTAAAACCTTACCGTCTTCTAATATACGAATCGCATCTTTCATAATTTTCTCCATTCCGCAAGATAGTTTGCGATACTGCCATCTCATGACAATTCAAACAATATGGTGTGAAAAGAGTATCCCTATTCACACTTTCCCTTTCAGGTCCTCTACCTTAATAATCTGATTCATATGCCCCCCTATATCCTCATAATCATCTTTTGTCATGGTATATTCAATAGGGGCAACCGTAGCAGGGGTGGGAACCCAGGTAAAGGCTTTATCCACAATGCTGCTGGTATCAACTATAAAGTTGATGCCTCCTCCGGGCAGTACATAAGTAGGCGCTCCTCCTACGGTCAGTATGGCCTTACCGCTGTGAACCGCCCTCGATAAGGCAAGGGGATAATTGCAGACACCTCCTCTTGCACTTCCTCCCGTTCCTCCTGAGTACATTATGGAGGCTTTGGACTCTTCACAATTATCATAAATAGCCTTTACTACAGAAGCGGCCTTTTGGGTCATAGGTATCTCGGTTATATTACCGTCTTCTAATATTTCAAATAAAGCGTAAACTTCACCGGTGGTATTCACAACCAAGATTTCCATACCTGCCTTTGCAACATTCATATCTATTTCTCGAATTGCTTCTCTTGGCGTCATCAAGGAGGTACCTCCGATTCCTTCCCCATGTTCTCCAAAGTACCTGCCCCTGGTACTTCTTCTTGCATTGGGTTTTACTCCGCTGTATTTCATGCCCACTTCTTCTCCTGCAGGATGTTCTGAGGCTAAACCGATAACATGATGGTCAATTACAATACATTCATCCACCGCTTCTTTCATAAGTGCTGCAAATAATCCCACCGTTGCACTTCCGCAGCCAATTCTCATTTTTTTTTCTTCCGTTCCGTTTATAACAGGGGCTTTTCCGGCCTGTACCCGTATTTTCGTTTTTTTTGCCACGGATATTTCAACTTCTTCACCGTTGGCAAGATCAACTACTGTCCGGGCAACCTGGAAACCATTTTTTCCGGTTAAGTTATTGGCTCCTCCTATGGCTATCATTTTGGAACCGTATTCTTCCGTATTAACCATACCAACGACCCGATTATCCCGATAGACTTTATCGCCTTCTTCACCAATATAAGTATTGGTATCTAATTTAATCAGTACGCCGCTGTAGCTTAAAGGAGCTTCCGTAACTACCGTAACTACATCAACACCTTCCCTGCACTGGCTTACAATATAGGGAGCCGGTTTTGAACAGGGATAATTGGTTCCTGCACCTACTGCCGTAATAATTGGCTTCCGGATATTTTCTTGGGGCAGTTCTACCAGCAGGTTCTTTTGTACCAGCCTTCTATTTCTTACTATCCTGCCGGCTTCATTGGTATAACGCTTACACGCACCGGTGGAATTCGGAGGGATTTTACATTCCACCGGACATGATTTACAGATCACAACCTGCCTGTCCCCTTCCATATTATCAATGGCCTGGAAAGGACAGCTTCTTATACAGACACCGCATTCCACACAGGCATCACTTATAATCTGTTTTCCTTCCCTCTCTATAATTGCAGAAACAGAACAATTTTCAACACATAACCTGCAATGCTTACAGGACATATTAATCTGATACATTTAATATTCCTCCCTTGTTGTAATTCAGTCAAAACTTAAAATCCTGTATTTTTATATTTATTTTCAGCCTGCAAGCTTCTTTTCGGAACCTATCTATATGAAAATGTCTGGTTTATTTCCCTCCGGCCATCATAAGGCCCAATTGTTCCCTTGTAGCTTCGGCTTGATTTAAGATGCCAGCTACATTACCGCTGTTCATTACAACAATGCGGTCAGAGAGTTCCATTATTTCATCCAGTTCGGTAGAAACCAGTAGAACGGCTGCTCCCCGGTCTCTTTCATCCAAAAGACGCTGCTGGATGAACTTTGTAGCACCGATATCCAGTCCCCTGCCCGGGTGCATTGCCACTAACAGGTCGGGTTTACGGTCTAACTCCCTTCCGACTACAAACTTCTGCTGATTACCGCCAGATAGATTTCCTGCCCTCTCATCAATATCAGGTGTTTTAACATTGTAGGTTTCTACCAGCTTTTTGTTATGGGAACGAATCCATTTCCAATTAAGGATATTTCGCCTAGAGTAGGGTGGATTACGGAAACTCATTAATATAAGATTTTCATTTACAGACATATTCATTAGCATTCCCATGCCATGTCTGTCTTCCGGTATATGTGAAATACCTTTCCTTAATATTTCACTTGTGTGCACTCTGGTAATATCCTCCTCTTTAAAGAGAACCTTTCCTTCATCAGGGTGGAGAAGACCTGTAATACAACGTACCAGCTCAGACTGTCCATTCCCGTCTATTCCGCAGATACCTACTATTTCACCGGCTTGTATCTGAAAGGACACATGCTTTAGCTTTGGTACCATATCCTTATCTTTGTAGGATATATTTTGCAGAGAAAGTATGCTTTTACCGGGCTTTGAAGGTTTTTTGTCCATGGTTAACTTAATCTGCCTGCCAACCATCAGTTCAGCTAATTGGCCGGTATCCGTAATTTCAGAAACAGGTATGGTTGCCACCACCTTGCCCTGTCTTAATACGGTGCACCTGTCACAGACCTCCATAATCTCATCCATCTTATGGCTGATAAGGATAATTGTAAATTTTTCTTGGGTCAGACGGCGGATTGCAGTAAAAAGTACAGTTGCTTCCTGAGGTGTTAATACCGCAGTAGGCTCATCCAGAATCAGCAGGTTTGCCTTACGATAAAGAGCTTTTAGAATTTCAGCCCTCTGCTGCTGACCCACCGAAAGGGAGGATACCTTTGCCCATGGATCAATAGGCATGTCATAATTTTCTGCCATTGCCGCAAATTCAGCCGCTGATTTCTTTAAATCCAGAACAGCATGGTTGCTTTCCATTCCAAGAACCATATTTTCAATTACCGTCAGTGCAGGAATTAACATAAAATGCTGATGTACCATACCAATACCTTTGTTTATGGCATCTTTTGGGGTTCTGACGTTTAGTTTCTCGCCATTTAAATAAACATGCCCTGATGTCGGTCCATACAATCCATACAATATATTCATCAGCGTTGATTTACCGGCTCCGTTTTCTCCTAACAGGGCATGAACCTCACCTTCATCAACGCTTAAGTTTACATCTACATTGGCTGCAACCTTTCCGAAATATTTTGATACATGTCTCATTTCCAGAATTGCCATCCTATTGTCCTCCTTTTCTTATTAATTCTTTGCATAAGGGATACCGCTGTATTTAGGTGCATTAGAACGGTTACGGTAAATACACAGTGCCACAATGGTAATTAAGTATGGAAGCATCATCCAAAAATAATAAGATATGGGCGTATCCATTGCCTGAAGCCGGTACTGCAGACCCATCCCTACAGCAAAAATCATACAGGAACGGAACACCCCAAAAGGAGTGAAATTGCCAAATATGACTGCCGCATAAGCCGTAAAACCACGTCCTGAAATCATACCTTCCGAGAAGGCACTAAGCTGACCGGTTGAAATATAAGCACCTGCCAGCCCCGCCATAATACCACTGTAAAGCAAAGTACCGTAACGCAGGCGTATTACATTGATTCCAACTGTATCACATGCTGTAGGATGTTCTCCTGCTGCACGGATTTTTAGCCCTAAATCGGTTTTCGAATAAACAAACCATGTCACAAAAACCAGAATGTATGCCAGATATGCCGGAAGTGTCTGGTTGAATAATACCTTGCCGATAACAGGTATTTCACTAAAAAACGGTATGGCTATATTTTTAAAACCATTTACTCTGACAACACCGTTAGAAGTTAAAAATATACGGTTTAAGGATATGGTAAGACCAGTGGCAATGGTGTTTATGGCAACCCCCATAACAATTTGACTGGCGCAGATCGTCACAGCGAAAAAAGCAAACAGCAGTGTAAGAATCATACTGGAACACATAGCTATAACAGCACCGACATAAGGGGAACCGGTCCAATAAGAACCCAGTGCACCGAATAAAGCACCGGTTAACATAGAACCTTCCAGTCCGATATTAATTGTCCCGGCCTTCTCGCTAAACAAAGTACCCAGGGAACATAATAATAGGGGAACCGCCATTTTAAATACAGAAATCAGAAAATCTTCCATAACTTATTATCTCCTTTCTTCATGGTTGCCCCTAAGGAATCAGATTTATTTAACTCTTCTCTTTCCAAAGTCATTTCACGCAAATCAGTAGCTGCGGATTTTTTGTTTACATAGTACATTTTCCATTTCTGAAAGAGTCCAAGCTGAAAAATCCGTCTTCCGACAATAAGTATAATAATAATACCCTGGAATAAATAAACGACAGAGCTTGGAACTTTTGCCAGCATCTGCATCTTGTTGGCACTGCTAAGCAGTAAACCAAAAAACAAGGAGGATACTCCGATTCCAATGGGGGAATGTCCTCCCAGGTAAGCAGTGGCAAGACCATCAAAACCTAAGTTGCCCACCCAATCTATTGCTAATCTTACATCTATGACCGTTGCCTGGATAGCACCGCCTAAACCGGCCATACCACCTGCAATTGCCATTGCAAGCAGTTGATTTCTTTTAATCTTTAAGCCTGCATATTCACCTGCTGTCGGACTCATACCAACTACCCTTGCCTGATATCCAAAGGTGGTATGATACATTAAAACATAGTAAAAAACAATTGCGGCAATTGCTACAAATAAGCCGGCATGAAGTCTTGTTCCCTTTAATAAGATAGGCAGCACCGCAGTAGAAAGAGCCGATTTAGATTGTGCAAGGTCACTGGTGGGGTTTTTCATAGGACCGCTTATCAGATACGTACAAAAGTGCATAGCTATATAATTAAGCATCATGGTCGTAACCACTTCACTGGCACCAAACTGGTTTTTTAATAGACTGGCAATAGAGCCATAGACACCGCCGGCAAGTGTACCTGCAATCAATACAAGGGGAATATGAATTACTGAGGGCAATCCTTCAAAATTAGTAGCTACCAGAATACCTGCGATTCCTCCCATATAAAGTTGTCCGGTCGCACCAAGATTAATCAGTCCGCTTCGCTCTGCAATTGAAAAACTTAAAGCTGAAAATACTAAAGCAATGGCCATAGCCAATGTTTCACCCCAGCCATGTAAAGATGTAATGGAACTGGTGAAAAGAGCTTTATACGCATTCAGGGAATCATAGCCCATAAACTCAATGACAAATGCCATAAGGATCAAAGCTATGAACAGAGCAAGAATTGGATAATAGGAAGCTTTTAACATTTTAATCAATATATTATTTTTCTTTATTTCGTTCATGCTGTTACTCCTTCACAGACGGCAAATACACAAACCGCTTATCTCAATGCTTTTTTTATTGTAATATATTATGTCTGGCAGGTTTCACAGTTTTGTTCCATGAAACAATACCAGACATGGATTAAAACTTTCTATTGAGCTGCTTCATACTCAAGCATGGTTTTAACAATTATTTCACCGTTCCCTAATTTTTCAACGGTTTCCGTAATAAAGTCCTTTTCTTCTTCGGAATAGACGGAAGCGGCATCAAATAATTGCTCAATTCCAACTACACCATAGTTTACCCCGTAAACTTCTGTCACTGCATTTTCATGTAAAGTACCTTCCAGATATTCTTTAAAGCTTTGGACATAGGTACCTTCATTGTCCTTCTTAATACTTGCTATCAGTGTGGTAGGTGCCACTTCATTCTGTCCCACACCGTTTCCTACACATAAGATGTCTTTTTCTTCACAAGCCTGCAGTACTGAGTTGGAAGCATTATCTGCCATAGTGGTAATTACATCATAGCCTTCCGCAATGAAGGAATTAGTTGTTTCATAACCTGCGGTAGTATCCGTATAATTGCCAAGATAAGTTACTTTGCCCTCTACATTCTTACCGAATTTTTCATTAACATATGCTACCCCTTGGTAAAACCCTGCTTCACCGTCAAGTGTAGGTGTCATTTCTGTTCCGTTAATCATACCTACTTTGCCGGTTTTGCTGGCTAAAGCACAGAGAAGTCCTTGTAAATAACCCTGTTGGTAATTAGCCGTACTTAAGCTGACATAATTATCCCCCTGATCTCCTACACCATTAATAATAAAGGTTACATCAGGGAATTCAGGAGCTATTTCATAGGCGGTATCCTTAAAAGCGCTGGAATTAACATAAACGATATTGTAGCCGGAGGATGCAAAGGTACGGATTGCATCCGGCGCTTCCGACGCTGTACAGTTTTCAACATAAGAAATTTCCGCCCCCATATCTCCAATGGTAACTAAACCGTTATAAGCAGTTTCATTCCAGCTTTTATCTGTGATAGGTCCGCCAAGCACCGCAGCGACCTTTAAATCTTTTGCAGAAGTATTATTTGTTTCACCTGCTGCCTGGGTAGTGCTGTCATTTGCAGAAGGGGTATCCGGAGTCGCGGGACTTTCCTTTGAACCGCATCCTGTCAGCATAACCAAAGCCATAACCGCTGCTGCTAATAATGTAAACATTTTTCTCTTTTTCATCTTTTTTCCTCCTTGATTTATCTGTCGCTTTATCCTTGATACTATTTTAGTATCATTTTATTTTCAAGGGTGTATAGCCCGGTGTTATGAAGCGTTATTACCCTTTACTATTAACCAGAAAAGTTATCCATAAATAAAAAAGAGCTGTAAACTTAGTTTTAATGCTAACTAACTTCACAGCTTTGTGCTTTCTTCAAATGAATATTAACTTTTACGAAAGTATACTATATAATTATTAATATTAAAAATACATCTTTTATATAAAACAATCGTATTTTTATATCGATAAAACTATAAACAAATTGTCTTTTATGGGTAAGCATTTTTTTTAAGCTTTTTGGATTTTTATATTAAGCTACACTCTACCATAGATATATTTATATTACAAATATAATTTTAATATATCTATTCTGCAATCCTATAGCTTGTTATTCGTTTTCATATTTAGATAATATAACCACAAGATATATTTTCCACATTGCATCTGCCATATTTCCCTTTTCAAAATGCAGAGATAATAATCCGGTATGGTAATGTGCATATTTTCTTTCCATTGAGTTCCAAGTGGCAATGAAAGATTCTTCTTTGACTAAATCTAATATTTTTCTTTGAATATCATGTATTTGATTTTAAATTACATTACATTTACGAAATTTTTGCTTAAATAAAATTCATATAATTGATTTTATTTTTTATAGAAGAAATTTACAATAAAATTATTTAATAAAAAGTCATTTAAACATTAAGATAAAAGCCTTGCACGTACAAAAGATAGCCTTAATTAATGTGAAATAATACTTTATCACGGTGTTCAGGCTCCGTCATAGCTTCAGGATTTAAAATTTCATCCAACTGCTTTTCTGATAAAAGAGATTCCTGCAAAACCAGTTCTCTTAAGGGGATTTTGGTCTGTAAGGATTTTTTTGCTAATTCGGCGGCTTTCTGGTAACCGATAAAAGGGCATAGGGCGGTAGAAATCCCCACGCTTTCCTCTAAGAGCTCCCTGCACCGTTCTTCATTGGCACTGATACCGGCAATGCAGTTATCAACTAACGTTGACACCGCGCCTGTCAACGTTTCAATAGATTCAAATAAATTATAAAATAAAACCGGTTCAAAAGCATTCAATTCCAGCTGTCCGGCTTCCGCCGCTATCGTTATGGCCATATCATTGCCGATAATATGGAAAGCCACCTGGGTTACAACCTCCGGTATCACCGGATTGATTTTTCCAGGCATAATAGAGGAACCATTTTGCCTGGCCGGCAGATTGATTTCCCCAAATCCGGCCCTGGGCCCGCTGGAAAGCAATCGCAGATCATTACACAGCTTTGATAAATTTACCGCACAGGTCTTTAAAATACCTGAAATGTGTACAAATCCATCCAAATTCTGAGTCGAGTCAAACAGGTCCGCCGCCTGCTTACAGGAGGTGCCGCATATTTTATTGATATTGGGGACAATCTGCATAAGATAAGCGGAATTGGTGTTAATGGCGCTTCCAATGGCTGTGCCTCCCATATTCAGGGCGGTTACCTCTTCCAGGGATTTTTCCATCCGGTCAATATCCCTGGCAATTACGCAAGCGTAGGCGTGAAAAGCCTGGCCGAGCCGCATGGGAACCGCGTCCTGGAGCTGGGTTCTGCCTATTTTTATTATGTGGTCAAATTCCCTGGATTTTTTAAGAAAGGAGGAATGAAGACGTTTTAATTCATAAATTGTCTCGGGAAGTAATTCCAGAACGGTTAATTTCCCGGCACTGGGAATAACATCATTGGTAGATTGGGCCATATTGACATGATCATTAGGATGAACCAGAGAATAATCACCCTTTTTTCCTCCTAAAATTTCAACGGCACGGTTGGCAATTACCTCATTGGCATTCATATTGGCGGAGGTACCGGCACCGCCCTGAATGGAATCAACGATAAACTGATCCAGAAGTTTTCCGCTTATTATTTCATTGCAGGCACTAATGATTGCATCGGCAATTCTATCCTCCAGCATATGAATGCTTTGATTGGTTATGGCTGCCGCCTTCTTTATTCTGGCCATGTTCCGGATAAACGCGGGATGCATTGGTTTTCCCGTAATATTAAAATTATTCTTCGCTCTTAAGCTCTGTACTCCGTAATAGGCATCTGCCGGTACAGCCATGCTACCAATTGAATCGGCCTCAATTCTCATCTCCATAGGAATCGTCCTCACTTTCAAGTAATAAATGTATTCTCAGATCAATGTTTTTTATAAATTATGAAAAAGAGAATAGCACGTTTTCCTCCATCCGTAAATACATCCGTTTCAGATATGAAGATAAATAATTATTTGGCTTTAAAACATTAAAATTTAAATAAAAATTCTCTCTTTATTTATATAATTAATTTTGCTTAATAAAAATAAGTTTTTTTCCATAGTTGCTTGAAAAATACCGGTCAATAATTTATAATATTAAAGATTAATCCCCTTTATGACAAAGCGGATCATAGGTAAACGAGAACCTCACAGAAAGCAGGCAAAAATATGGATCATATTGATGAAGAGATTTTAATGATGCTGCAGAAAAATGCCAGAGCTCCTCTGAAGCTAATAGCGGAAAAGGTATTTTTATCCTCCCCGGCAGTAGCAGCCAGAATTACCAGATTAGAAAAGGAAGGGATAATCAAGGGGTATCATACGGAATTAAATTGGTTTAAATTAGGTTATCACATTACCGCATTTATCAATCTGGAAGTAGAACCTTATCAAAAGGTAGAATTTTATCCCTTTATAAAAGCATGTCCCAACGTAATTGAATGTAATTGCGTAACCGGACATTATGCCATGCTGATTAAAGTATGTTTTTCCACCACCATGGAACTGGATTCCTTTATCGGCCAGATCCAAAAATTCGGAAGAACAAGTACCCAGATCGTTTTCTCCACCGCCGTTGAACACAGGGGGATCCAGGATCTCACCAAGTCCGAGGAACCCGGCCTGCCCGGTTAAATTGGTTGTTAAATAAATTCTTAATACTAAGTACAATCAAGATCATAAAATTATTTAATTATTAAAGCTTTATCAATCAGACGATATTCTGTCTAATTGATAAAGCTAAATATTTATTTAATTAAAACAATATATATTATATCTAAACAGTCCGGTTATTATCAGGTAAATTGTGTCATTAATTTCAGGGTAATGTCAGCGCATTTTTCCAGCTCGTCCACATGAGTATATTCCTTACAGGAATGTACCTCATTCATGCCGCTTGCCACAACAATTCCCGTTATTCCATTCCGGAGGAAATTATTATTATCACTTCCTCCGAAAGTTGCAATATAATCTGTTTTACATCCTAAATCCCTGCAGGCCTTCTCAAAACGTTTCACCACTTCATGTTCCCTGTCCACCTCGTAAGCAATGCAGCCGAAAGAGGTTTCAAATTTCAGATCGGTTCCCCGTTTCCTGGAAATATCCTGAAATACCTTTTCAATCTTATCGGCCTCGGCCAAAGCTTTATCATGGCTTAAGCTTCGAACCTCTCCACTTAAGATGCAATTTTCCGGAACGATATTTCTGGCAAGACCTCCTTTTACAGTTCCTACATTCACCGTGGTTTCTTCATCAATCCTGCCCTGCCTGATTGCGGTAATTGCTTCCGCCGCGGCAGAAATCGCATGGATTCCCTTTTCCGGGGCAAATCCGGCATGGGCGGCCTTACCTGTAAATCCGGCGGTAAAGGAAACCAGGGTGGGCGCCTTTAATGCCGCCGTTCCAACCGGACCGCTTAAGTCTAAAACATAAGCTTCCCTGGATTTGATTAAACCGTAATCAAAAACCTCGCTTCCCCTGATATACATTTCTTCCCCAATGGTAAACAATACTTCAATACTTCTGTGGGAAAGCCCCTGTTCTTTCATCGTCCGTACTGCCTCCAATATGGAGGTAACTCCGGATAAATCATCCGCACCTAAAACCGTGCTTCCGTCACTTGTAATGATTCCGTCTTCATGGACAACCGCTTTTTTATTGGAACTGGGCTCCACCGTATCCATGTGAGCGGAAAACAAAATGGGCTCTCCTTCTATATCACCTTGTAAAAATCCATAGATATTGCCCGCATTTCCATTATAGTATTTACCCGCACCGTCCTCCGTAACGTCAAATCCCAACTCAGACAAATATTTTGTCAATGTATCCGCCATCTTTCTTTCCTTAAAGGATGCCGAATCAATGGAAACCAGTTTACAAAATTCATCCGTTAATCTCGTTTTATTAACCATATCCCAATCCTCCTTTTTGAGAAAATATATCACTTTTCAGGTATTACTTCAATATAAATGTTAATTATGAAAAGTAAGAGCAAAAGCCTGCTCCAAATCTTCTATGATATCTTCCCCATCCTCAATTCCCACACTGAAACGGAAAAAACCAGCATGGAATTCATTGGGGTACAGATATTGGCGTTCATCATTTTCCCCTATAAATACGATTAAACTTTCATCATGCCCTAAGGAAACCGCAGAGGTTATGATTCTTAAATAACTCACAAATCTGTTATGGGTATCATGATCTGCTTTTAAACCAAAGGACAATACTCCGCCATAGCCTGGATTCATCTGTCTTTTCGCTGTTTCATGGCCCGGATGGCTTTTTAAACCCGGATAGGATACAAATCTTACCCCCTGAACCGTTTCGAGATACCCGGCAACTTTTAAAGCATTTTCATTATGCTGTTTCATCCTTAAGGGCAGGGTTACCGCACCTCTCATGATCAGCCAGGCATTAAAGGGACTGATGGCACCGCCTAAATTTACCTGGGCCTGGGCACGGATAATATCCAGATATTGTTTTTTTCCTGTTATGGAACCGCCCATGGCGTCCCCATGTCCATTGATATATTTTGTAAGGCTTTCCACAGAAAAATCCGCGCCCAATTCAATTGGTCTCTGATTATAGGGTGAGGCAAAGGTATTATCTACGGACAGCAGTATTCCATGCTCATGGGCAATCCCGGCAAGGGCTTTTATATCTGCAACTGTCAGGGTGGGATTTCCCGGTGTCTCAATATGGATTAATTTTGTATTGGGCCTTATGGCATTTTTTACCTCTTCTAAATCCGATGTATCCACTATGGTTGTTTCGACCTTGAATTTATTATTGAACAGTTCATTCAGCAGACGATACACCGCGATATAGGTTACACTTGAAAATATTACATGGTCGCCGCTCTGCAATAATGCAAAAAACAGCCCGGATAACGCCGCTACGCCGGAAGCCAGAACCACACAATCTTCTCCTCCTTCCAGGGAAGCGATTTTCTCCTGGAGATATTGCTGATTGGAACCTCCGTTTCTGGTATAAAGATTTTTACCGGCACTGCTCCAGTTTAAATCAGATGGATCATAGGGAAGAGCATAACTGTTTGCCATTGTTATGGGCCTTTTGATTGCTCCGGTATCCTTATCAACTTCATTTCCCGTATGCACTGCCCTCGTTTGAAAACCAAGTACTTTTTTCTGAGTTTTATCTTCCATATTAAACCTCCATTCCGCGCAAGCTTTATTAGCTCGCTTTGCGAGACTATACAACTTAATTCCATCGTATCTGCCATAAATAAAAATGATGAAAATTCTGTTTACCCTTTTCAGGACTTACACTTCTTTTGCATCCCTGATACTATGGCATATATTTAATTCCTACTATTTCTATAGATAATATATAGATTCAATATATATTAATTAATATATAGAAACAAGACTTCTTTGTCAATTCCTAATTTCTTTATGCCGTGTAAAAATTATGGAATATTTACTTTCCATTTTCATAAAATACTGCCAATTGTATATAATAAACTTCTCAGTAGATGTTTTTTATTATAGAAGATGTGATGTTTTTTATCTTATGGGAAAAGCGGAGCGCTTTACCGCCAACATGGCAAACAGCAATATAATACTCCGTAAAATCCAACAGAGATACTTTGTATCTATAATCAAGGAAAGGGAAGTGAATTATATGTCAAAAATTATTATGGGTATTAAACTTATGGAACGAATGAAAACGGCAGGCAAATTCCAGGAATTATTGTCCGAATACGGATGCGATATCCGCACACGCCTCGGCCTTCATGCGGCGTCTTCCCATACCTGCAGCCCCAATGGCATTATTATTCTGGAATTCATCGAGGATGCGGATGCCGCTGCTGCTGAATTTGAGAAAAAGGTATCGGAAATAGCGGAGGTAGCCATTCAGAAAATGGTTTTTTAACTCTTATTACAGCCTGCAGCCGGGCTGATAATCCGTGAAAAAATTCTTCCGGCGCAACAGTACAGGATAACGGATTATATTCGGGTCAGAAAAAGGGACAGGCATCCCCTCCGGAAAACTTCCGGCAAAAACACCTGTCCGCATGGATTTCTTTTTCCTTTTATCGGGCCATGGTATAGATTTTTTCCATATCCTCCATGTTAAGCACCTGAAAACGACCGATAGTCCTGGTGTTCTGAAAACTGCATTTAAAGGCAAGCGTATGAATCTGTTCATCGGTAACTTTAATACCTAATTCACTAAGGGAGGTGGGCATGCCGGTACTCCGGTAGAAATGCTCCAGGGCCTCAATGCCCTCCAGGGCTGTTTTCTCAGTATCGTCAAAGTGATTGGCAATTCCCATTACATTCACTCCAAACTTAGCAAAACGGCCGGGAGAGGTTCTATAGACATATCTTGCCCAGCTTCCCCATAATGCTGCCAGTCCGGCTCCGTGAGTAACGTCAAACATACCGCTAAGCTCGTGTTCCAGCTGATGGGGCGACCAGTCCCCGCCCGTGGTGCCGCACCCGGTCAGGCCATTGTGGGATAAGCTGCCCGCCCACATGATTTCTGCACGCGCATCATAATTCTGAGGTTCTTTCATTAATAATTTGGCATTATAAATGACTGTCCGCATCAGGGCTTCACTGATACTGTCCGTCAACTCCATGGTTTTACCGGTACTAAAGTAGCGCTCCATGGTATGCATAAGGATATCCGTACAGCCGCTCTGCGTCTGGTACTGGGGCAGGGAATAGGTCAGTTCCGGATCCATGACGGCAAATTTGCACCGGCCATAATCCGTATTACAAGCTCTCTTTAGTAAGCCTTCTTCCTTGGTGATAACACAGGAATTGCTCATTTCACTTCCTGCCGCCGCAATCGTTAATATAACACCCACCGGCAGGCAGCCTACGGGAAACTGCTTTCCTTCAAATAAGTCCCATACGTCGCAGTGATTCACCATGCCATAGCCGATGGCTTTGGAAGAATCGATAACGCTTCCTCCCCCTACCGCCAGAATGAAATCGACTCCTTCTTTTTTACAGATTTCAATCCCTTCATATACCTTGGAAAGCCTTGGGTTAGGAACAACGCCGCCTAAACTTACATAGCCGATACCCGCTTTTTCCAAAGACCGGAATACTCTGTCTAAAAGGCCGGATTTTACCGCACTGTTACTTCCATAATGCACAAGCACCTTTTTACAATTCTGTTCCTTTACCAGCTCTCCCACCTGAACTTGTGTCCCTTTTCCAAATAAAACCTTGGTCGGAGTAAAATATTGAAAATTTTCCATCACAGATACACCTCTCTCTGATTATTTAATTCTAGCGCGTGTTTAAAAAATGCTTGTGGCCGGGTTGGGTGCTCCACTTTGCGGGAGGCAAGGAGCTATTTTGGGAGCGTAGTGGGTGGGGCTACGTTTCCAAAATTGTGACGCAGCATACCGCAAAATGGGGCGATCAAAACGGTGCAATGATTTTTCAAACACGCTCAAGCCTACATGTACATTTTATTCCTTCGAGATAACTCTATGTCAATAGTTTTATGTAAAGATTATAAGCCTTACTATTAATAATCGCAATAAAAATTTCACGGCACCATCCCTCACGGAAATGTGGAATTATTTTGTAATGTTAAAATAAATCAATAAAACTGATTAAATTTATCACTATCATTTTTGTTACCGTTATGTTAAAATAAAGAAAATTAAATGCGGGGAAAAGGAATAGTAATCATGATCCGGAATTCAGAAAGCTGTTGGCTGATGTGAAACAGCGGAAGGTTTATGATGAACTCGCCTTGGAGCAGCTCATTGAACTATCAGTAGATGGAGACGGAAAGCCACCGTTACAGGGCAGGAGCATAAGGAGGTAAACCCGTGCTCCCTAAGGGCATGATTTTATCATGAAATAGAGTGGTACCGCGTAAGAGTTAATCTTTCGTCTCTATAATAAATGTTCCCATTTATTATACGACGAAAGTTTTTTTATTTACTTTGAAACCTTCCGCTGCCGGTTTCCTTCCTTGTGGCATCGGCAAGGGCAGACAGGATGCGCATGACGCTTGCAGGGAATCATGCAGCAAAGCCGCCAAGCGTCAGCGCAGAGTTTGCTTTGCAGCGGACAAAAGAGAGAAAGGAAGCATTATGAAAAATTACAGTAAATATGAAAGATCCTATTTTATCCCCCCGGCTGTAACCTATGACTGGGTTAAGAAAGATTATATCGATAAAGCCCCCTATTGGTGCAGTGTGGATTTACGCGACGGCAACCAGGCGTTGGTTGAACCCATGAGTACGGAAGAAAAGATAGAGTTTTTTCAGATGCTTGTGGAGATTGGCTTTAAGGAGATTGAGGTGGGATTTCCGGCTGCCTCTGAAACCGAATATAATTTTATCCGAACAATTATTGAAGAAAATATGATTCCGGAGGACGTAACCATTCAGGTGCTGACCCAGGCCAGGGAACATATTATCAAAAAAACTTTTGAGGCGGTAAAGGGCGCCCCCCATGCGGTGGTTCATTTATATAATTCCACCTCGGTCGCCCAGCGGGAACAGGTTTTCGGCAAAAGCAAAGAGGAAATTAAACAAATCGCAGTGGACGGGGCCCTGTTATTAAAGGATTTAGCAGATAAAACAGAGGGAAACTTCTCCTTTGAATACAGTCCGGAAAGTTTTCCGGGAACGGAAGTGGAATACGCCCTTGAAATATGTAACACAGTCCTGGATATCTTGCGGCCCGCCGCAAATAACAAGGTAATTATCAATCTCCCGACTACGGTGGAAAACGCCATGCCCCATGTATTTGCAACCCAGGTGGAATTTATCAGCAAAAATTTAAAATACAGGGATAATGTCATCCTATCCATACATCCTCACAACGACAGAGGCTGCGGAATCTCCGATGCGGAGCTGGGTATTTTGGCAGGTGCCGACAGGATAGAGGGTACTTTATTCGGAAACGGCGAACGTACCGGTAATGTAGATATCATCACACTTGCCATGAATCTGTATTCCCATGGTGTCAATCCGAAGCTCGATTTTGGCAATATGCCGGAAATCTGCGAAAAGTACCAGCAGCTTACCAGAATGAGGGTTTACGAACGTTCTCCCTATGCGGGCGAGCTAGTTTTCACCGCTTTTTCAGGTTCCCATCAGGATGCCATTGCAAAGGGAATGAAATGGAGAGAAGAAAAAGAATGTGCGCATTGGAACGTACCTTATTTACCGGTTGACCCCAAGGATATCGGCAGAGAGTATGAGTCGGATGTGATCCGGATTAACAGTCAATCCGGCAAGGGCGGCATAAGTTATATTTTAAAACAGAATTTCGGATTATCCCTCCCGCAAAAAATGAAAGAGGATGTAGGTTATTTCATTAAAAATGTATCGGACAGGGAACACAAAGAATTGTCACCCGCACTGGTTTATCAGATTTTTGAAGATAAATATGTCAACTATATGCCGGTATTTCAGGTACTGGAAACACATTTTAAACAGGTAGACGGTATCATGGCAGAAGTGACAATTAGCCGGAACGGTGAGACCTGTGTGGTTAATGCCAACGGAAACGGACGGCTGGATGCAGTCAGTAATGCAATGAAACAATATTTTGGAATTAACTATGATTTAATTATTTACGAGGAACACGCTTTATCCAAAGGCACCTCCTCCAAGGCAGTGTCTTATATCGGCATTAACTTCCAGAATAAATTATACTGGGGAGTCGGAATCGATGAAGATATTATTAAATCCTCCATTGCAGCCCTGACCTCGGCAGTCAATCAGCTGGCAGAAATTAAAGGCATCCCGGCAAGGAAAGATAACAGAATAGTCGATATTATGAATTATATTCAGAATTACTATAAAACGGTTACCTTAGAGGATCTTTCCGAAAAATTCTACTTAACAAAACCTTATTTATCAAAATATATAAAAGAAAGCACAGGAAAAACCTTTGGAGATATTGTCAAGGACATAAGAATCAATAAAGCAAAGGCCCTTCTGCAAAATAAAGGAATGACCGTGGACGCCATTGCCGAAACCGTCGGTTATCAGAATGTGGAGCATTTTAACCGGCTTTTTAAAAAGACCTATCGTATGACGCCGGTGCAATTCCGGAACCAGAAAGGGTAAAAAAACCATCCTTTGTGTGCCGGTCAGCTGATCCAGGTATCAGCCGGCCAGTTACACGGGTGAGCAGGGTTTTCAATATGATTGAAGCGCCCTTTTGTTACATGGTTATAACTTAAGCCCGGATATATGAACCTGCAGTTTCTAAGCAAGTACAGCAAGTTCCTGGGAGGATTTTGTTATTTCTTCCACAGTGGCCGACTGTTCTTCGGAAGCCGCACTGATCTGCCGGCAGATGCGGCATTGCCAAACCGGTATATCAACGGAAACCTGGCGCAAAGGAAGCGGGGAAACGGCAGGAACCAAAAAGACCTTGATATCTTAAGGCGGTACCGTCTTTCCAATATCAAGGCCATATTCTTATAAGCAATATAATTCAAAAGCCGATTATGTCTAACAAGCTTTAAAATAATCCCAAATTTAAGATTATATCTTTTCAAACCGGTCCACATCCATTACAAATATAGTGGCACCGCCCACATTAACCAAGACCTGCATGGAAGTATATTCGGCCGGTCCTACGGGATTCGAAATAATCTGCTGTCTCGGACCGCATTCTTTCTTTACAACATCGATGACTTCTTCCACTTTTCCTTCATCCGTACCAATCATTAGGGTAGTATTGCCTTCCCTCAGAAATCCTCCGGTAGACGCCAGCTTTGTCACATAAAAACCTTGTTTGTTTAAACCTTCCATTACCCGACTGCTGTCAACATTGCGTACAATCACATATATTAGTTTCACTGAATCCCATCCTTTCAACATTATAATCAATCTGCAAAGCCTCTGCTGCTTGTAAATAAATCCTGCTTCGTGTTTTGCTTTATTGTTTTTCTTATGTTTCTTATAATCAATCAATGGTATCACAAAACTTAACTGTATAGTTACGACATGTAAATAATTGATAGAAACTGCCAACTTCTAATTTTATTATAGTATATCAAGGTATGAATGTAAAGTTCAATTTGAGTTTCCTCATTTTTTATATCTAAATTAACTTAAAATTAAACTAATAGGAATGGGGCGTGCTGTTTGACAGCCACAATCCTTTCTCTTTCGGATATCTGCCTACTTTAAGCACCCCGTTAATAGACCTTGTATCGCTTTTTATAATTACCTCATGTTTTTTCCTTCAATGTTTGTAAACCCTACTGCCAGCATGGCGCTGATATTGGATACGGATTATTTTTCTTACAATTTCTTTTACGGCAAAGCCTAGAGCGTGTTTGAAAAATCATTGTACCGGGATACAAAAAGAGTTTCGCACTAATTATTCAGTGCGACAACTCTTTTTTACAATCATTAATATTTAACTATCTTTTTTTATTAAATCCACCAACCGGAGTGCCTGTTCATCCGTTTCATAGATTTTCAGACATGCTTCCTCTGCCTTAAATAAATTTCCGTCTCTAATTGCTTCGAACATATCTCTATGATAGGGTATCGTAGAACACCAGATTCCTTCTACTCCATGCAAGTCACTTCCATAATTATCCAGAGCTATTACCAGATTATCAATCATCTGCTCCATAGTCAAATTTTTACCCAACTGACGAATTCTGCTGTGAAACGTATAATCACATTTCTGCAGATAAATACCTGTAGCTGCTGCTTCTTCCATCTGAAGAAGCGGTTCCTCCAAATAATCCAGTCCCTTCTGTTCAATGGATTTGCAGAGTTTCTGAACTATGCTTTTCTCCAGCAGATATTTTATTTCCAACAGCTCTTTATAATTTACCTTCCATAGCTTCACATACAAAGAATCTTCAATTTTATCCGAACTAATATATGCGCCCTTTCCAGTCTTAACTTTTATAATATTTTCATTTTCCAGAACCCTTAAGGCTTCCCGTACGGAATTCCGGCTGGTAAGAAACTGTTCTGCAAGCATTCTTTCAGACGGAAGCTTATCTCCAGCCTTCAAATTATTTTCCTTTATATAATCCATAATTGCATCTGCAATCTTCATATACAATAAGTCTTTTGATACTGGTTTTATTGGACTAAAATACTCTTTCATCTGTACCTCCGATTATGAATTCGATTTTAGTCTAACCCTTTACCGCCCCGGATGTCAAGCCTTCCACAACATATTTCTGTACAAAGATAAACATAACGGCCGTAGGAAGAAGAGTAAGCACACCTCCGGCCATCAAAGCCCCCCATTGAACGCTGTATTTGCCAATTAGGGATTTTAAGCCTACCGGAATTGTCCACATATCTGGAGTATTGATAAAGATCGTTCCGGCAATCAGTTCATTCCATGCACCAATAAATGCAAAGACAAAGACGGCGACAATTCCTGGAAACATAACTGGTAAAATAACCTTTCTAAGTGACTTAAAACGGCTGCAGCCATCCATGTATGCAGCTTCCTCCAATACATAGGGTATTCTTTCAAAGAAGCTTCTCATTGTGATAGCGCAAAATGGCAGGTTTGTAATCAGATAATACAGGAATAAAGTAAAATGAGTATTGATCAGTCCTGCTTTACTGAAAACTACATAAAGGGGAATAATAACCAATATTCCCGGAATCATCTGTGTGATCAGGAAAAACAGAAGAACTGCAGACTTTCCTTTAAATTTGAAGCGTGCCAGTCCATAACCACTTAAAATGGATAATAATACAATGCATACTGACGTTGAAAATGTTATTGTAACGCTGTTTTTTAGAAATATTCCGTAATCCAACATATTAAATAAGGAGCGGTAATTTTCCAATGTAAAGGTTTCCGGGAAATATGTTATTTTTTGGGCATTGATTATTTCCGGATTGGTTTTAAAGGACGTAATCACCATCCAGTAGATAGGAAGTACTACCAGCAGGAAAAAAAAGGTCAGCACTAATATCCGGACAGTATTTAAAATCTTCCTCTTTGTTGAACGCTTCATTAAAAGTCACCTGCCTTATCGTAATTGCTGATTTTTAAAAACACCATTGCATAGATACTTAGAATAACCATGAGCATTAAGCCTAAAGCTCCGGCCAGTCCAAAATCATATCCTGAAAAAGCCTTGGTATACATAAAGGAAGGAAGTGTCTGGGAATAATTTGCCGGCCCTCCACCGGTTACAATTACCACTAAGTCAAAAGAATTAAATATCCAGATTGTGCGAAGCAGTATGGTAATAATAACTGTCGGTTTAATAAAAGGAAGCGTTATATTAAAAAATTTATTAATCAGACCGCAGCCATCCATATCCGCAGCTTCATATACCTCTTCCGGTATTGACTGCAGGGCAGCCAAAATCATAATTCCAAAAAACGGGATTCCCAACCATATCATTGCTAATATAATAATGACTAAAGATAAACCCGGAGTGCCAAGCCATGCAATTCCCTTATCCACTATTCCCGCCCTGATCAGCAGATCGTTTACAACTCCGTATTCTCCGTTAAAGGACCAGCGAAACAGTAAACCGACTACAAAGGTTGAGAATGCCCAAGGCAGGAATACAATGGCTTGATAGAGCCCCCGTCCTCTGAATTTTTGTTTTAAAGTAAGGGCTAATATCAGACCCAATACAAATTGTCCCGTAACAGATATCACTACATAAATTAAAGAGTTCTTTAACAAAAGTAAAAAGTCTGAATCCCCAAACATTTTCTTAAAGTTCGCAAAATTATTAAAATAGACATCATTTATATTGGACAGCTTATAATTCTGAAAAGCCATAATGATACTCTTTAACAACGGATATCCGAACGTTAGTATTAGTAAAAGTACAACCGGAAGTATATAGAAATAGGGCTCCATTTTTGATTTTTCTGCATGATGACCCGGCTTTCTTTTATCCCATTTCTTCTTCAAAATCCTTCCTCCTTCTTTGTCGGAAAATCTCCCTCCAACTACTGCAACTTTAAGGCTGTCTCGATCGTAGCGTCCGGATTTTTGGTCATATAATCATTCATCCTAGACTGTAATTCATCGGTAATATTAGTAAGTGCTGTTCCTGCTTCTTCTTTTCCCAACAGATATTTTTGAATCTCCTCATGAAACATTCCCTGATGCAAATCGGTATAATCAAATGGACCATAAGTGGTAGGCACTGCAAGATCAGGATCATTTAATTGCTGTACAAAAGTTGCATAAGGACCGTTAAGTCCATAAGTTTCATCATTTTCCACATCTTTTTTAATCGGAATCTCACCGGTAAGCTTACAGTATTCAATACTGTTTTCCGAACGGCTTAAAAATTCAACTAACTTCCAGGCAACATCCGGGCTTTTGCTGTCTCCTGAGATGGAATAGGAATAGGGTGCGTTTATTGTGTTATAAATCTTCCCATCCACAGTGCTCTTTGGCATAGGCATAACCATCCACTGGTCATCGGACATATTTTTCTGGCAGGTAGCGGCAACCTCTGAGTCATTAATCAAGGTACCGGTAAGACCTCCTGTAAAATTGTCAACCATTTCAGTAAATCCCCAATTAATAGAATCCTCCGGTGCATAACCGTTTTTATATACATCAGTCCATTTAATGAAAGCATTTAGGCAATCTTCGGAATTAATCAGAATTTTTCCCTGCTGGTCATAAGTATTGCCCCCCGTATATCCCTGCATATATACTAACAGTGGATCAAGGGCTCCTCTGGCTCCCCGGTAGGATGTTCCATAATGCTTCTCGCTCACATCGGTTAGTTTCGCAACCAGATCAAAATAGTCATCGTAGGTCCAGTCCTGTGTAGGATCAAGCTTAATTCCGGCTTCCTCACACCAGTCTTTTCTTACAAATACGCCTTTTACCATTAAGCCGTCAGGTATCGTATAAACATGCCCATACCTTTCTTCTTCACTTTTCCATAAAAGATTGTTTACTGCATCGGTATATTCCCCCCTGATATCAGTAACATATTCATCCAATGGAACTACCCAGCCCGCCACTGTATATTGACCAAGCCATCCGGACCAGGTAGTCATGACATCAGGAAGCTGGCCGGAGGAACCAAGAACGGTAATCTTATTAGCCGCATCATCCCACGGAACACTTTCATACGTAACTTCTATTCCGGTTTCTTCTTGGAATTTTTCAAATATTCCTTCGTAGTAGGTTTGTCTCGTTTCACTGGGTACTACATCCAGAAATCTCAGGCTCTTAACCTCTTCTTTACCGGAAGTATCCGATGATTCGTTCGACGAATTATCGGATGAAGCTCCTTTTTTCCCACAGCCGGTAACGGCCATTGCCACCAGTGCCATTGTTAACAGTGTAATAATGAGTTTTCTTTTCATAAATTGCCTCCCTTTTATATTATAAATTCCCTGGTAATCCATTATTAATTAGATTACGGGATTTTATTTCTGCTTAAATGCTTCGGAACGCACCTTCCAGGTCCTCCAGAAGATTTTCTGTACCTTCCAGTCCGCAGTACAAGCGGATAAGTCCTCTGTCCACTCCCAGAAAATCCAGCTCCTCCTGCCCGGCCTTATATAACGGACATAAAGCCAGACTTTCAAAACCGCCCCAGGAACAACCCTTCCCAAAAAGCTGAAGATGATTAATGAATGTCACGGCTTTTTCCGGTGTTGTATCCAGTTCAAAGCTCATTAGGCTAGTATGGCCTTTCTGCTGCTTTTTAATGATATCAGCCTGGGGATGAGAGCTTAGTCCGGTATAGTTTACTTTTTTAACCTTCTCATGCTTTTCCAGATAAGCTGCAATTTCCATGGCAGTTTCCTGATGCTGCCTAAGTCTTGCCTGCAGAGTCCGAAGTCCGCGTATGGCAAGCCAGCCTTCCATAGGCCCGAGGATGCCTCCGAACCACTCCCTCATTTCAGACATAATTTTTCTCATAAGTCCTTCATCCTTTGAAACCAGAATTCCTCCGATAATATCACTGTGCCCGCCTATATATTTGGATATGGTATGCATTACGATATCAACTCCAAGCTCTAAAGGCTTTTGAAATAAAGGTGTCAGGCAGGTATTGTCAATATAAGTCTTTATTCCATGCTTCTTCGCTATCGCGGTTACGGCCGAAAGATCAATAACACGAAATATAAATGTTGCAGGACTTTCCAGAATCATCAGCGCCGTAGAAGGCCTCACTGCCCTTTCTATTTCCTCTAAATCTGTACCGGTCACGTAGGTTACCTCCATTTGAAAACGGGGTACACAAACCTGGTTTAATAATCTTTTTACAGGCTGATATACATCCTTCATGCAGATAATATGACTGCCGCTGCTGCATATGCCCATGATTGCTGCCGAGCATGCCGCCATGCCCGAAGAAAAGGCTACCCCTCTGACTCCGTTTTCCAACTGGGCTACTTTTCTCTCCAGGATATGTACCGTAGGATTGGAATCTCTTCCATAGATAAACTGGTCTTCTTCAAATACATTTACATTACAGTATTCCTCAAACGTTTTAAATAAATGAAGTGAATTTAAAAATACCGGCGGAACTACCGCATTAAGGTATTTGTCATACTCGTCACCGGTATGTGTTAAAGCTAATAAATCTGAATCCACAACTTTTCCTCCTTCTGTCAACTGGTTCATTGGTACTACCAGATAGCCTTATAAAAATCATTTAAAGGCCGTTTATAAAAATTCCCTTAAATGTATGTTTTTATCGCATTTATTCAATACTTAATAAGTATTTTTTATTAGTATACAATGTTATTGTTCAAATTGAATTATATATTATGTATTATAAATTGTCAAGTTTACATTTCAATTTTGTGTATTTTTTTATTGAATATTCTTTACGTAACTGTTATAGTACTATTATTATTTTAAACCATAGGAGGTATATATGAGTCAAAAATATAAAAAAAGTAAGCGATGTTATTTAATTGATCATCATTCTCCTCAGCCGCCAACTGTGCACTTAAATCGTCTCAATATTGAGGAGTATGAAGAATTTATCGATACCGCACAGATTGATTCCCTTATGGTGTATTGTAAAGACCCTGAAATCATCAAGGTAAATCACAGAAGATGGGAAATGAATTTCAAAGAGATTAAAGGGGAAGGGTATGAGCCAATATACACAAGGACAGATTTTACCGATGCCTTGCAAATCCTGCAAAACATCTAATATCAAGGCTTTGCAGGATTTTTGATCCTATCAAGTGTCAAAGATAGGAGTATATCAAGGTATGAATGTAAAGTTCAATTTGAGTTTTTCCAGCTTTTATATGGGCAGACCCTTTTTCTGATATTCTATGTCATTTTCAGGAATTAGTCATATAAGTTCTGAGCAATTTCTTCGCTTGTGATATTATCTGCATTATACCACTGGCATCCTGTGTCTACACTGGATACGGTTTCGCCGTTAGCAACCTGTACTAATAAATCCACCAATTTTTCACCAATGGTTACCGGAGCCTGTGTAACCGCGCCGTATAATACGCCGTTTGTAACGGCTCCTTTAATAACCGAACCAGAGTCAAATCCGACACCGATGATCTTGTCATTGCCGGTTCCCAATACATTCAGGTTATCATTTGCTGTTACAACACCTTCAGCCGCAGTCTGGTTTGAGCCAAAGATAGCGATTGTGTCTTTCTCATTTAAAATGGTAGAAGCTGCAATTGCAGTTAATTCAGTCGTTGTCTGAGAAGGAACACGTACTTCAATAATAACATCCGCGCTCTTTTCGTCCGCTACTTCAGCTTTTATATTAGAAATATAATAGTCATTGCCAATTACGGCAACCGTTTTCCCATCACCAGTAATAAGCTCAATCATTTTATCAATAAAACCTAAACCACGGTTGCAAATGGATTCAGAAGTAGCATCCTGGTTTACTTCACCAATTCTAACCTGTCCGGTTGCGTTTGCAATTCTGTCTTTAATACCTTCATACATACCTTCTGCTGCAACACCACCAGCATTATAGTTGTCTGTAGATGCATTGGCATATACCGTACCTTCCGGAGCATTAGGAACACCAGAGTCAAATCCAATAATTGGAATGCCTGCGCTTTGTGCCGCTGCAATGGCATCCAATGCCGCATTGGTATCAAGTGATGCAAAACCAATCGCTACCGGCTTTGCATTTACCGCGCTGTTTAACATCTGTACCTGGTCTGCAATATCAGATTCCGAGTTTGGTCCAACCATGTTAATGGTTACGCCTAATTTTTTCGCTTCCTCAGAGGCTCCTTTATAAACCGCCTGCCAGTATGTAGACTGGAAGCCTTTTGATACAATTTCAAAATGGTATGCTTCTTTTGCTACAATTTCACCAGTTGAAGCCGCTGCGTCATCGGTTGCCGCCGCATCGCCGCCGGTCACCGATTCCGCCGTATCATCCGTCGCCGCCTCCTGTGTTCCGGGTGCCGATGATTCTGTGCTGTTTTCGTTAGAAACCGTCTTGTTTCCACAGCCTGCTAACATGGTTGCCACCATTACTGCACTAAGTAGACCTGCTAAAAATTTCTTTTTCATTTTAAACCCTCCTGCTTTTTTGTTTAATATATGAACGCATAAGCGTTACATACTGTAAATTATTTGTTCTTATTTTTTAATACGTCAATTAATACGGCTGCAATTAAAACGATACCTGTAATAATCTGCTGGAAATTGGCCTGGAGTCCGATATAGGGAAGTCCTGTCTTTAACATGGAGAAAACGAATACACCCAGTAAAGCTCCTACAATAGAACCATATCCCCCTGTTGTGGAAACACCTCCAACAATGGCTCCACCGATTGCGTCCATCTCTAAGCCTGCTCCGGTACCGGGATTGATGCTTGTGAAGGTTGCAGCATAGGCAATACCTGCAAGGCCTGCAAATAATCCGGATAAAACATAGGCAATAATATGATATTTTTTTACATTAACACCGGACAACCTGGTTGCTTCTTTATTGCTTCCAATTGCAATGATGTAACGTCCTGCTTTTGTCTTATTTAATACAATAGACATAATAATTACAATCAGAATAATGAGCAAAAATCCAATTGGATATTTGGTATTGCCAATTTGCAACTTAAAGATACTGCGAAACCACGAACCCTCTGTTCCTGCCTGTGGCCAGGGAATACCAAAACCGCCGGTGCAAAGGGAACCCAGACCTCTCGTCAGCATCATGGTACACAAAGTTGCAATAAATGGGGGCAAGTTCATGACTGCTACCAGAATTCCGTTTAACAGACCGATGGCAAGTCCGAATAAAACGGTTACCAGCATTCCAAGTCCTACCGGCCATCCTTTATAAACAACCAGATAACCGCCTGCAATTGCATAGCAGACCAGACCGGTACCAATGGATAAGTCTACGCCGCCGGTAATCAGAGCAAAGGTTACACCAATAGCCATTAATGTAATGTAGTAGGAATAATCCATTATACTTAACACTGTTGAATATTGTCTGAAGGATGAGCTTGCAATACAGAAAAATGTGAAAAGCACAATTATAATCAACAATACAATTAACTTCTGGGCACCTATTTTCCGGACAATTAGGTAGTGTAAAAAAAGTTGTGTCTTGGTAATAAATACCACTTTTCTGGTGAGAATTAGATATGAATAATCTCACTT
>JAATFT010000043.1 GCA_015655075.1 Clostridiales bacterium | reverse complement strand
GATATTTAACGCCGGACTACTTGGAAGATTTTGACGAAGACTTTGATGATGATTTCGACGATGACTTTGACGATGAAGAAGAGAACGCAAAAAGCTGTGAATTTGGGGACAAGGCCACCAAGGCATCTTCTTCAGAGGAAGATAAAGCCGGGTCTGAAACTTCTTAGAACTTTGAAGCATAATGGTAACGTTACAAATGAGCCTGCAGAGAGGATAAGCCAGGCTCATTTTTATTATTTTAAGAACAGAGTTTCCATCTTATTTTTCAAAAGCTTTTGTAGCATATTCGGTAT
This sequence comes from Clostridiales bacterium, assembly GCA_015655075.1. Classification (GTDB taxonomy): domain Bacteria; phylum Bacillota; class Clostridia; order Lachnospirales; family Lachnospiraceae; genus Anaerocolumna. The sequence continues at coordinate 7,371 of JAATFT010000043.1, read as the reverse complement.
TTACCAAATCTGTGTAAGGTACCCTTGTGTTTAATACTCCCGCATCTTCTAATATATCCTGTAATAATGTAAAACTTTCTTCTTCAAAGATAGTGTTCTCTTTCCAGGTGTTCTGCTCATAATATCTGGTTACAATAGTTGTAACCGTATCCAGGTCCGTCTCTTTAAACTGAGGGGCAATTACCTTTGTTATTTCTTTCGGCGTGTGGGAATTAACATAATCTAAGCCCTTCTGGATTGCATTGGTAAATTTCTGGATCGCTTCGGGATTTTTTTCAATATAACTCTTTTGGGCAGAATAAGCCGTGTAAGGTACCTTTCCGCTTTCCACACCCAGGGAAGCCACCACCTTGCCGGTTCCTTCTTTTTCCAGGGCGGTTGCACTCGGTTCAAATTCTGCGGTATAATCCCCGGTCCCTGCTGCAAAGGCCTGGGAAGTTAAACCAAAATCAATATTCTGGATAATGGTCAGGTCAGTTTTGGGGTCAAGCCCGTTTTTTTTCAGGATATATTCCAGTACCATCTGCGGCATTCCGCCTGCCCTTCCGCCTATCACGGTTTTGCCCTTAACATTATCCCATGTAAAGTTTTCATTCTGATTTCTGGAAACCAGGAAATTACCTGCACGTTGTGTTAACTGGGCAAAATTAATAACATAGTCCTCTTTCCCTTCATTATACACATAGATGGAGGCTTCCGATCCCATAAATCCTATGTCTGCATCCCCACTTAAGACTGCCGTCATCGTTTTATCAGCTCCTAATCCGTTTACCAGTTCAATATCCAGGCCTTCCTCTTTAAAATAACCTAATTCAATTGCTGCATATTGAGGTGCGTAAAATATGGAATGTGCTACTTCGTTTAACTGAACCTTTATTAAATCATTGCCTTTTTGACAGCCAGTTAAACCAACAACTATAAAAACCATGATCAGCAGCACGGTGATTCCACTCTTCTTCATCCTGTTCCTCCTTGCAAGACATCTACAAATATATAATAATATATCCGATAGTACAAAACTTTGTGCCTGTCCTACAGGGGAAGCATCCCGCTTTATTGTGGCCATTGAAGGAATTAATCCTGCAACGGCCCGCAATATTCCGGAACGAGTTTAATCCGGCTAATTCAAACACGCTCTAGCCTTTGACGGCTCCGGCAACCATACCCTGGATGATTTGTTTACTGAATACGAAATAGAAAATAACAATCGGCGCCATGGTTATAAGCATTGCCGCCATAATTTTAGTGTAATCGGAGCTGAATTGCCCCGTAAATTGCGTCATTGCTAAAGGTACCGTCTGAAGTCTGGGGTCTTTAATAAGAACCAATGCGAAGGAAAATTCGTTCCAGCAGCTGAATGTCTGAATAATCGCAACTGTTGTAAGAATAGGCCTGCACATAGGTAGAATAATTGAAAATAAAGTTCTGCTGAAGCTGCTGCCGTCGATTGCGGCCGCCTCTTCCAAAGCAACCGGAATTCCCTTTACATAACCCTCCACCAGGAATATGGCAATGGGAAAACCAAAAGCCATATATGGCATAATCAAAGTAAACCACTGATTGCCCAATCCGGTACGGGTAAAAACAACATAAATCGGCACTAATAAGGAATGGATAGGGATTAACATACCCATCAAGAATATCACATACAATAAACGATTTCCGGGAAATTTGATTCTTGCTAAAATATAGCCGATAATAAACCCAAAGAGAACAATTAAAAATACCGAAATTACAGTTGTTCTGAAGCTGTTTAATACAGATTCAAATATGTGATAATCACTGTTGGTAAGGATGTCGATATAGTTTCTAAAGCTTGGATTTTTAGGCAAGCCCATAATATCAGCATTAAAAACTCTTTTTTCCTTTAAGGAAGAGTAAAACATCCACACCAATGGAAATATACAGGATAGGGAAAACAAAAGCAGAATGAAATTCATAAATAAGGACAATATTCTCGTTTTTATAATGGAATCAGTATCCCTGCCCGTCTTTTTACCAGCCATTAATTGTCCCCTCCTTTATCCTTTGATAATAATTTCACCAATAACTGGGATCCTCCGATTACCAGTAAGCTTGTTATAAAGATACCAATGGAAATTGCACTGCCATATCCCATATTTTGCTGTGCGAACGAAATTTTATAACCATAAAGGGCCATAACCATGGAAGCGTTGCCGGGGCCCCCGGCCGTCATTACAAATATATGATCAAAAGCTTTCATGTTACCCGCAACACAAAGTGTAACACAAACCAGTAATGTATTTTTGATTAACGGCAATACAATATAGATTGCCCTTTGGAATCCGTTTGCGCCGTCAATTTCAGCCACTTCAAAAATCTCCTTATCAACAGAAGAAATAGCGGATAAAATAATAACCATATAGTATCCGATAAACTGCCAGATCAAAGGAAGGGATATCAGCAGCATAACCAGTCCCGATTCATTTAACCATACCTTTATGGCGTCGTGTTTACCGATTAAATCCAAAAACCAGTTTAGTATACCACGTTTGTAATCGAACACCATCGTCCATATAAAACCGATGGCCACGGCGGACACGGTGCTTGGGAAAAATCCGAAAGTACGATGAATCCCTTTCAATTTTACCAAACGGGAATTAATCATCAATACGAAAATAAATGCCAGACCGATCTGGCCGATAATACAGGCAATTACCAAATATATGTTATGACTAAAGGATTTCCAGAAAACGGAATCCTTCATAAGAGTCACATAATTTTCAAATCCAATAAAGGTTTTATTCGGGCCGCCTTTCCATTCAAATAAACTGTAAAACCCGGCGGTAACCAGAGGAATAAATACGGCAAATACATATAATACAATGGGTAATATTAAATATGCAAAGATTACTCTGTTTTTAGGTCGAATTGAACTTAGCATTTTACACCTCCTTAAAAAGGTTCGTTATTTATTCAGGCCTTATCTGAGAAACGCTGCTCAGATAAGGCCTGTTTCAAGTTATGTACCGGCATGAAATTTTAAGACCTACTGTAATTACCTTTTAGGAATCAATAGGAATTAATAATAATTAAAAATTAATTATTATTCAGAATAAATTATTATTAATTCTTAATAATTATCCTCATATGCTTTTTGAGCATTGGCGACAACTTTTTCGGGTGTAAGTTCACCGTTTAACATAGATTGCAGATCTGTATTTAACACGTCCCAAACAGCGCTGGAAATATAAGAATCATAAATTTCACAGGGCTTGTTGTCAACATACTGATAATTGTAGAAATCTTGTGTAAATTGATCAAAGCCGCTTAAGTCGACATTTTCGACTTTTGTTAAACCGCCCAAAGCATACTTGGTCGCCACATAATTAGCAAATGCCGGACCTGTAGCTTCATACGCAAAATCAACTGCTGCCGCTAATTTATCCGGATCATCCGCCACATCAGAGTTGATTGCAACGGCATATCCAAGGCCGGTAGCATGCGTCTTGTAGGAAGCGGTGGCGCCGGCTGGCTGAGGAAGTACCGCAAATTTCGTTGTATCGTAAAGATCGGTATCTTTTAATGTGGCCTGGATATAAGAAACATCCCAGTTACCGCCGATGTATGCTGCTGCATCACCGGAGATATAATATTCTCTTGCATCTTCATTGCTAATTGCATTAAAGTCTGCATTGAAGATACCGGAAGCAAAAATGTCTTTTGTGAACTTAAGAGCATCTGCAAAGGACTGATCGGTAAAAGCGGCACCTTTCTTTTCAATTAAGGAGTGGGTCCAGTCGGAACCTGTGAATCGGTCACCGATGGTTGCTAAGAAAGTTGAATTAATCTGCCATTTACTTCCGTTGCCAAAGGCGATCGTATCAATGCCCTGATCTGCAAAATAATCTTTTGCTTTCAGAACATCGTCCCAGGTCTCAGGGAAAGTATCAAAACCGGCTTCTTTCCACTTAGCGGAATCGTATAACACAACCGCACAGGTACCGCCTGTTAATGCGGGAAGACCATAAATCTTGTCTTCCGATGTAAAAGGATAGTATGTGGAATCATCATATTGGGCAGCATAAGGAGATTTCGAAATAATATCAGTCATATCAAGAATAAGTCCCTGCGCAGCCCAAGCCTTGGTATTCATGCCCTGTAATAAAAATACGTCCGGTAAATCATCAGCAGCTGCAAGTGTGGCAATCTGAGTCTTATAGTCGTCATTTGCCATTACCCTCTCTACCAGCTTAACGTCAGGATGTACGGTCTGCCAATCTGCAAGTACGGTACGGAAACCGTCGGAACCGCCGTTTCCCTCAGATTCTTCCGATGTAGAGAAATGCATAAGTTCAAGCTCCCCTTTATATGCCAGATCAGTTTGAGCTACATCGGTTTTTGTTGCTGCTCCATCTCCTGCCCCTGTGTTTTCTGCCGTTGCAGCATCCTGTGTCTGTGTTTGCGTTCCGTCTGTGGTTTCCGCGGTGGTATTGCCATTGGAAGCAGGCGACTTGCCGCCGCAGCCGGTCAGCATTGCCACAACCATTACCCCTGCGAGTAATACGCTTAAAAACTTCTTTTTCATAGCTAATCCTCCATTTTTTTAATTTGTTTCATTTATATTATTATCGCCGTTAAGGTGATAAAAATACTCCTCTGCCCTTAATAATAGCATTTGGCCATTACTTTAATTTACTGACAGTTTCCCCTTTTTCCAATTCTCCGGGAACGATAATCTGTTCAATTAAAGTGGTTTTTGGCCTTTCAATTAAATCGATCAGCTTTTCTGCTGCAAACCGCCCCATTTTCTGTGCATCCTGGTTTATGGTAGTCAGCCGCGGTTCTATAAATTTGGCAACACGGATTCCATCATAACCCGCTACGGATATCTCCTCCGGAATCTTAAGACCTCTGGCTTTAATTGCGTTGATACCGCCTAAACCTGCAAAATCATCCGGAAATAAAATGCAGGTGGGCGGATCCGGCAAATCCAGAAGCTCGTTGGTTAACTGTGCCGTTTTCACAGTATCTCTGTATGCTGATTCCCTGACATATTCATCCGGAATTTCCAGACCAAATTCTTCTGCCATTTTATAAAAACTGTGCAAACGGTTTTTTGTCACCGCTGCATTTTCCGCTCCATGTATATAGGCAATTTTTCTGTGTCCGCACTCATATATATAAGTAAGCAGATCTCTTATACCTTTAATATTATCCGACATGATTGCCGTTCTGTCGTTAAACAGATGGTCAATGGTTACAACCGGCAATTCACCATGTATTAATTCAATCACTTCCAATTCATCATAATCAATACAGGCAATCGCCACGCCGTCCAGTCCTCTGTACCTGCAATGCTCCAGATATGACATTTTATCTTTTCTCTGCTTACTGCCGCTGATAAAAGTAATATCGTATCCATGCCTTTCCGCAGTAACCTTTAAGCTTTCCAGTACCATGACAAAATAATCATGGGTTAAACCACTGTGAGCTTCATCAATCATCAGCACTCCGAGATTATAACTTCTGTTGGTTTTTAAAGCACGTGCAGATGAATTAGGAAAATACCCCATCTTTTTCGCAGTTTCCCGAACCAGTCGCTTCGTCTCTTCGCCAATGTCCTTATGTCCATTTAAAGCTTTACTCACTGTTGCCACAGATACGCCGCATACAGCCGAGATGTCCTTCATAGACACCATGAACATTCCCTCCCTATTCTGTGTAAGTTAACGTTTAGCTAAATAAATCATGTCTTTCGTACTATAATAACCTGATGCTATAATATGTATACATTTACTACTTAATCGATTTACTATAACGATTAAGTTCAAATATAGTATATAATATTCTACTAATTAGTGCAATACTTTATTTTTACTTTTTGTAATATTTTATATTTTTTTTATATATCATTCTGTTTGTATGTTGACTATTACTTTTTTTATATATGTGTTTCTAATTTCATCTATTTTTTATAATATATTTTGTTAATTTTTTTAGATTTACTATTATAAATACAAGAAAATTAATATCATTCCCAATAATTGCTTATTTTATTGATTTTTCTAAAATATTTTGGATATTTTTGGAATAATATCTTCTTAAATTATAACTTAAACGTTTTCTTAATCAATGGTAAATTAATGGTATGAACAGTAAAAATAACCTGACAGATTTCATTCTAAGAAAATAAGACATAATTACATGATAATTTAATATAGTTGCTTTATTCTATACAAAAATATTTTAAGCAATAAAAATTAATATTTTACTTTATTTTTAGAATATATCAAGTTAAATAATATATCCTTCCCTTTATTTTGTACTTGTATCTATAATATAAACTTATCGGAAGATGTTTTTTATCTTCCGATAAAAGGCGGTGTTTTTTTACCGCCGTGCATCTGATTATAGAAACACGTTTTTGTTTCTATAATATAAATGCGGCTGCACAAAAATGCCTATACATCGGCATGTTATATTATTTTATTCTGCCTTGTAAAGCCAGGTACTGGTCTTAAATCAGGCTGCTGACTTTAGAGCCAAAAACCGCCGCCGGATGATACGGATAATAAATCGGGTCTGTAAAATTCTTATTAAACAGAACAATTACATATTTACCGTAAGGGGTTGATACAATTCCTCCGTCATTCCTGCAGACGTCCATGCTGCCGCTTTTGGAAGCGACATATATTAATTCCTCTTCTCCCGTGTCTTCACTGTCTAAAAAATACTGGGGAAAGCTTTTTGTAAGGGTCGAATTATAATGCTGTTTTTTTAGTTTCTTCCCTAACAAAAGTTCTTTTCCGCTGGTAATCGAAATATTATCTATTTTTTCTGAGATATCAATACTTATCTTTTCATTAAAGCCCTTTATGTCTTTTTGATCAGGCTTAACTTTACAACCCGCTAGTAATAATATCATACTTATAAAAAGCAGGAAACATTTTTTCATATACAACTCCTGTCTGTAAATTTTTACAAATTGCATCAGCATGTACAAAACATTTTTGCTTTACTCATCTCCTGATGCAATAAGCATCTGTATAGTCCGTAAATGCTGTCCTATTTGTCCTTTTTCCACTTCGTCAAATAAGGTTCCTAAAATAAAGGTCTTAATACAGCTTGCGGTTTCAAACTTTTCTTCCGTATTGATTTCCACTTTATTTCCTTTGAAATCATTCACATAAATCCCCATCAAGCCGTTATAACTGGCTAGTGTTCTGACAAGTTGATACTTGGACTAATGGCGTAGAATGGATTTTCATTCTGCGAGGCGGAGGAATGAGGCGTAGCGGTGGCTACGTCGATTGACGACAACGAAGCAGATGGAAATTCAGGCAAGTCATTAGATAATATATCAACTTGTCAGTGCACTAGTTCCGCATTAATTCTGTCTTCTAAGGT
>JAATFT010000068.1 GCA_015655075.1 Clostridiales bacterium | reverse complement strand
TGCTGACGAATTTGCCTTGAATCTGCTTAAACAGCAGTACAAGATATCCTGACCTTTTCAGCTAATAACCTTTCTTATAAGAGGGATTTTTATACCCTCTTGGTTTTGATGCAAATCTTTCGCAATTCTGATTCACACTTAGGACCTCCTATAAGTTATAAATTTTTTATTTTTTCAGTTGCTTCTTTTGCGGTGATTTCGCCTTTTGATAATAGGTCGAGAATTTCGAGCTTGGATGCTTCCTTAAGCTCCTTATCCTTGACGGAATCTTTTGCAGGTTCGAACCCCAGGTTTTTTATGACTCCGTCTAATTTACCGCGGACGGTGGGATAAGAGATGCCCAGTTCCTTTTCGACATCTTTAATGTTGCCCCGGCATTTGATGAATACCTTGACAAAATCAAGATCTTCTTCAGGAAGACGGCAAAATTCACAGGGCTGGAAGTCGCCTTCGATGGCTGTGGAGCACTTGGGACAGCCAAGTTTGGTAATGGAAAGCTTTTCACCGCATACGGGACATATTCCCGGAGCTTTGTATTTCATTGTTTTCACCATCCTGATAGACTTAATATACTGTAGTGATTTTAATATACATCTACTAATTAAAAAAGTCAATATAAAAATTAAAATAATTAATATAAATATTAATATTATTAATTTTTATATAAAATATATTTGCGATTCTTATAAAATATATTGATAATTCTAAAGGTTAATTGAACTTTCCTGATATCTAAAAGTACGGGTTTTAAGGATATAATTTTATGCCGTTCCGCAAAAAAAGAATGACCGGTCTGATATAGAATATGTTTGGATGGAGAATATGTGACAAAAAGATAGCAGAAAGATGGAAATAAATGTAAGAATTGGCGGATGACCGGGGCTGCTGCAAACATGTTAAGTGAACTTAAGATTGGAGACAGCCCCAATTATCTGGGAATATAAAAAAATTGAAAATGCGGTTTAACCAAAAAGGGATAAAAGAACGCCGGCAGCTACTGCGGATCCAATGACACCGGCTACATTTGGCCCCATTGCGTGCATAAGTAAATAGTTTCCGGGATTTGCTTTCTGGCCTTCAATCTGTGATACACGTGCGGCCATTGGGACAGCCGAAACTCCTGCGGACCCTATCAGGGGATTTATCTTACCCTTGGTTGCCCAACACATTAATTTTCCAATGAGAAGCCCTCCCACCGTACTGAACATGAAAGCGATAAGCCCGAGGAATATAATTTCCAAAGTCTGTGTCTTTAAAAATTCGGAACTTTCGGCGGTAGCGCCTACGGTGACTCCAAGAAAAATTGTTACAATATTTATCAATGCATTCTGTACGGTATCTGACAGCCTTTCCACGACTCCCGATTCCCTGAAAAGATTGCCCAGCATCAGCATGCCGATTAACGGGGCGACGGACGGCAAAAGAAGTATGCATAAAATTGATACAACGATGGGAAAGCATATTTTTTCTAATTTGGAGATCTTTCGTAACTGTTCCATTTGAATCATACGCTCTTTCTTTGTTGTGAGTAATTTCATAAGAGGCGGCTGGATCAGCGGGATAAGTGCCATATAGGAATAGGCGGCTATGGCAATGGAAGCCAGCAGATGGGGTGCAAGTCTGGTTGTAAGGTAGATGGCCGTGGGGCCGTCCGCACCTCCTATAATACCGATGGAAGAAGCCTCTTTGGGACTGAATCCCATGAGTATGGCTATAATAAAGGCGGCTGCGATACCGAATTGGGAACCGGCACCTATAAGCAGGCTGCTGGGGCGTGCGATCAGTGGACCAAAATCAGTCATTGCCCCGATTCCCAAAAATATCAGGGAAGGGTAAATCCCCTTTTTTACACCCAGGTATAAATAGTACAGAAGGCCGCCGGCTTCGGAAGAACTTGCCGGTTCGTTCATAAGGCCCGTCAGCGGTAAATTGGCTAAGAGCATACCAAAAGCAATGGGTAACAGCAGAAGCGGTTCAAACTTTTTGGCAACCGCAAGATAAATAAGTACACAAGCGATAATTATCATCAGAAGTGACTGCCAGGTCAATGCAACGAACCCGGAATCTTTCCATAATTTCATTAGTGATTCGATGAACACAATTTAGTCCTCCCTTATTTGTCCGGAATTTTTTATTTATCCGGAATTATAACCTTACAAGTAAGTCCCCCGCTTCTTGGCGAAGCTTTTTTCTTTTTTTTTCTCAATTGTCATAATAGTTGCAGAGAACAGCCGGATAACGGCCCATAGTATTCCGAGAACGGAAAATACAACTGCCATACAGAATAATGCAATAAGTAAACTCTCTGATAAAGTCATTCATATCACCTCTTTCATTCATGTTTTTTTGTAAAAGTCAAAGCAGATATTCCTGGTCCGCTGTGCTACTTTCTCATAACCTTATACCGGCTATGCTGGTATTTCTGTCGGAGCCCACTCTCCGACTGAAACAAGAAAGTCCCAAACACCGTTTACGCTTTGTTAAGAAGCGGGGGGACTTTCTTATAAAATTAAAAAAGGCGGAGAACTTCAAAAAAGAAGCTCTCCACCCTACTAGCTTAAAACTTGAAACAGTAAATAAACTGCCAACCGGAAAATAACTATATTTTTATAATTTTATAAATAATAACATACAAAAATCTGACTGTCAATATTTATAACTCAAATATTGACCTAAGTCAGATAAGCTTAAATTCTACAACAGCCCCTATGGGTGTCTATATTACATGGTGTTTATATTAAGCCGGGGAATTGCTTACGGTCAATATTGTAATATCGGCCTGAACAGGTATATTTGCAAAAACCACATCCGCACCTGTCTGATTAACCAGTGCTACGGTAACAGGACTGTCGGATACCGTTATAAATGCATCACCATCCACCTGTCCGGTTACAATAGGTGAATCTGTGCAATAGGATTACCGTCAACAAGTACCGAAAATATCATATTAACAGGTCCGGCAGAACCGTCGGTTCAAATGCGGTTCCAACAGGCTGGCCTCCGAATTGCACGGAAGTAGTCCCGTCAGGGTTGGTCACAGGAATTGCTGCAATACGGCAGCTCTCTGGCTTATTTGCTTTTCATAATCAAATACTTCCCTGAATTTAGCCTGCCCATTTGCAGACATGAGATATAATTTCTGAGGGTCCAGATAATATTCCATAATATTATCGGCTATGGCATCCACATCAAGAGGAATGATAAAAATATCCTTTTTATGCTCAAAATGAGCATTCTGCTTAAGCGGGTCGGTACAAAAAACGCCGACACCATGCAAAGCCGCGTCGATGCAGCAGCCGGTAGGGAAACCGTCGTAATTTTTACCTGGAATCAGAATAAAAGGAGCATTGGGCGAGACAATAATGTCCATTCCGGAATAGAAATCAGGGAAGAATTTATGGTCTTTCAGTCCATAAAATATAATCTTGTTTTCCAGGCCGGTGATGTCCATATCCGTTTTGTCAAAGTTGCCCACAACATGGAATAGCATATTCGGAGTTATGTCTGCCAGTTTTTTACATACATTGATAAATATATGATAACCTTTGTCAAGTCCCTGAGCCATATATTTATGTGCAACAAAACAGATGTCAAAGGTCTGCTTTTCTGCTTTGTAGTGTTTCTTTGGCGGTACGGAGCGAAAATACTGAGGATGGGTTACCAGGCCGTATATATACGTAATTTTATCCGGAGTAGCAAAACCGCGGTTTACGATATAATCATAGGTCATTTTCTGGGTAACTATTACTTTTTTAAGAAGCGGTGACTGAAGTACTTTTACCAACTTGGCATCGACCTCCGGATCGTTAATCCAATAGGAGCCGCCCGGGTACAGTTCAAATACATACGGTGTGTTGAACATTTCATAAACAAAGTAAAAAGCATATGCGTTACCTAAAAAAACCGTGTAATATAATGAAGTAGATTTACCCGTCCAGTCAAACTGGGTGAATGGTTTGACTCTGTTAACAAACTGCGGGTAAGCAGCTACATACTCAGCATAGTGCATGTCATATCTGGTGGAGAAAACCTCGCAGGCAGGAAATTTCTCCAGATAATAATTAAATTCGGATACTCTGAAACCCGTTGTCAGATTCGGAAAAAAATCATCGAGAATCGTTAATTTACCGTTCATTAAGTTTTACCCCTCCATTCTTATTGTTGAGCACTCTCGGAAACTCCCCTGTACGCATCTTTGCGGCACAAATCTGCATACAAAGAGTTTCCGAGAGTACTCATTGTTTCGGAACAGTATCAAGTTATAAAATATCAGCCGTTTTTTTTCATTAGGACAGGATTCTTTTGCGGTTTAAATCTATTAATTCGCATTTACAGCGTAATAATTAAAGTTTTCCAAAGCCCAATCCATATGGTAAAGATGAGTCCGGTAAGACGCCGGATCATGGATGGAGGCGCAGTATACGGTTCTTTTGTCTTGATTTAACTCGTTGAAGTACTCAAAATATTTCCAGCGGTTAGCCGTTGAAAAAGACACATTCTTGTATTTACTGTCCCTTATATCAAAACAGGTTTTAGTAACCCTATCCAGTTTGCAGAACGAAATCCCTTCACAGGCCTGGCAAGGTATGGTCTGGGTAAGGTCGATGGGAATGTCGGTTGTAAGTCCTGCCTTAAAGGGAGTATATTTATTAATTCGGATTGAAATTTCAGCGTCGCCGTAACTGTTTTCCTCACACCAATATCCTATGGTATTAAGAAGTTCCGGTCTTAAGCACTGGCAATGGCCGGGGACGAAATCACGGATTGTTCCAACCTCACAATATTTTAACTGATTATAACTTATACCGCTTTTCTCCATGGTAATCAACTCCGGTTCGTATCCGGGAAGGGGAACAGGTCTGGGCACTCCAAGGAGGCCGACCTCCGGAAATGTTTCAAATGCTTTCATAAAACGGCTGATCCAATCAGAGGCATATAAATAAACGTCGCTTTCAAGTACGATAAAATACTGGTCCGGTCTTCTGCGTGTCAGATTCAGGTTAATTGGATAAATAGGTCCGAAATTTAAGGGAAAACGGATTCTCGACTTAATGCGGCTGTCATTCAGGGTCTGGATATAGTCCCAAGTATCATCCTGAGAATTATTATCAATGATATGGAGCTCAAAATCATCCGTTGATCTTAAAAGTGAAGTTAAATTTCTGACCGTTAAGCCCATTCTGTGAAAAGTGGAATAACTGATTACAGGTGGTTCCATATATATTCCTCCATATTCATGCCGGTAAACTCTAAGTATAATTTTATACTGTTGATATCTATTGTTTGGTTCTATTATGATATGTATATCCGGTGCCGATGTTACAAATTACTACTAAAAGGTATAAAAAACAACACATAAAACAACTTTCTTAGGGCGTGTCTGAAAACTGTTTGCGCTGGGCGTTCCACTTTGTGGGAAACAAGGAGCCATTTTGGGAGCGTAGAGGTTCTACGTTTCCAAAATGGCCGCGAAACATACCGCAAAGTGGAGCGGTCAGAACGGTACAATGAGTTTTCAGACACGCCCCAGGCAAATTCCGGCAGCAGCTCATTTAAGAGAGTTGTATTATGTCTGAAGTTCGTTTAATTTGAATTCTTAATATAATAATCAAAATTTTCTGAAGCCCATAGCTGATTATAAAAATGATTTTCCATAGATTTGGGATCATGAACCGATGCACAATAAGCGGTTCTTTTTCCTTCCTCAATTTCCTTGAAAGTCTCACGGTATTTCCAGCCATGTTTGCGTACAAAGGACTCGTTATAATTAGATGCTTTACTGAGGGAAAAACAGGAGCTTACGCTTTTGCTGAGTTTGCAGATATCTCTGCCCTGACATATATTACAGCCGATATACTGAGTCATATCGATTTCAACGGTAGTCAGGTATCCCGCCTTAAAGGAGGTATAATGAACGATTCTTGGGGATATTTCGGCATCGCCGTACCCGTTTTCTTCACTCCAGTATCCTATTTCCTCAATAAGCTCAGGCCTTAAGCACTGTAACTGTCCCGGTACGAAATCCAAGTCTACCCCCACCGTTGCATTTTTCAGCTCAAGATAATTTATATTATCTCTTTCTCTGGCTGTAACCGGAGGTAAATACCGTGGATATGGTTTATCCCTCATTACTCCCAGTAAACCGACTTCCGGAAAAGCATCAAAAACCTCCATAAAACGGGCTATCCAATTTTTTGTTTTTATAAAGGTATCGCTGTCTACGGTTATAAAATACTGCCCGGGCTTCCTTTTTGTCAGGCTGTAATTAAGAGGATATATAGGACCGAGATTTAAGGTAAACCGTGTTTTGGATTTGATCCTTTTGTCATTTAAAGTCTGGATATAGTCCCAGGTGTTATCCTTCGAATTACAGTCTATGATGTGCAATTCGAAATCCTCGTCGGAATCAAGGATATTATTCAGATTTTTAATTGTCAGTCCCATCCGGTTAAATGTTACAAGGTTTATAAATGGAGGAATTTTTACAGTATCTTTATTTTTATCCTTTAAGCCTTTATCCTTTAAGGCTTTATCCTCTAAACCTTCATTTGCCTCATAACATTCAACATAATTATTGGTCTTACTGAATAACTTTCCCTTTATATCTTTTACCGTTTCGGTAAAGCGGTTAATATTATTGCCAATAAATGATTGTTTCAATGTCAGCAGTCCTTTCTATAATCTAATTTGCCAGGTTATGATCAGATATTTTAATCGTTCTTCCTGGTACGCCTACAGCCGTGCAGTTTTCGGGCAAATCGTTTATGATAACTGCACCCGCGCCGATAATACTCCATTTTCCCACAGCCTTTTTTTGTATTACGATTGCTTTAGAGCCTATTTCACAGCCTTCATGGATACATACATTTCCGGATAGGGTAACATTCCAGTACAGGGAAGAAAAATCTTCAATTATAGTATCATGGCCGATACCGCAACCCGGATTAATACATACATGATTACCTATCTTTGTATTTACGGATATAAAAGAATTGCAGCAAATGATGCAGCCGGATCCCAATTCACTATATTTATTTATTTTTGCATCGGGGTGTATTAAAGTAGCATAATTCATATTATAAGCCGAGGCTTTTTTAATAAAGTTATATTTATCCACTGGATTTCCGAGAGCACAAACTGTCCATATTTTGTTTCCCGGGTTATTTTCAAACCAGTCAAAGCTTCCCAGCACAGGAATGTCATTTATAAGTAATCCAAGTTTTTTAACAGTTTCATCGATAAATCCCAATAGGTTCCATGTTTTTTTATCTTCGTTTATATCATTTACAAGCTGTGCAACCTCTTTCCCAAAGCCGCCGGCACCTAGGATAACTATATCTTTCATAAAGTCAGCCCTCATGAAAAGCTTTTATGATAGTACAGATTTTTTCCACATCATTTTCCCGCATTCTGCCGTGCAGCGGAAGACAGATTACCATATCGGCAATTTTATTGGCGACCGGAAGCTTAAGTTTAGAGGAGGAAGGTAAATCTTTGTAACATTGAAAATTACTGCACAGAGGATAGAAATATTTCCTTGCTATAATATTGTATTCCAATAATTTATCAAAAAGTTCATCACGGGAAATGCCGTATTCCTCCTTATTGATCCTTATAACGAAATAAGAATAATTATGAGAAACGCCTTCCATATCTTTGCTGGTAATTATTCCGGGAATCTCCTTTAGCATCTGACGGTACAGATTTGTGATTTCTTTTCTGGCCTTTATTTCGTCCTCAACCTGCTTTAGCAGCAGAATGCCCACGGCGGCCTGGATCTCATTCAGCTTACCGTTTGTTCCCGGCTCCGTAACGCTTTCTAAGCTGCGTATACCGAAATTCCTTAAAGAATCCGCTCTTTCTTTAAAATACGGATCCTTATAGGTTAAAGCTCCGCCTTCAATGGTATGGTATATCTTGGTCGCATGGAAACTGAACATAGATATGTCGCCAAAATCCGAAATCGGCTTCCCATTCACCTTAACTCCGAATGCATGAGCAGCATCGTACAATACTTTAAGACCATATTTATCCGCTATCTTTTGAATTTTTTTCACTTTGCAGGGATTGCCGAAAACATGCACAGGCATGATAGCAGTAGTATTTTGTGTGATTAAGGATTCAATCAGGTCCGGATTTATATTGTAGGAATCCTCTTCAATGTCGCAGAAGACCGGCTTAATATTATTCCAAACCAGCGAATGGGCGGTAGCCGCAAAGGTAAAAGGGGTGGTTATGATTTCCCCTGATAACCTAAGTACCTTACATGCTAACTGCAATGCAACGGTTCCGCTTGAGAAAACTGACAAGTAGTCTGCATTCAGATAACCGGACAGATCCCGTTCAAGTTGTTTTACCATATTTCCATTATTGCTTAACTGTTTGCTTGCCCATATTTCTTTAAGCATTTCATTAAATTCGTCTATATCAGGCAATAAAGGCTGTGTGATATAGAAAGGCTTTGCAAAAGGTTCTAACATATTGTATTACACCTCCTCGAGCCTGCAATTAAATTTATATTACAGGAACAAAAATCATATTCCTGTAATCTGATGCACGGCGCAGAAACAGCGCCTTTTCTTAGAAGATAAAAGGCATCTTCTAAGAAGCTATATCATCTCTATTTAATTTGCATTATTAATATAGTAGTTAAAATTTTCCATAGCCCATTCATAATTGAACACATGAGTTGAAGTGGAAGTCCCGTCATTTGCTGAAGCACAGTAAACCGGACGTGCACCGCTTTTTAAATCAGTGATTGTTTCATCCAATTTCCATCTGTAATGCTTTTTGAATTCGTCGTTCTTGTACAGCTTATTGTAATTGGTAAAACAGGTTTCCGTATATTTATTAAGAGTACACTGGGAATTATACTGGCATGTACTGCAATCCATGGTCTGGGGCATTTGTATGCTTATATTAGTTACAAAACCGGATTTAAAAGAGGTGTAATTGTTGACCCTGTTGGATAATTCAATTTCACCGAAACAATTTTCTTCACACCAATAACCGATTTCATTAAGCAATTCAGGTCTTAGACACATACAGCAGCCGGGTATATAATTCTGGTCTATGTTTGGAGTAGAGTTATCCAGTTCCAAATAAAAAATGTTGTCTTTTACCTTGGGAATAACCGAAGGAAGCGGGTCTTCATATGGTTGGCCTCTCTGTACTCCAAGCAATCCCACTTCGGGGAAAGTTTCAAAGACTTTCAGGAAGCGGGATATCCAATCTTTTGTTTCTATATAAACATCATTATCCACCGTCATAAAATACTGCTCAGGCCTTCTCTTCACAAGATTCAGGTTTAATGCATAGATCTGACCGAAATTTACATCGATGCGCGCCCTGGACATAATGCGGCTGTCTTTTAAGCCCTGGATGTATTTCCAGGTGCCGTCGGTTGAGTTGTTGTCTATGATGTGCATTTCAAAATCATCACTAGATTCAAGAATAGTAGTTAGATTTTTAACAGTTAAACCTAAGCGGTTAAAGGTTATATAACTTATAAGCGGAGGTAACATAGGGTTCTGACCTTTCGTTATCAGTTTATCATAACTCTATTTTATGTTATTCCAAACAATTTGCTACATGATTTAACTCTTATTTTTGCAGAAATACCGATGTTTAAATCGAATCAATGGGGATATTCCGGGTCCGCTGTGCTGCTAGAGTGTAAGGTTATAGTAATTCGCAATTTTTAGAGGCTGTCTGTATTTTAGAAGAATAGGTAGTTAAAAAGAGGGTGGCCGCATATATTATAATTGTATAACTATACTTTAAGATATCCTTATGCGGATAACATTGGTAAAAGCCCCGACTTTACTGTTTAGTCTATAAGATAAAATCCGGATTTTAAATTCGGGCCGGTTAAAGAGATTCGGTACTCTTAAGTAGTTAAAAAAATATTACATGAGGTGATGATTAGTGAAAATAAATAGAATCCAGAAAGACAAAACCGTAATTTATCCGAAAGCCTTTTATAGAAAATTAAAAGCGGAGCAAAACCAATTTAAGAAAAAAACAGATACAAAATCAGAAGAAAAAGACGATTGTGTGATTGAAGAAATAGACTGCGAGAAATCCCTGATCCGTCTTGCATATACGGAACCTAAATATAAGTTACAGGGCAAACCTGCAAGAAAAAAAATAAAAACGAGTAAGCGGCTGCCAGAAAAAAATAATGAAAATAGTAACATTTATAATGAAGTTAGTAATAATAACATTATTATGAAGAATGTGAGTACTGAAAAAAGTTCTTCCCAATATAAGTATGACAGCCCTGAGGATGAAAAATGTATCATTGAAGAAGTAGACTGTAAGCTGTCTCTTATAAATATCGGATATACTGAAACAAAAAAGGAAGAAGAAAGGGAAGGAGAGCTTGAGGCTGAAAAGGATGATGAGCTTACGGATCAGGCTGGGCTCAATGCAGAAGGGAGTGCTGCGGACATTATGGCCGGACCGCGGACTTCAGGCGGCGGTGCCTTTATGGATATTTATAATAATTTGCCGAATTATGATATAAATCGTTATTTAAATTCTGTTATCATAGATACGATAATGGAATATTCCGATGATAAAGAGACTACTGCGAAGGTAGCGAACGGGGAGCCGAAAGAAATTAATGGGAAAGCTGACGACAATACGGTCAGCGACGACGGGGTGACCGGTAAAAATGACAGAAATCATATAAACAGTGACCGGGATAATGGGTTGGAAACCAGTTCAGCAGAGGAAGTAAGAAAGGAAAAGGAAACCAGTGTCAACGGAAGAAAGATAGATAATTTTAAATCGTTAAAAGAGGCAGGAGAAAAAGTTTTACATTTTAGCGCTATACATATAAAAAATAAATTTGGTTTTTTAAGCCTGCTTGCCCTTTTGGGGCTGCCGGGGTTTTTTACGGAAAACAGAGCTTATCTCGGCTTTTGGGCTTTTCTGTACTACATCCGCTATTTCGCCTGTGTACCGGATGAATTCTTTAAAAAAAATGTACAAAAGGCGGCGGGTTCTGCATTTTTTACCGGTATCGCAATTTCCGTGGCAGCTATTGTACTTGAGGTGCTGCTTCATGATATTCTGCTGCTGGTAGTCGGAATGGGAGTCGGCATGGTTATGTCCGTCCTTGTTTTTACGGTTAAGCTGACTATTTATCAGATGGGAAAGGACGGAGAAAAAAATAATCAGAAAAAGAACTGACTGGGTTATGCACTGGGTATAAAAATGAAAATACACTGCCCAGAGTAATCCAAATGAAAATAAGAGTTGTTTTAAGCCTTGGAATCATGGTGTTTTATGGTATTTCAAGGCTTTTGTTTTGCCTTTTTTAAGCTATTCTTTGTATTATAGTTTGTATTTACGCCGATATGCAGACGGAGACATGGCATATTGTTCTTTAAATTTTTTGGTAAACCAGGTAGGATTGCTGCACCCGACAAGTTCAATTATTTCTGAAACTGATTTATCCGTTTCTGTCAGCAACTGGCAGGCTTTGACGAAGCGAAATGCATGAAGCAATTCCGAAAAGCTGTTTCCGGAATATTTTTTGATAATCGTAGAAAGATAAGCGCAGCTGTAGTTGAAAGACTCTGCTAAAACTTTCAGAGTAATAGAATTATAGTGTTCATAAATATAATCTGTAATTTCTGTGATTTTATATTTTTTTAGTTCCAGTCTGCTGGAAGCATCCAGAGTGGTTCCGTAGGCTCTTGCAAGTTCAATAAGCAGGGAAGAGAAGAGAAAGCCAAGCATTTCGTTTTTGTAGAGCTTTTTCCCATAGCTTTCATAAATGACATGTTCGATAAGATCCAGATGTGAGCTGTCCTTGGCATTGCGGAACAAAACATAATTATCCTTAATTCGTTGGTTTTCCATTGATCTTAGGAAGAAGTCAAAGAGGTAATCACTGTTAGGCAGGTAGGCCAGGCGAAAATAAATACTGTTAAAAAAAGCCGGCGTAGCTAAAATATTAAAAATAATGTTTTCTTTTATGTCTCCTACTTCAATCGTATGTCTTGCCTGAAGATTGAGCAGGCACAAATCTCCGGCACTCATTTCAACAGGGGAAGAGTCTACGCACATTCTGCAATTGCCCCGGTATACATAAGCAAGTTCAAAGAAATCATGCCTGTGCATACCCATGTGACCGCTGATTGGATGCGGGTAGATTATTACCGGTACTTTTTCATTTGTAATTGTATTCCATTTCAATTCATAATCCTGGGGAAGAGTGCCATAGTCAATATTATCGCCGAGATTTTTAGGATAATTTTTAAGTAAACGGCTGCAGTCGTTGTAGAAATAAGTAGTTAAATCCATGCATTATTCCCCTTATGAAAATAAAATTGTATATGATTTTATTATATCATGAACAAAAAGCGTGTTCATGATCTTGTTGCTCCAATCGGAATTTGCAAGCAAGCTTGCACTTCCTCATTCCGCTTTCATTATATCACAGGGATTACCAAAAACAACTAAAAATTTATTGTAAAATGATAAAAATATAATCATTTGATATATAAAATAGAATGAAATGACAATGTAAATCAGGATAGAAGGGCATATTATATAAATGTTGAGGCGAACAGACAAATCAATATGGCGAAATATATAAGAGCACTCTATAAAAGA
Source organism: Clostridiales bacterium (assembly GCA_015655075.1). GTDB lineage: Bacteria > Bacillota > Clostridia > Lachnospirales > Lachnospiraceae > Anaerocolumna. The sequence goes on along the minus strand of JAATFT010000068.1, from coordinate 28,251 downwards.
AAGGAGCGTATACGTAAAAAGCTGCCGTATTTACAAAACATCAAATATCAGTATGCATCTTGGAGAAAGGAATACAAAGGGAGGGTTTATGATGAGTAACAAAGAAAATTCAGAAAAGATTAATCTGAGGGAAAAAGCTGCTTTTGGGATGGCCAACCTGGGAAATATTCCGATTATGACTTTGGTCGGAAGCTATCTGCTGATCTTCTATACGGATGTTGCAGGGATTAATCCGGCTGCAGTCGCCACATTATTTATTATTGCAAGGGTTCTGGACGGGGTAAATGACCCGGTTATGGGCTTCATTATTGATCATCTGCCCAAAAGTAAGATGGGGCGGTTCCGTCCGTATCTGATTCTGGGTGTCATCCTTTGTTCGATTAACTATATGCTTTTATGGTTTGGACCCTTATTGTTTTCAGAAATAAAACTGGTTATTGTATATATTACATACCTGTTAATCGGCATCACCTTTGATTTGATGGATATTCCGTTGAATGCAATGATCCCGGTTATGACCGATGATGAAAAAGAAAGAGGCTCATTAAGTACGATAAAAGGCGCCTGCTATATGACGGGAATGCTTGGAATTGGCATTGTCGCTCCCATGATACTTAAGAATTTCAGCAACGCGGTGATTGGGTATTTGATTTTAGTAGGCGGGGCTACGGTAATCGTATTAGTCTTTTCTATTGTTGGGGTGATGGGAATGAAAGAGAGGGTTCGGCCCATTGAAGAGGAAAAATACAAATTAAAACAACTGTTCCCGATTTTAGCACAAAGACCGGTAATGATAAGCTTTGCTGCATCACTCCTTTTTGGTGTCGGAGGTACGGTAGCAAGCTCCAGCAATATTTATTTCGTAACCTATGTTTTGGATAACAGGCTGGATGTGTTAAGCCTTGTCAGCTTCCTGTCCATGGCCGGTATGTTTCTTGGTATGTTTGTGGCCGGTAGACTTATTGGAGGGCTGGGCAAGAAAGCTCTATATGGCGGCAGTCTTATACTGTACGGTGTATTTTTACTTATCCGGCTTTTCAACGTGACCTCTATTCCGCTCATTTATATATCGTCCCTGTTAGCAGGTATCGGCAGCGGCGGTATGATGACATTATCCTATGGAATTCAGGCAGATAACGTGGATTATGTTGAATATAAAAATGGTATGCGCGCAGAAGGCGCACTGGCCTCTTTGAATTCCTTCGTCGTTAAGGCCGGCCAGGGTATCGGCGGCGCGATTCCGGGATATATTCTGGCAGTGACCGGATATGTGGCAAACCAGGCACAGACTGACAGTGCTATCGGCGGAATTGTTTCAGCCACCATCATAATTCCGGCAGTGATTTATGTAGCTGGCGGCTTGATTTTTGGACTCGGTTATAACCTGAATAAAAGCAAGCTCGATGAAATTATCCTGGGATTACGAAATAGAAGAGTGGAGAAGGCACACGAGAAAGCAGTATAAAAAACAGAAAAAGATAATGGAAGGGCGTGTGTGCCGCAAGCAAAGCGGTACGAAATATAGAGAAAAGTGTATTAAAAAAGAGTATAAAGAAAGGGATAATTTTTATATGGGTATAGCAAAGGAACAATTAAAAACACCGGATATTATTTACCGTCCGGAAGTACGTTGGTGGCTGGCGGAAGGTTTTCACACGGACGAAACTTTGAAAAATGACATAAAAATGCTGCATGATGCAGGATTCGGTGCCGCTGAGTTTTTGGCTATGGGTGAAGCAGGCGCGGATTCCTCCGTCTATGGGTGGGGCTCCGAAGAATGGGTGCATGATTCCAATCTGGTTATTGAAGAAGCAACAAAGCGCGGGATGGGTGCCAGTGTAACCAGCGGTACGAATTGGTCCAATGCGAATCTGACCAGTATTGTTCCGGATGATAAAGCGGCGGCAAAAGAACTGGATTTTATGGCAGAAACGGTAAAGGCAGGGAAAACGAGAACCGGCAGACTTAAAAAATGTAATATTGTTATGCCTAATGTCAATGTTCAGGAATTGGTTGCAGTTGTGGCAGGAAAAGTAATCGGCGCGGATGAAGAAGCGGCAATTCTGGATAAATCCAGTCTGATCGTGCTGACCGGTTCTGTACAGGAGGAGAGTCTGATCTTTCGTGCGCCGGAGGACGGGGATTATGAATTGTTCACATTCTGGCTGCACGGTACCGGACAGACCGCAGAGCCGTCGGTAAGTATATCCTATACCGTCAATTATCTTGATCAATATGGTGTTAAAGCACTGATTGACTACTGGGAAAAAGAATTGATGAAGCCTGAACTGGTCCGGAGGATTAAGGAAAACAGCCGCGTTATGATGTATATGGATTCTTTGGAAGTGTCTACCTATGGAAAGGGCGGGGTTTTCTGGGGATATCATCTGTTGGAGGAATTTAAAAAACGCCGTGGTTATGATCTGACTCCGTACCTGCCTTACATTATAAAACGTTCAAAGGGTATGATGATGCCAGGGGTTTTTTATTATGAAGCAGAAGACAAAACCTGGATTAGTAAGCTGAGAAATGATTTTTATCAGACCTTAACCGATTTATATATGGAGAATATGCTGCATCCCTTCAGAGAATGGCTGCACAGTGCGGGAATGGAACTTAGGGCTGAAATTTCCTACGGTATGCCTTTTGAGATTTCCCAGCCGGGAAAATATGTGGACGGAATTGAGACAGAGTCACTGGAATTTGCATCCCAGATTGATGCCTACCGGGGTCTGGCGGGTACGGCTCACCTATATAACCGGCTGTTTTCCAGTGAAACAGGTGCCACGTTGTTTAACTATATGCTTGGACTGGATTTTTATACCCAGATTATTTATACCCAGTTTGCGGCAGGTATTAATAAGACAGTGCTTCATGGCTATTCCAGCATAGCAGGGTCGGAAGCTTCTACCTACTGGCCGGGGCATGAAGGCATGCTGCCTGTTTTCTCGGAAAGATTCGGATGCCGTCAGCCGGCCTGGCAGCATTACAAAGACTGGACGGACATGATTGCCAGATATCAGATGCTTCTGCGCCAGGGCAGCCCCAGGCTGGACATTGGTATCCTGCGTCTGGATTACTATTTTAATAACATGTATATGATGTACGGCAATGAGAAAGAAACCTATGAACAAAAATTGATGCGTGCAAATGAAGGAATCTACTGGAAAGATATGAAGCTGCAGAATGCCGGTTATACCTATGATTATTTTGCACCGCAGCTTCTGGAAGAAGACAATATTGTATATGAAAATGGAATGGTTACACCGAAGGGTCCCGGATATCAGGCCTTGATCATTTATCAGGAGGTTATGCCGGTAAACAGTGCAAGAAAAATTTTAGACTGGGCCAGGGAAGGACTTCCTGTTATCCTGGTTAACGGTGTAACAGAAACCATCCATGTGGGAAAGGATGAATTTCATAAAAAAGCTGCTTCTATGACACCGTTTAATGACGGAAAGGATGAAGAATTGAAGGCGGTAATGGATGAATTGCGAAAGCTTAGGAATGTGGCGGAAATATGGGATCAAAGTAAAACAAAGGAAACACTGGCTGCTCTTGGTGTACTGCCCCGAGCTGCCTTTACAGAAGAAAATAAGAATATACTGACATTTATGAGGACGGGAGAAGATACGGATTATCTGTTTGTTTACAATTATATGTATACCCGGAGGGAGGAATCCACCGTAACGCTGAATATAAAGGGATGCGGCAAGCCATACCGGATTCATTGCTGGACGGGAACAGAAGAAGAAGTTGCAGTTTATGAAGAGAAAAACGGACGTATACAGGTAAAAGTCACATTGAAGCCCGGTGAAGCGACAATCCTCGCTCTGCATAAAAAGGAAAATGACGCTCTCCATGCTGTTTCGTGTGATGCAGATGCCCTATACCTAGAAAATGGGGTATATTCGGTAGCCGCCGCTAAGAGCGGTACTTACGAAGTTGTTTTTAGTGACGGCACCATTATTAAAAAACAGATTACAGTTCCGGATAAGATTTTTCCGGATGTTTGGGAACTTGAGGTTGAAGACTGGAATGAAGGAGATAAGGTGACAATTACGGAAGACCGGGGACTTGGCGTTGTTACAAAGGAGATTTATTACAGGACTAAGAAAACCCGTATACCCGTTGGGAAAACCGACTTAAAGCCATGGAAGGATATCAGTCAGATAGGAGAAGAAGTATCCGGTGTCGGTTATTATACGACAACCGTGAAACTTCCTTCGGACTGGTGCGAGAAAAACGGAGCTGTATTAAAACTGGAAAGCACTAACGGCAATTCGGCGGCAGTTTATGTAAACGGGCGGAAGGCACCCGCATTTGATTTTGACCGTCTGGCAGCGGACATCAGTACACTTTTGATACCCGGTGAAAATATAATTCAGGTAGAAGTATCCAGTACCCTTAATAATCGCCTTATCGCCAGAAAGTATTACGAGGAGAAAGACAATCCCATGGCATTCCCTGAGGGTGCCATGGACGGAATGGATGAAGAGGCTATGAAGGAAAATTTCTCAAAATTATATTCGGGATTTCCGAAAGCTGTTGTTCAGGATTATGGGATGACTGGAAATACGGAATTCGTTACTTATACGGTTGAAAAAATTTAGATTCTATATTCATTACCAGGGTGTGTCTGACAAGTTGATACTTGGACTAATGGTGTAGAATGGATTTTCATTCTGCGAGGCGGTGGAATGAGGAGTAGCGGTGGATACGTCGATTGACGACAACGAAGCAGATGGAAATTCAGGCAAGCCATTAGACAAGATATCAACTTGTCAGTGCGCTAGAGCGTGTTTGAAAAATCATTGCACCGTTCTGAACGCCCCACTTTGCGGTATTCTGCGTCGCAATTTTGGGAACGTAGCACCACTACGCGCCCAAAATCGCTCCTTGCCTCCCACAAAGTGGAGCATCAAGCCCGGCACAAGCATTTTTCAAACACACTCTAGGAAAGGGACAGGGACTTCTGAAATTCTCTGTCCCTTTTATATATTAAACATATAGGTGGTTTATAAAATTATAGTGCATATTGTATGGGATTATTATAATCAAGGACACAATAATTTGCAAATGAAGATGTTAACTATTTCATGAAATCAGTGTACAATAGAAATGTAAAATTTTGAAGCCCGGTATTATATAAAAGCAGATCCTTTTAGAAGGAACAGGATTACAGGCAAGAAAAAATATACCGTACAACAAATACGAATTTCATCGCTTCCGTACTTATAGGGCCGGATTCAGCTATGAAACAGTCACATAGTATATAGATACAATAATTTTATTTCGCGATTATCTATATAGAACAGCTATATGAAAGGAGAGAAATCTATAATGAGAGTATTGGATACGGATTTTGTGAAAGGTTTTATTAAAATGGCAAACGACGGCTTCATGCAGGGCTGGCATGAACGGAACGGAGGTAATCTTTCCTACAGGCTGAAGGCGGAGGAAGTTGAAAGTATAAAGTCAAGGCTTAACGTAAACACGGAATGGTACCCTATTGGTACCAAAGTTTTGGGACTGGCGGAGGAATTTTTCCTGGTAACCGGTACCGGCAAATATTTCCGTAATATTATTGTGGACCCGGAGGCCTGTATTGCCATTATCGAACTGGATGACAAGGGGGAAAACTACAGAATCAGCTGGGGACTTGTGGATGGCGGCCGGCCTACAAGTGAGCTGGCAACCCATTTAATGAATCATGAAGTAAAGAAAATTGTAACAAATGGAAGCTACAGGGTAATTTACCATGCCCATACAACCAATATTATTGCACTGACCTTTGTCCTGCCTTTATCGGATGAGGTTTTTACCAGGGAACTCTGGGAAATGGCAACGGAGTGTCCGGTGGTCTTTCCGGACGGGGTGGGTGTAGTACCATGGATGGTTCCGGGGGGAAGGGAAATTGCAGTTGCAACCAGTGAGCTGATGAAAAAATATGATGTGGCAGTCTGGGCCCACCATGGCATGTTTTGTTCCGGAATTGATTTTGATTTAACTTTCGGTCTTATGCATACCGTTGAAAAATCTGCGGAAATCTTAGTAAAAACCTTATCCATGTCCCCTCATAAATTACAGACGATAAAACCCCAGAATTTCAGGGATTTAGCGATAGACTTTAAATTAACCCTGCCGGAAAAATTCCTTTATGAAAAAAGTTAAAAAGGTAAAAAGATAAGAAAGTAAATAAATATATTTTCAAAAAACCCCCTTACCTTAATGCAAAATTAAGCAGAGGGGGTTTTTAATCTGACTATTTGGGTTAAAAAGAAATATTTAAAAAAAGGAAAAGAAAAAATAATTGATATTTATGTAAAATAATCTTGACAGACAGAACAATCCGATATATAATGAGCATAAAGTCAATGAGTAAACAGTCAATTAAATTAGACGTTACGATGCAGAACCATGAGGCAGTTTGATCCTGGCCTGCAAATTGACCGGATGCTTATGTCGGGTGGAGGTTTTTAGGTGGAGCAAAATGAAGCAAAATAAAAGGCAGATTCAAAAAGAAACTACAAGAAAACTGATTTTACAAGCAGCTTATAAGGTCTATTCCAATGAGGGGTTTGATGCGGCTACGAACAGGATTGCAAAAGAAGCACAGATTGCCCATGGGAGTATTTTTGTCCATTTTCCCACAGTGGAGGATTTAAAGGCCGGTTTGTTGGAACAATTCGGTATGGATATAAATAAACAGCTCCATGAATTGTCGGAAAATTGTGACAGCCTTGAAGATATTTTATATGCCCATATTGAAATCCTGATGAAGCATCAGGGTTTTTATAAAAGGCTTATCTCGGAAAGCAGTTTTTTGCCGGAACAGGCGAGATATGTCTACGTTTCAATCCAATCCACGGTATCTTTCCATTTGAGCAAGGTAATTGAAAAATATCAGAAGGAGGGAAAAATTAAAATGCTGCCCATACATTTTGTTTTTAATTCCTGGTTAGGTCTTTTACATTATTATCTGTCCAATGAGGAATTATTTGCGCCTGAAGGCTCCGTACTTAACAGGTATAAGGAGGAGCTGGCCGGCAATTTCTTAAAATTACTTGCTATCTGAAAGAAGGTGAAAATATGAAGGTATGTATAGCATGTGGTATGCCCATGACGAAACCGGAGGATTATCCTATGAAGGATGAAACCAAGGGTTACTGTATTTATTGTGCAAGGTCCGACGGTTCCATGCAGTCCTTTGAGGAGAAAAAAGAGGGCATGTCGGAATTCATTATGAAAACCCAGGGCCTGGAAAGTTCTGTTGCCCATAAGGCCGCCGAAGAATTAATGCGTAAGCTTCCTGCCTGGGAAAAGTATTTTGAAGCCGAATGATCTTAAAACCGGTCCGTTTTAGCTGGGGCGTGTCTGAAAAATGCCGTAAACTACTTATAATTTGTAGTTTGCGGCATTTTTTTATCAAATAGGAAATTGCGCACTATTCGATAAAAAACCCTAATTCTTTCCATAAAGTAAATTAGGCTATGCTGCAATAACTTCCTGCATCCGGTAGCTTGTTAATTTTGTGTCAAAATGTTCAATATGACCATAATAAATTTTTAATTTTTGTAATGTTTTAATAGCTTTATATTAATGCTACCATAAATTTGTAGTAAATAATTATAAAAATGGCTGAAAAGCGGAAGGGAAGGCATAAAAATTGAACTATTTTGAGGAAAGCTTAAAACTGCATGCAATGCATAGAGGGAAGATAGAAATAAAATCAAAAGTGAAAATTACAACAAGGGAAGACTTAAGTTTAGCTTATACTCCCGGTGTTGCGGAACCATGCAGAAAGATTCATGAAAATCCGGAAGACGTTTATAAGTATACCTCCAAAGGAAACCTGGTTGCCGTCGTAACGGACGGGACGGCGGTATTGGGATTGGGCGATATAGGGCCAAAGGCAGGTCTGCCCGTTATGGAAGGAAAGGCAATTCTATTTAAAGAATTTGCAAATGTGGATGCATTTCCGATCTGCCTGGATACGAAAGATGTGGATGAAATAGTTAGAACGGTAAAGCTGATTGCTCCCGGGTTTGGCGGAATTAACCTGGAAGACATAGGAGCTCCGAGATGCTTTGAAGTGGAAGAAAAATTAAAGAAAGAACTTGATATCCCGGTATTCCACGATGACCAGCATGGAACCGCAGTTGTTGTTCTTGCGGGAATCATAAATGCCTTAAAGGTAGTAAATAAAAAAATTGAAGATATCAAGGTTGTTATCAATGGGGCAGGAGCTGCCGGAACGGCTATAGCCAGGTTATTGCTTTCTTCCGGGGTAAGGAATCTGATAGCATGTGATAAGGTTGGGGTTCTTTACAATGGAATTGAAAATGTGGATGAGGCGAAAAAGGAACTTGCCAAGGTGACGAACCCGGAAAACGTTAAGGGAACTTTAGCGGATGCCTTGGCAGGAGCGGATGTGTTTATCGGTGTATCGGCACCGAAAATCGTAAGTGCAGATATGGTAAGGACAATGAATAAGGATTCCATAATATTTGCCATGGCAAATCCAACTCCGGAAATTATGCCGGATGAAGCAAAAGCAGCGGGGGCTAGGGTAATCGGGACAGGAAGATCGGACTTTCCCAATCAGGTTAATAATGTGCTGGCATTTCCGGGAATATTCAGAGGAGCTTTGGATGTCAGGGCCCGGGAAATTAATGAAGAAATGAAACTTGCGGCAGCCTATGCGATAGCTTCTATGATAAAAGAAGAAGATTTGAATGAGAATAATGTAATACCCAATGCATTAGATAAAACGGTTGCAGCGAACGTAGCAAAAGCAATAAAAGAGGCGGCAGTCAAAACCGGTGCCGCAAGGTTATAAATTGAATTAATAAAAAAATATTTAATCTTACCAGAAAAGGAGGGTCTATTATGCAAATTCCTATTAAGAAAACTCTTGATAAAATTCCGGGAGGTATGATGGTTGTTCCGCTTTTTTTAGGAGTATTGGTCAATACATTTTTTCCGCAATTCCTGGAAATTGGGGGTTTTACAACGGCTTTATTCAGCAAAACAGCTTCTTCAACAATTTTGGCCTGTTTTATGTTTTTAATTGGTTCCCAAATTCATTTTAAATTAGCGCCAAAGGCATTAAAAAAAGGTGCCTTATTAATAACAGGAAAGTTTATTGTAGGTGCCGGCATCGGAATACTGGTAGGAAAAATTTTTGGGCCTGCCGGGGTGTTAGGATTATCCCCATTGGCAGTCGTTGCGGCATTAACCAACTGCAACGGTGGATTATATGCATCCCTTGCCTCACAATACGGCGATGAAACGGATGTAGGTGCTTATGCGTTATTGTCTTTAAAAGACGGCCCGTTTTTTACCCTAGTTGCCCTGGGAGCTTCAGGACTTGCACAAATTCCTATTATGTCACTTGTTGCAGTATTAGTTCCCATTGTAATAGGAATGATTTTAGGCAATATTGATTCGGATATGAGAGCCTTTCTTGGAAGCAGTAAATTATTATTAATCCCCTTCTTTTCTTTTCCGTTAGGAGCCGGAATGAATCTTAGTACGATAGTAAAAGCAGGGGGGCCGGGGATCCTTTTAGGAATTGTGGCAGCCCTTACCGGAATAGGGGCTTATGTACTTTTAAAATTATTCAAAGAAGAACCTATCATTGGACTGGCAACAGGTTCAACAGCAGGAAATGCGGTAGCCACTCCGGCGGCCGTTGCAGAATCAGATCCGGCTTTAGCTGCTATTGCATCAGTGGCAACTGCACAAGTTGCGGCAGCATGTGTAGTTTCTGCCATCATTTGCCCCTTTGTTGTTACCTACGCCTTTAAAATCCTTCGGGATAATAAAATGAAAAAGCTGAAGAAACTGGGAAATGATTCAGCCGCCTGATAAAAAGCTGCGGGGAAAATAAATTCATGAAATAGAAATGTAGGACGGACTTTATGAAACACGGAAAAATAAAAGACAATATTTTTTTGTTAATATATGGTCTTTCATGATTCCGTGTTTTTGTATATAATAAAAGCAGGTATATCCAGAGTGTAAACATGTAGGACCATATTCTAAGGTATATGCGGTATACGGCATACAATAGGAGTTAAGATGAAAAAAGCAATGAAACTGCAGACAAAGCTTACTTTATTAGTAATTATGGTAGTATTTATATCCATAACAGTGATCATACCATTTGTAGCTTCCTGGATGACCGGCAATATTGAAAGTAAAGCCAGAACCAATATTATGAACGTAGCTGAGACGGTTGCACATTCCACAGAGATCATAACCGCATTAAGAGCTAAGGATCCGGACAAAAATATTGAATCCTATATTAACGAACAGCTGAATCATTTGGAACAGATTGAGTATATTACAGTTGCAGACACGGAGGGAATAAGGTATTCTCATCCAAACTCTGAAATGATAGGGAAAAAATTTGTGGGAGGAGATGAAAAAAGGGTAATTGAAAAAGGAGAGACCTATATTTCCGAAGCTACGGGAACCTTGGGCAGATCCTTAAGGGCTTTTGCTCCTATCTACGATTGGGACAAAAAGACGGAATTGGGTTTCGTCTCTGTGGGTACGCTCACCCAAAGTATTGAAAATGCAAAACGCACGGCTATTATGTATATTATATTGATTGGCCTTGGGGGACTGGCGGTGGGTATCATAGGGGCGTTTTTATTGGCCGGCAGCATAAAAAATACTCTGCTGGGACTGGAGCCGGAGGAAATTACAAGGCTTTATAATGAAAAAATGGGAATCCTGCATGCCATTCATGAGGGACTGATAGCCGTGGATCATTTGGGCAGAATCACCCTTGTTAATGATTCGGCGCTAAATATATTGCATTTTGAGAATCAGGTTGATAAGGAGCTTATGATAGGGCGTAACGTAGAAGAGCTTATTCCCAACACCCGTTTATTATATGTACTTAATACCGGCAGATCGGAATATGAAAACGAGCAGAGAATCAATAATACCATAATCGTGACAAATCGAATTCCCATTAAGAACAGAGGAGGAAAGGTTGTAGGAGCCATTGCAAGCTTCAGAGACAAAACGGAGGTGACCAGGATGGCGGAAGAACTTACAGGTGCTAAAAAAATGGCATGGTCCTTACGGGCACAAAATCATGAATTCATGAATAAGCTTCATACCATAGCAGGGCTGATACAGTTGGAAGAGTATGAGAAAGCGCTGCAGTTTATAACCGATATTGCTAAAGGAAGAAGCAATATAAGTAATATTATAACCAAGAATATAAAAGATGCCTCCCTTTCCGCCTTATTGCTTTCCAAATATAATAAAGCAGAGGAGTGCAGAATTAAATTAATCATAGAGAATGCCTCCAAATTAACGAATTTGCCCCAGTATATGACTTCTGAAGATATTGTATCAATTGTGGGAAATCTGATTGATAATTCCCTGGACGAAGTAAAGAGCGACGGAACGGGTATGATATGGGTAAAAATAATTGAAGAAGAACATTTCTTAAAAATTACGGTTAAGGATAACGGCGGCGGGATTCCTCCTAAATACAGGGATAAGATTTATGATCAGGGTTTCACAACAAAGAAAGGACAGCGGGGTCACGGTATGTTTATTGTAAAGAAGATTGTCGATGAGTTTAACGGTAAAATCCACTTGGAAACGGAGAAAGGTGCGCATTGGGAAATATCCATCCCGATGACAAACACAGGGAAGTAGCGGAGCGGATTGCAAATATCACATATAGGGAGTGACAAATTTGATTGAAGTAATGATTGTCGAGGATGATCCTATGGTAAGGGAAATAAATTCAAAATTCTTAAAAAGGGTTGAAGGCTTTAATTTGTTTCAGGCAGTTTCTAATCTGGAGGATGCCAAAAAATATGTAACTCTTAAAAAACCGGATTTAATTTTACTTGACGTATATCTTCCGAAAGAAAACGGGATTGATTTTCTAAAATGGATCAGGAGACAGGCAATAGGCATAGATATTATATTAATTACGGCGGATAAATCCATGGAAAGAATCCAGGAAGCCTTGCGGTATGGGGCCGTGGATTACCTGATAAAGCCGTTTAGTTTTGAAAGATTTAAAGAAGCCCTTTTACAATTTAAAAACAGGTATTATCAATTTGAAAAATATGAAGTAATGGAACAAAATGAATTAGACAGGCTTATATCCTGTTCCGCTGCTTTACAAAATGAGGATGAATTTGAGAAAGGACTGAATAAATATACCTATAGATTAATATGGGATGAAATTGAAAAAAGGAATTATGAGGAGTTTACGGCGGAAAATTTAGCAGAAAAGTTGGGAATTGCAAGAGTAACGGTCCGAAGATATCTGGAGTATATGGAAAAAGAAGATAAAGTGGAAAAGCTGGCGGAATACGGTAAAGTAGGCAGACCTCAGTATAAATATCATAAACTTTGAAAATGTTATAGGTGCGGCAGGCTTAAAAGGAAGCGGGCTGTAGCGGTTATAAAAGTTTGCTGCATTTATTCCTCACAAAAAAGTTATTCGGTTACTTTAACTGTACACCTCGCCTTAGTTCCGTCTTCGCTGGCATAGATATAGGCGGTACCTTTTTTCAGCGCTGTGACTTTTCCTTTGGAATTTATGGATACAATATTGGGATTGCTGGTTGCCCAGACCGGGAGATTATCAGAAGAAACATATGCGGTGATCGTAGTGCTCGTTCCCTTTTTTAAGGAAAGCTCCACAGAGCTTAATTTTATATCCGGTTTCTGTACAATAACTTCACAGGTTTTATAAACACCGTCAACAGTGGCGGTAATGGTGGCCGTTCCGTTTTTTACAGCCGTGACGGTTCCGTTTTTATCCACAGTGGCTATACTTTTCTTATTCGTTTTCCAGGCGGGATTTATCTTTGACGATACAGCGGCAGTAATTTTTACTGTCTGGCCGCGGTATAATTTAACGGAAGTTCTGCTTAATTTTATGACAGGGGGTTTCACCTTTAGAGCACAGGTTGCAGTGCTGCCGTCCGCCTTGGCAGTTATGACAGTCTCGCCGGGTTTTATACCGGTTACGGTTCCATACTCGTCAATTGTTGCGACACTTTTCTTACTGCTTTTCCAGGTAACTTCAGAGTCATTGGAGGTAACAGCAGTGAGTTTTAGTTTCTCACCGTGTTCGATAGATGCGTTGTTTAGGCTTAAGGTTATTTTAGTTTTATTTATGGCGATATAACAGGAAGCCTCAGCATTTTTTATTTTGGCAGTAATTATGGCTAAACCGGCTTTTTTGGCAGTTACTATTCCGTAGGTATTTACGGAAGCTGTCTTTGAATTACTGCTTTTCCAGGTTGCAGGTTTTCCGGTAGAAGTAACAGCCAACAGGTAAATTTTATCCCCAATATCGGCAGTTGCTTTATATTGAGAAAGTATGATAAAAGGAATGGAAACAGATGACAGGGCAGGTACTGCCTGGCTTGGTATGGATAAACTTAATAAAGGGATACATAACAAGACTGATAAGATAATTTTTTTTATGTGTGACATGAGAATCCTCCATTCATTGAATGTGAGGAATAAATGCAGGGTGTCCTGCTGTCAGCAAACTTTGTTTCAGTTTACCATAAAAACCAGGAAATGTAAATGATTTAATGCCGGAATTTCAAACTATGTTTCAAGCTATATCAAATGTGTTATGCAAAGCCTGGGCCTTGCATAACCTTTTTAAATTTTGCCTAAATATACCCATGAAGCCAAAATGATACTAAAATGTACAATTTCACACATGGACGCGGGACCACATATAAGATAATTGCACATATTGATGGAATGTATTAATATAAAATCATAATAGACATCAGTTGCTACAATATTAATAAAGAAATACGCATTTTATAGTCAATATGTCTATGGTTTAACAGAAGGCATATTTAAGTAGTATTAGGAGGAAATATGGCTACACGGAAAGATATTGCAAACCGGGCCGGAGTATCTGTCTCAGTGGTTTCCAGGGCGCTGAACAATAGTGGATATGTTGACAAAGACAAAAAAAATGCAATACTTGGAATTGCAGAAGAGTTAGGATATTATCCCCATCCGGTGGCTATGTCCTTACAGAAAAGAAGAACAAAGCAAATTTTATTCTATTGTAAAGATTTACAGAACTCTTTCAATATTGAGATGTATCAGGGCATGATGGAAACGGCAAAAAAACGGGGCTATATGGTTATGATTAATGGTTCCCTGGATTTTGACAGCATTAAGGAAACCATGATTGACGGAATTATTATGCCGAATGAAAATGCGGCACAATGGTATCTGGATTCCGCAGGAAAGAATTATTTTCTGCCGGTAGTGACTGCAAGTTATGGCAATCCGGTTTGTTTTTCCAAAGCCGCACCCAGGGTTGAAATTGATATGTATAAAGCAACGAAGATAGCGATTCAGTATTTAAGGGACAATGGCCATAAGAAAATTGCATTTGGTATGCCCTATGAGTATAATTCGGTTAATGCCAGAATGTACGGCTATCTTGAAGAATTAAAACCGGTATTGAAAGGTAAAATTAAAAATTATGTATTGGGAATCCATAAAAAAGATATGGGTGATGATGAGCGCCTTTTGAGATTTAAAGAAGAACAAATCGGTGATACCTTCACTGTGGAAGAAAGCTTCTATGGCAAAGGGGAAGTGGCAGCCCAGTTGTTTATAGAACGAAAATTAGATGCAACGGCAGTCCTTTGTTTTAACGATGTATTTGCATTTGGAGTCAGCAACCAATTTAGAAGAATGGGGATCAGGGTGCCGGAGGATATATCCGTTATGGGTTTTGACGGTACTTTTGCCAGAAAATATACTTCTCCGCTAATGACCACAGTGGATTTGTCTGCCAAAAGGCAGGGGGCAAAATGTGCAGAATTATTACTGGATATACTGGAGGGGAAAAAAGTGAAACGTGTGATTCACCTGCCCGTAAAAATCATGGAGGGAGAAAGTGTAAAAAATATCAGGATAAATTAGTATGAATCAGCTGTGATCTAATCCCCTGATATAAGCAACGGCATTAAGAACGGATGCCTTATGCCGGACAGTATCACATCTGCAGGAAGCTGTGATATGCCGTGGGAGTTATTCCTCCTGATTCAGGGCAGCGCTGCATGTGTAGGTATAAGAACCTAATAACAAAAGGATGGATGCAGGTTGCAGGTAAATAAGGTTACCTTTGCGCCTCCTGATTTGTACGCCCTAAGTAAAGGGCAGATAGGAGTCAGTTATGAAAAAAATTAATTTGACAAAAATGCTTGCGCTAATTTTAACCGTATTATTAATTACCTCATCTTTAACAGCATGCAATAGTTCAGTCAAGGAAAAAACCGGTGGTACAAAAGAGGGGGCTGTATCCGGTAAAATAACGGTAGGAGGGTGGCCTTCCGGTGATGACGCATTTAATGCGGCTATGACAGGTTTTCATGAAGAATATCCCGACATTGAAGTTGAATTGCAGTTTACCGATACGACCAGTCATCATCAGGCATTGCAGACTGCTCTTGCAGCAGGCTCCGACGCGCCGGACGTGGCAATGGTGGAGGGTGCATACATAGCCCAATACAGGGATTCGTCCGCATTGACCAATCTTTTGGAGGAGCCTTATAATGCAGGTGATTTAAAAGACGATTTCGTTGCTTATAAATGGAATCAGGCATATTCCGCCGACGGGAGCAGATTAGTGGCAATTCCCTGGGACATCGGGCCATGCAGTTATTTCTACCGCACCGATGTATTTAAAGAAGCCGGTCTTCCCACGGACCCCGAGGAAGTAGCCGAGCTTATGAGTACCTGGGACGGAGTATTAAAGGCTGCGGAAGCTGTCAGCATTCCCGGCAAGAGATGGCTGCTGCCGGATGCCTCCTATCTCTATTTCGAATTATTCTGCAACCGCGATTACTATGATGAGGACTTAAATCTTGTCATAGAACGGGAAGGGGATATTGACTGCCTTAACGCAGTGATTAAAGTGAGACAGAACCAGTGGGATATGAATGTTGATATGTGGAGCAGTGAAGCCTATGCAGGATATGCGGCCGGCACCTGTGCTTCCGTATTTACCGGTGCCTGGTTCGGCGGATTTTTAAAGACGGATATTGACCCTGAAGGTGCGGGACATTGGGCGGTTACAACCTTACCCGGCGGTGTTAAAAGTTCCAACTGGGGCGGCTCCTTCTTAGTTATTCCGGAACAAAGTGAAAATAAAGAGGCAGCCTGGGCATTTGTAAAATATATGCTGGCAACTGAAAAAGGCCAGAATGCTATGTTCCAGGCTGTAGATTATTATCCGGCATATAAACCGGCATGGGAGGATAAGGAAATTTATGAAGCAGAAGATCCTTATTTCGGCGGTGAAAAAACCAAGGCACTCTGGGCTGATATTGCAAGTGAATTGCAGCCGGTAAATACAACCATGATGGACACAACGGCGGAAGGATGTATCTATAGTTCCGTCAATGCAGGTTTGGAACAGGGACTTAGCGCAGAAGAAATCCGTGACCTGGTTGCCTCCGATATTGAAACGGCAACGGCTGAAGTAAAACAGCAGCAGATTCAGTTACTTAAAGATGCCGGCCTTTGGGATAAATAAGATCTAAGGAGGAGAAATCCTATGGCAAAAGTAAAAACAGTTAGGACGAAAAATAATTTGTGGTCGGAGATGAAACGATATAAAGTTGCCTATGCATACATTGCACCGTTTTACATCCTGTTTGTGATTTTTGGCATATTTCCCATAGCAGCCGGCTTTTATATCAGCTTTTTCAGGTGGGACGGTTTGTCCGGCATGCATTTTATCGGCCTGGAAAATTATCTTAATTTATTTCAGGATATCCTGTTTTGGAAAGCTCTTGGCAATACTTTAATTATTGGAATTACAGCCCATATACCGATTCTGCTTGGCGGACTGGCACTGGCCTATGTATTGAATTCCAAAATTGTAAAAGGTGAGAATATTTTTAAAACTATTTATTTCATGCCCATGGTTACCAGCTCCGTGGCAATCACAATTATATTCCAGAACCTGTTCGGAAATAATTATGGATTAATTAACTACCTGTTAAGTTTCTTTGGAGAAGAGGCCGTTAACTGGCTGGGCGGAAACGGTTCCCTTATCAAGGTTGCGGTGATCGTAATGTTTGCATGGAAATGGATTGGCTGGAATATGGTAATCTATCTGGCGGGCATGCAGGGAATCAGCAATGATATTTATGAGGCTGCCAAAATTGACGGTGCCGGTCATATAAGGGTTTTATTTAATATTTCCATTCCGCTGTTAAAGCCCATTATTGTATTTACCGTTATTCAATCCAGTATCGGTATGTTTAACCTGTTTACGGAACCTTTTATATTAACCAATTCCAGTTGGACCGGCGGCCAGAACAACGGCGGACTGACTCTGATGATGTACTTATTAAATAAAGCACCTCAAGGAGGGACTGCATATGGGTACGCGTCGGCGGTTGCCTACGTAATAACTATGATGATCATAGTGATTTCCCTGGCAGTCTATAGGATAACGGGAGAAAAGGAAACGGCAAAAAGGGGGGAAAATAAATGACTACCTTATTGATACTGATTTTAATTACTGCTATAGTATTAATTGTAATAGCCAGGATTAGCCCCGGCGGGAAAAAATTTTCCATGTATGTTATATTGGGCTTTATTGCATTCATTATGCTGGTTCCTTTTTACATGATGTTTGTTATGTCAACCCATACGACCAATGAGATTTATTCCTTTCCGCCTGCCGTATGGTTTGGCCGGAATTTAGCCGGGAACTTTAAAAATATGCTGGCAGCGGTTAATATTCCCCGTGCATTTTTAAACAGCTGTATTATTACCATATCCTATACGGTACTGGTTTTATTGTTCTGTTCCATGGGCGGGTATGCCTTTGCCGTGTATGATTTCCCCGGAAGAAAGAAGCTGTTTGCCATTCTTTTGGCAACCATGATGATTCCCTGGACGGCCGGAATCATTCCCTGGTTTATCATGATGTCCAGGTTTGGATGGATCAATGATTTTAAGGCCCTCATTATTCCTGGCTGCGCCAATGCCTTCGGTATCTTCTGGATGCGGCAGTACTGTCAGAATAATGTACCGGCTTCCCTGGTGGAAGCGGCGAGAATTGACGGCTGCAGCGAATGGACCATTTTTTTCCGCGTTATTGCACCCATATTACTGCCGGCATATGCCTCTTTGGGAATTATGCAGTTCGTAAATGTATGGAATGACTTTATGCAGCCGTTAATGATACTGCGGAAAGCCGAACTGCAGACCTTGCCGCTGCTGCTGAAAACCATGGTCAGCGACCGGGGAACGGATTACGGCGCCATGATGCTTGCCAGTACCTGTGCGGTACTGCCGTTATTAATTGCATTTCTGTGTGCCTCCAAGTTCTTTATGTCCGGACTGACGGCAGGTGCGATAAAAGAATAGTATAATCCATAAAAAAATTGAAACTACAGATGATAAAGAACGGGAAGTATTTGGAATCAGCATATGAAATACCAGTAAAAATAAGATGCAGGTGTGATATGTGAATACACAGATTAAGAATAGGAAAAGTATGGTCCCGCTTTATATTTATGCGTGCAGGGCATGCGGCTTGGAGTAAAGAGTGAAAGAAAATTTAGATTATGAAAGGTTGCCACAAAGTGATTCTTTCACTCCTTTTTATTTGTGGCAATATCGCAGACGGGTCTGCGATATGCATTGGGTGTAAAATATGAACAAATCATTAGCAGCAGACAGATTATCTTTGGGTACCTGTTATTACCCCGAACATTGGGATAAAATTTTATGGCGGGAAGATTTGCTTCGGATGCTTGAGAATGGCATAGAAACCATTCGGATTGCAGAATTTGCCTGGAGCAAATTCGAACTTACGGAAGGTATCTTTACCTTTGATTTCTTTGATGAATTTTTAGAAGTTGCAAAAGAGACAGGGATGAAAGTCATTTTTGGGACACCTACGGCCACACCTCCCGCCTGGCTTACCAATAAGTATCCGGAGGTATTAAATGCTGCCATGGACGGCGTCCTGTACTGCCATGGAGCCAGAAGGCATTATAACTATAATTCAAAGGTTTACCAGGAATTATCGAAAAGAGTGGTGGAGAAAATAGCTAAACATTACGGTCCCCATCCAAGTATTATCGGCTGGCAGATAGACAATGAACTAAACTGTGAGAAGAATGAGTTTTATTCCGAAAGCGATACCTTAGCTTTCCGTGAGTTTTTAAAGAATAAATATCAGACTCTTAAGGCTTTAAATGCCGCATGGGGGACAACATTCTGGAACCAGACATATACGGCCTGGGAAGAAATATATGTACCGAGACCCACCGTAAGCAATGCAACCAATCCCCATGAAGTGCTGGACTATACACGGTTTATTTCAGACAGCGCCTGTCGGTTTGCAAAGATGCAGAGTGACATTATCCGGAAATATATGAAAAAAGGAGATTTTGTCACCACCAACGGTTTATTTTCCAATCTGGATAATCACAGGATGACGGAAGAGAGCTTAGACTTTATTATGTATGATTCCTATCCGAATTTTGCTTACTGTCTGGGAACGGACCCGGAACATTCAACGGATTTAAATGACAGAAAGTGGAGCAGGAATTTAACGGAAGTCCGTGGGATTTCCCCAATCTTTGGCATTATGGAACAGCAGTCCGGTGCAAACGGATGGAATACCGCTATGGAAGCACCTGCCCCAAGACCGGGGCAGATAACCCTCTGGACCCTGCAAAGCGTTGCGCACGGTGCGGATTTTGTCAGTTATTTCAGGTGGAGAACCTGCACCATGGGAACGGAAATCTACTGGCACGGTATTTTGGATTATTCCGGCCGTGATAACAGACGCCTGCGGGAGGTAAAGGAGATTGACCGGAAGATGAAAAAACTGTCAGGGGCGGCAGGAACGGCCTATGAAGCAGCCTTCGGGGTAATAAAGGATTACGATAATATCTGGGACGCGCAGCTGGACGCGTGGCATGAAAGAGTGGATAAATTAAGCCAGGAAAGTATATTTAAAGCAGCCCAGCTTACCCATACTCCCATGGATTATATCTATTTAAGGGAAAATACTACGGCAGAAGAACTAATAAAATATCCGGTGCTATTTTACCCCCATGCAGTTATTATGACAGAGCAGAAGGTGAAGTTATTGGAAAGATACGTAGCTTCCGGCGGATGCCTGGTGCTTGGCTGCCGTACCGGATATAAAGACGAAACCGGTAAGTGTGTCATGTTAAAACTGCCCGGCCTGTTACAGCCCCTGGCGGGAGTGGATGTTACGGAGTATTCCTTTGTTGCACCGGATGACGGAAGGGTATATCTCGATTGGGAAGGGACGAAGGTGGAAGCGGCCGTTTTCAATGATCTCTTGCAGCCTCTGGGGGAAAATGCCAAGATACTTGGAACTTATATATCCAATTATTATGCAGGCTGCCCGGGACTGATTGAGAATTCTTTTGGGAAAGGCAGAGTTTATTATTTTGGCGGAGTATTTACGGAAGAAACAGCTGCGGTCTTCTTAGAAAAGCTTAATATTGCCAACCCCTATAAGGATATAATGGAATTGCCAAAGGAATGTGAAATTGCTGTAAGAAGCAAAGCGGGCAGGAAGTTTTTATTTGTATTAAATTACGGGAAGAAACCGGCTGCAATCGAGTTAAAACAATCCCTTGTGAACTTATACGAAGGGACGAAAGAGGTCGGTCGGATTGAAATGGAACCATATGGAACGAGAGTGTATGAGTTGAATTGATTATCGAAGACACAAATTTTATTACGAAATAAAAGAAATGATTGAGCAGGTTAATAAAGGGCATATAGAATCTCAAAAAGTGCCGTTAGAAACCAGTTTGGCCGTTCATGATATTTTAACGGAAAGCCGGAAGCAGGCAGGTATTAAATTCCCCTGTGATTAAAAGAGCCGTACGTACAGCACTAATGGATAAAAGCATTTGCGGTTTTTTTCATGTCGGGATAGACGCGTCAGTTTTGGTTTTACTTCGTTTTAACAAAGATAAATTGACGCGTCTATCCTGTTTATCTGTCCCTATTTCATGAATTTTCTATTTCAGGAATTTAAGATAGGGATAATCGTATTTTTAAAAAATTCTCCGGCCATTTCCGGCTGTAAATGGTAAATCGTTCCATCCAGGGAAACAGTCACTCCGTTTCCCTGGCATTGTCTCATGCAGAAGTTAGCCTTAAAATCGATTTTATCATGTAAGGCATTTTCTTCAATCATCTGCTGAAAGAGCTGTATGATATTATAGGAACCCTTTAAATGGCAGGAACTTCCTATGCAGACGCTAAGTTCAAGCATATTAATTTTCCTCCTTTGTTCCCGCTTTATAGCGGACATGCAAAAGCTCATGGACATGGCCTTTTAAAAGCCCGCTATATAAGGACATCATTAATGGGTTTTCTTCAGAGCGTTTAATATTGGACAGCTTGTCGGCCGAATAGAGTCCTTTTCCGCGTTTTTCTTTTTCCTTCAGGGAGGAGAAGGGCTGACCGGCGCCGTTTATGCAGCCTCCCGGGCAGGCCATGACTTCCACAAAGTCATAATGCTCCCCGGTTTTGATTCTTTCTATTAAATCGCATGCATTTTTAAGGCCGTTTACGATGGCAATCTGAAGCTCCCTCTCGCCCAGCATAACGGTGGTTTCCTTGATGCCTTCCATTCCGCGGACACCCTGATAAGCAATTGACATAAGGGAAGTAGAGGATTTATCGGAGGTAAGACGTCTTAATACGGCTTCTGTCACACCGCCAGTTACGCCGAAGATGACTCCGGCGCCTGTCATGGTCCCAAAGGGCATATCCACAGCCTCCGGTTCCAGATCGGCGAAAACAATGCCGGATTCTTTAATCATTTGAATTAATTCCTGGGTGGTGATGACATAATCCACATTCGGGACCCCGTCTGTCTTAAATTCTTCCCTTACGGCTTCATATTTTTTCGCCGTACAGGGCATTACGGCTACATGAACCGGGCGTCTGCCGGAGGTTTTGTTTTGTTCCTTAATGACGGAGGCAAACATCTGCATAGGGGAGCGGCAGGTGGATACGTGGGGCAGAAGCTCCGGATAGTTCTTCTCACAGTAATTTACCCAAGCGGGACAGCAGGAAGTAAACAAAGGCATGGCGGCGCCGGCTTCCAGACGTTTAAGAAGTTCGTTGGATTCCTCCAGTACGGTTAAGTCCGCGCCGGTGGAAGTGTCATAGATTTCATCAAAACCCATACGCCTTAAGGCCGCGACGATTTTTCCCATGGCATTTTCCCCGTTGGCATGGCCTAATTCCCTGCCGATTGCCACACGTACCGCAGGTGCAATCTGGACCGTAACTTTTGCATTTTTATCATCCAGGGCTTCCCAAACTTTTTTCTTATCATTTTTTACAACAATGGCACCGGTAGGACATACGGCTGCGCACTGTCCGCATCCCACACAGGGAGAAGAGGCAATGGGCTGGTCGAAGGCGGTACTTATGATCATTTTGGAGCCGCGGTGTGCAAAGTCAATGGCACCGATATTTTGTATTTCATTGCACATGCGGACACAGTCCCCGCACAGGATGCATTTATTCTGATCCCTGGTGATACAGTAAGAAGAATCGTCAATTTTAGGTTTTGCTGCCGTATTGGGAAAGCGTACCCTTTCGATATTAAAGGTGACTGCAAGATCCTGAAGCTTACATTTTCCGTTATTGTTACAGGTGGTACAGTCCCTGCAGTGATTGGCAAGAAGCAGTTCCAGAATCATCTTACGGTACTTCCTTAAGCGCCGGGTGTTGGTGCGGATTGCCATACCGGCTTTCGGCGGCGTGGAACAGGCCGCATCCAGTCCGCCCCACTGATTTTCAACCATACACATGCGGCAGGCACCATAGATAGACAGTTCGGAATGATAGCAGAAAGTAGGCAGCTTGATTCCGGCTTTTCGGATCAGCTCCAGGAGATTTTTTTCCCCGTTAATTTCAACCGGCATTCCGTCTATTAGCATATAATTATTTGTTTTCATATATAACCTCCATAAAATTAATCTTCCTTAACAGCATGGAAAGGACAGGTTGAAATACAGGCCCGGCACTTAATGCATCTTGTCTGGTCAATTACAAACGGTTCTTTGATTTTACCGGAAATAGCATTAACCGGACAGAATTTCGAACATTTGGAACATCCCTTACACAAGGAAGGATCAATCTGTATCTTTTTAAGTTTTTGACAGCTTCCGGCAGGACAGCGTTTTTCATAGATATGGGCTTCGTATTCCAAACGGAAGCTTTTGATGGTGCTGACAACCGGGAAAGCGGCGGTTTTGCCAAGGCCGCACAGAGCAGTTGCCGAAATGGTATCCGCCAGTTCCAACAACAGTTCAATGTCACCGTCCTCGCCTTTCCCCTCAACAATACGTTCCAGGATTGCAAGCATCCGTTTGGTGCCTTCCCGGCAGGGGACACATTTGCCGCAGGATTCATTCTGGGTGAAATTCATAAAAAAGCGGGCCACCTCCACCATACAGGTATTGTCATCCATAACCACCAGGCCGCCGGAACCTATCATGGCGCCTGCTTTTTTTAAAGAGTCAAAATCCAGGGGAAGGTCGAGATGTTCTTTGGTTAAGCATCCGCCGGACGGACCACCGATCTGTACGGCTTTAAATTCACCGCCGTCCTTCATGCCGCCGCCTACATCAAATATAACCTCGCGGAAGGTAGTTCCCATGGGGACTTCAATCAGTCCGGTGTTTTCAATATTTCCGGTTAAGGCAAAGGCTTTGGTTCCGGCGCTTTTTTCCGGGCCGATTCCCTTATACCAGCCGGAACCGTTGGTGATAATCAGTGGAACATTTGCAAAGGTTTCCACGTTATTTAATATGGTGGGCATATCAAAAAGGCCGTGTTCCACCGTTCTTGGAGGCTTTACCCTTGGCATGCCCCGTTTGCCTTCGATGGATGCGGTTAAGGCACTTCCTTCCCCGCAGACAAAGGCGCCGGCACCTCGGTTGATATGCAGGTGGAAACTGAAATCCGTACCCAGGATGCGGTCTCCTAAAAGTCCCAGTTCCTCCGCTTGGGCAATGGCGGTTTTTAAACGGCTTACCGCCATGGGATATTCTGCCCGGACATAGATATAACCTTCGCCGGCACCGCAGGCAAGTCCTGCAATCATCATGCCTTCCAGCATTCTGTGAGGATCGCCTTCCATAATGCTCCGGTCCATAAATGCACCGGGATCTCCCTCATCCCCGTTACATACGATATATTTCTGCTCCGTATTCTGGTGTTTCACCTGGGCCCATTTTCTGCCGGTAGGGAAACCGCCGCCCCCTCTTCCCCTGAGATTGGCTTCGGAGATTTCATTGATAATGTCATCCCTGCCCATGTCAAACAGGGCTTTTTCAAAGGCGGTATAACCGCCTATTCCCAAATATTCTTTAATGGAGGTTGCGTCAATATGTCCGCAATGTTCCAGTACAAGCCGGGTCTGTTTTTTATAAAATGGAATCTCCTCCTGCTTTTTGTATATGGCGCCGCCTTTCCGATAGGCCAGCCTTTCTATGTGTTTGCCTTCCTTTATGGTTTTTTCTATAATTTCTTCACAATCGGAAAGCTTTACTTTAGTATAAAGATACCCCTGGGGTTCAATTCTGACTAAGGGGCCCATTTCGCAGAAACCGTGGCATCCGCTTTTTTTCATACCGACGGCTTCACCGTGAGATTCTTTCTTAAGTTCTATGGAACAGGGGATATTCCGTTCGTTTAATAATTCAATCAGACGGTTATAAATTTCCAGAGAACCGCTGGAGATGCATCCGGTGCCGGCGCAAACTAATATTTTCTTTGTTTCGGCGGCAAGGGATAACTCATATGTATCGCGAAGTTTTGTTAAATCCTCCCTGCTTTTAAGCATTTACTTATCCTCCTTTAAGCCGTTTAAAAGTCCGGTGGCCTTATCCGGGGTCATGGCAGGATATACCTTATCGTTTACGGTAAGTACGGGTGCCAGTCCGCAGGCACCAAGGCAGGATACGGTCTCCACGGTAAAGTGTAAATCGTCGGTGGTGGTTTTCATTTCCGACAGTCCTAACTCCTTCCGAAGTTTTTCAAGAATCGGTATGGATTTTCTTACGTGGCAGGCGGTGCCGTCGCAGACTTTTATTACATATTTACCCTTTGGCCGCAGGGAAAAGTTCTCGTAAAAAGTTGCCACACTATATATTTTAGCCTGGCTGATACCCAGTTTTTTTGACAGATAGGGAAAAACTTCCTTCGGCAGGTATCGGTAATGCTCCTGGATATTCTGTAAAATAGCGATAACCGCACTTTGCCTGTTTCCAAGCTCATCAATGATTTCATCGACAACCTTGTAGTCAAATGTTTTGTTCATATAAACCTCCGTTCTGAAAAGGAATCTTCTTAAATTTATTTAATAGGATTTAACTATAAGTTTAAATTTTAATTAACACTCCCTGTCACAGGATTAAATTTTACTGACTGATGGATAGTCTTTTTGATAACTGCTTCGATAATTTGGCAAGAGAAAAAGCCATGTCTTCATTCTGAACCAGAACATTGTCCGGGACAATTAATACAACGGGGGCAAAGTTCCATATGGCGAGGATACCGCTGTCCACCATCTGATTGCAGATATCCTGGGCATAGGGTGCAGGTACCGCTATGATTCCGATCCGGACTTTCATCCGGCTGCATAAATCCTTTAATTTATGGGCGGGAAGTACTTTCTTACCGTTAATGGCGGTGTCAATAATCGCCTCATCCACATCAAAGGCGGCAATGATAGCAAGGCCGTATTTTGAAAATCCGTCGTAGGAGAGAAGGGCGCGGCCTAAGTCGCCGGCGCCTGCAATCACGGCACAGTCCACATTGTCATAACCTAAGAATTTTTCTATATCATAAATCAGGTTTTGGGTCGGGTATCCGATTTTTGGGCGGCCGCCGGAACTAATCAGCGCTAAATCCTTTCTTACCTGCACATCGTTCAGTCCGAGGGCGCCGGCAATGTTTGTAGCCGAAATATGGATAAATTTATCCTTGGACAAAGATTTCAGAAATTCCAGATATATGGGCAGCCGCTGTAATGTATATGTGGATACGGATTTATAAATCATGATTCATTCCTTTCCCCCCATAATATATTTATCTATTGCACAAGCCGCCGTCTTTCCGGCTCCCATGGCAAGAATAAGGGGACCGATGGTAATAACGGCGTCGTACCGGTTTCCTTCCACTCCCTAAAGGACCTGCAAAGTCATGGATTTAATCCCTCGAATCCAAGTGATTTAAGGCTACCGTGGTTGCTCCCACAGTCTTAAAAATAATGGTTATCGGGCCTTTTTCACAATTGTCATCGGCAATGGTAAGGGGAATCCGCTCGCCGTTTTTATCGATGCGGAGGATGATAAACTGGCCCGGTTCGGCTTTTTTGGCGATCAGAGGCGCGCCGATCTCCATAAGCGTAACGGTGGGATTTAATATTCTCTTGTTTATAATCTGATTCATAATGTACTCCTGTCTGTATGCATGGGGTTAAACAAAAGGCATGCCGACGGATACTTTTTCTAGGAATTATATATTTATCGTTATTATTTTAACAAAATTGCTTTTTCGAGAGTAATATAAAGATAGCATATCGATATACAATTATCGATATGCTATGATATTAAATAAGGGAAGGAATTTATATCTATCTATCCTGCATCGACCTGGATAAATTCAGAAAGAATTATGCATAAAATTAGGTACGATAAAGAATTACAAATGAAAAATAAACATAAAAGAGAAAAAATTATGGTTGGCTAAGAGGAAAGTTGGCATCTATAAAGAAAAATATCCGTATAAAAAATACTATATCAAAATGCCGGATAATATATAAAAAAAGACATATCAATATTGAATTATCGATATATCTCTTCTATAACGAAGCCAATAACAGCCTTATTTCTCTCAATTATTAAAAGTATTCCTGGTATGCCACTTCATTTTTTGCCTCATAAAGCTTATCAATCATTTTTTTATCGAAAGCGGTAAATTTATATCCTTTGGGATAGATCAAAACATCTCTGAATTGGTGGTTTTGCACGGGGCATTTTCTTTGTATCAGATTGTACCGTTCCAATAGCTCCCGGGGAATGGGGGAAACCCACATAAAGGTGGTAGGTATATGTGAGAGAAGGTCAAATTGAATACACCTTTCATATACATATATCCGTTTATTAACCTGGGAGGTTTCCTTTGTTTTTTTTGATTCACCGGCGGTGATATAAGGAACCGTCATATCACCGCCATGACTGATTTCTATATACCCGCTTAAATCGGTATAAGGAATTTCTTTTAAGGAAGCCAGAGGATGCTGTTTTGACATTACCGCTAAATACTCGTACTCCCAGATAAGTTCATGGCAAAAGTCCCTGTCCGCCAGATAATCAAGGAAATATTTTTCATAAATCGTCTGATACCTTATAATTCCCAAGTCAAATTTATCATAGATGATATTATTGATTGCTTCCGTGGAGTTTGTTTCTTTTATGCTGATAGAAATTTCTTTCTCCTGGTCCAATTCGGAAATAAATTTTGTTAAGCCGTCCGCTATATAGCTTCCGTGAGGAATGGATATGTTTATGCATTGCCTTTTGGAATCATCCGTATGATTTAAAGCTTCCATTTTATCGATTTGTGTCAGTATGTTTTTGGCATATTCTAAAAATTCAGCGCCTTTTTGTGTCGGGATGACCCCCTTTGAGGTTCTTTTGAAAATGGAAATTCCAAGACTATCTTCCAGTTCTTTAATAGCCTTACTTAAATTCGGCTGCGCCATATAGAGATTATCCGCCGCCTGGGTAATGGATCCGAAACGTTCCACTTCAACGGCATATTTAAAATATAAGGTATTCAATTTTAGTGTACCTCCGGAAATATAGCTTATCAGAAGATGTTTTTTATTTCTGATAAAAGGCGCTGCTTTTGCAACCTGCATCCGATAATAGGAACATGGTCTTTGTTCCTATTATCTAACTTATCGGAAGATGCTTTTTATCTTCTGATAAAAGGCGCTGCTTTTGCGCCGTGCATCCGATAATAGGAACATGGTCTTTGTTCCTATTATCTAACTTATCGGAAGATGCTTTTTATCTTCTGATAAAAGGCGCTGCTTTTGCGCCGTGCATCCGATAATAGGAACATGGTCTTTGTTCCTATTATCTAACT
>JAATFT010000009.1 GCA_015655075.1 Clostridiales bacterium | reverse complement strand
TCGACGCAGTATACCGCAAAGTGGAGCGGTCAGAACGGTACAATGAGTTTTCAGACACGTCCCAGCTATAAACACATAAGACAGTAAAAATAATGCTTTCGGTCAATCGTGGAGTTTGTATCTATTTTCCCGATTTATTAAAAAATAGTTGAAAAAACTTGTCAGATAAGATAGACTATAGGATAGTTAATTTAAGGAGGAAAATATCATTTATGATATCAGCAGGCGATTTTAGAAATGGTTTAACAATCGAATTAGAGAATAACGTATATCAGGTTATTGAATTCCAGCATGTAAAACCTGGTAAAGGTGCAGCTTTTGTAAGAACAAAATTAAGAAACATTAAGAACGGCGGTGTAATTGAAAAAACTTTCCGGCCTTCGGAAAAATGTCCCCAGGCTCATATAGAACGTTCCGATATGCAATATTTATATAAAGACGGTGACCTATATCATTTTATGGATGTAAATACCTATGATCAGTTTGCATTAAACGAAGATACAATTGGTGGTTCCTTAAAGTTTGTGAAAGAAAATGAAATGGTTAAAATGCTTTCCCATAACAGCCAGATATTTGCCATTGAACCGCCTTTATTTGTTGAGTTGGTGATTACAGATACGGAACCGGGATTTAAAGGCGATACGGCGCAGGGTGCAACGAAACCTGCCACAGTTGAAACAGGTGCCACGGTTTATGTTCCTTTATTTGTTGAACAGGGGGACAAGATCAGCATTGACACCAGAACAGGGGAATACTTAAAGAGAGTATAGTTAAGTATAGGGATTTTATATAGCGCAATTCATGGAAGACTGGAGTTTTCGTGGGTTGTGCTATTTTTGTAATATAAGCAGTGTGTGACAGCAAGAGGTCGGACTATGCGCATAGGAGCATAATTAAAAGGATAAAGAGTTTGGATGGAACTAACTATCCTAATATACAATTTATAGTAACATCCCATTCTCCTTTTGTTCTAAACAATGGAAAATGTTGTTATGTATGGATTTTACATAAATAAAAGCGCTTAGTTTTTTAACCTTATTTTATCCTTTGACTGCAATTCCTGCTTGGCCTTCCGCCGTAGGGGAGGGTTTATACTGGTTTTACAAGGAGATGGCTATGTACAAAATCGGTGAATTTTCCAAGATAACAAACTTAACGGTAAAAGCTTTACGCTATTATGATGAACAGGGAATTTTAATACCATCCCACCGGGGCGGGAATGAATTACCGCCTTTATGATGACAATGATTTTGAAAAGACCAGGCTTATTTTGTTTTTAAGAAACCGGAATGATATTTAAAGGGAACCCGGACAAATACAATACGGAAATTGTTATTCCGGTGGAATAGGGAGAAATATTTTATGGAAAAAATGGATTATAAAAAAGAATATAAAAATTTATATCTGCCCAAAACGGACCCGATGACAATAGACGTGCCTTCCATGAATTTTATTATGGTTTCAGGAAAAGGCAATCCAAATGAGGAAAACGGGGAATACAGTAAGTCTGTAGAGTTGCTTTATGCCCTGTCTTTTACCATAAAGATGAGTAAGATGGGAAAGGCCAAGCCGCCCGGGTATTTTGAATACGTAGTTCCTCCGTTAGAGGGATTATGGTGGATGGAAGACGGTAAGGAAGAAATTAATTATCTGGAGAAAGATAATTTTTGCTGGATATCCATGATCCGGCAGCCGGAGTTTGTAACCCGCGAAGTTTTTCTATGGGCTTGCGAAGAAATAAAGCGTAAAAAGCAGCTTGATACCGGTGCAGCTCGGTTTGAAGCATTAAAAGAGGGATTGTGTGTCCAATGTATGCATATAGGGCCATTTCATGACGAACCGGAAACTATCTTAAAAATGGAACAATATATGATTGCACTAAATTTAAAAAATGATATAAACAATCTTCGCCGTCATCATGAAATCTATCTTTCTGATCCGCGGAAATGCCATGTTTCCAGGATGAAAACCGTAATACGTATACCGGTGAGATGACAGGAAGCGGCAGGGTATCAAAAGAGCAGCCAATCAGGGATGCTGGGATTTAAAATTTACAGGTATAAAATACTATGGCAGATGGGAGGAAAACAGAAATTCCTTCCATCTGCTTTTTAACAGGGTAAGCACATCAATTTTTCTTTGGCATACATAAGGCAGCAACAAAATTGAGGCGTTTGTATTATTAATCATAATAAAAAGGCAGGATAGAAAAATCAGAATATAAGGAGTCAAGGTCTTTGATGTAACTTATGCTTTTGAATTTATAATATAGTATCATTTGTAAATAGATTAAAAACATGTCATAATAAAAAATGTACTTAGAGAATAAACTTAGAGTAAACTTAAAAAAATAGATTGCACCTGAAAGGATAAAGTGCTAAAACAGGTAATATCAAATACTTTAAAAAATTATATTAATATAAGGAGTAATCCGGTAGAAAAGGATTATGCAGAAAAGAGGTTGTTATGAAAACGGTTACGGAAAGATTTTTAAAATATGTTAAAATTGACACCCAGTCCTTAGAGGATATGGATACGGTCCCCAGTACGGAAAAACAAAAGAATCTGGCTAAAATTTTAGCGGAGGAACTAAAGGAAATAGGAGCGCGGAATGTAAAAATGGATGACCACGGTTATGTGTATGGGACCATACCTTCCACCAGTAAGAAAAAATTGCCGGTGCTGGGGTTTATATCCCATATGGATACCTCCAGTGCAATTAGCGGAAAGGATGTTAAACCCAGGATTGTTGCCAATTATGACGGTAAGGATATCGTTCTGAATGAGAAATTAAAGATTAAACTGGAAACCTCACAGTATCCCAGCCTGATTAATTATATTGGACAGGACTTAATTGTTACGGACGGAACCACCTTATTAGGCGCCGATGACAAGGCGGGTGTTGCGGAAATCATGGTTATGGCGGAAACCCTGCTGACCCATCCCGAAATTGAGCATGGAACCATTCAGATAGGTTTTACTCCCGACGAAGAAGTGGGAAGGGGAGTTGACTTTTTTGACGTGAAAGGCTTTGGAGCCGATTTTGCTTATACCGTCGACGGCGGGGAACTGGGTGAAATTGAATATGAGAATTTTAATGCCGCGGCGGCGAAGCTGATCATTCAGGGAACCAGCATACATCCTGGTTCGGCTAAAAATAAGATGGTTAACGCCTTACTGCTTGCCATGGAATTCCAAAGCATGCTGCCGGTGCAGCAGAATCCCATGTATACGGAAGGATATGAAGGGTTTTATATGCTGTCCACGCTGGAAGGCTCTGTGGACCTGGCAAAAGCTTCTTATATTATCCGTGACCACGACAGGGCAAAATTTGAAGAAATGAAAGGCAGATTCCAAAAAATTGCCGACTATCTCAATGAAAAATATGGGGCGGGAACTTTTAAGACAGTTATAAAGGACTCTTATTATAATATGAAGGAAATGATAAAACCTCATATCCACTTAATCAATAATGCGAAGAAAGCCATGGAAGAGCTGGGTATTACCCCTAGTGTAGTTGCCATCCGCGGCGGTACGGACGGCGCCAGATTATCCTATATGAATCTTCCGTGCCCCAATTTGTGTACCGGCGGCCATAATTTCCACGGAAGATATGAATATATCCCGATCCGGTCCATGGAAAAGGTTACCGAAATTCTATTAAAGATGATCGAACTGTACGCCAGATAATAAATAGGCCGTAAAATACCATTAACTGGTTATAACACAACCAAGTTATGAAACCGGTGCGGCAGCTTCAAATTGCAGGCGATTATGAAGCTGCATGTTATAAAATATCAATTGATTTTTTTAAAAAAATAAGTTATTATATACAGAACCCGAAATTTTATGCATTATAAATGTAATAAAATTCGCGACTATTCAGTTACAGGAAAAATCTGCAGGAATTTAACTTAATCGGCGCCAAATTAGGTCGGGATTACATCTTTTGTGTTGCCGGTTCGGTTAGACAGCGTGACAGGATAGTCTTTTAAATACAATTATATGGAAAAGGTGGTTATGAATATGAATAGTGATGCAGTTAAAACAGGAATTGGGCAGGCTCCCCACAGATCCCTCTTTAATGCTCTGGGAATGACCAAGGAGGAATTAAGTAAGCCCATGATTGGCATTGTAAATTCCTATAATGAAATAGTACCGGGTCATATGAACCTGGATAAAATTGTGGAAGCCGTTAAGCTGGGTGTTGCAATGGCAGGAGGAACTCCCGTTGTTTTTCCGGCCATTGCAGTATGCGACGGTATCGCCATGGGACACACCGGAATGAAATATTCCCTGGTAACAAGGGATTTAATTGCGGATTCCACGGAGGCAATGGCAATGGCCCATGGTTTTGACGCCCTGGTAATGGTTCCTAATTGTGATAAAAATGTGCCGGGACTTTTAATGGCTGCAGCACGTATTAACATTCCCACCATATTTGTAAGCGGCGGACCTATGCTTGCAGGAAGAGTCCATGGTGAAAAAACCAGCCTGTCCAGTATGTTTGAGGCTGTGGGTGCCTACAGCGCAGGGAAAATGAGCGAAGAAGAAGTGGAAGAGTATGCATGCAGGGTATGTCCCACGGCCGGTTCCTGTTCCGGTATGTACACGGCTAACAGTATGAACTGTCTGACGGAAGTATTGGGTATGGGACTTAAGGGCAACGGTACCATCCCGGCGGTATATTCGGAAAGAATTCGCTTGGCAAAGCATGCCGGAATGAAAATCATGGAATTATATGAAAAGGATATAAGACCAAGGGATATTATGACGGAAAAGGCCTTTTTAAATGCCTTGACGGCAGATATGGCACTGGGATGTTCCACCAACAGCATGCTTCATTTACCGGCAATTGCCCATGAAGCCGGAATTGAATTAAATGTGGATATAGCCAACAGTATCAGTGCAAAGACTCCGAACCTCTGTCACCTGGCGCCGGCAGGACATGCCTATATGGAGGATTTAAACGAAGCGGGCGGTGTTTATGCCGTTATGAATGAATTAAATAAAAAGAATTTATTATATACGGATTTAATTACCGCTACGGGCAAAACCGTAGGGGAAAATATAGAAGGCTGTGCCAACCTTAATACAGATATCATAAGGCCTATTGAGAATCCATATAGTGAAACAGGCGGCATCGCAATTTTAAAGGGCAATCTTGCACCGGATTCCGCAGTGGTAAAACGTTCCGCAGTAGCCCCTGAGATGATGAAGCATGAAGGGCCTGCAAGGGTATTTGACTGTGAGGATGATGCCATAGCGGCAATTAAGGACGGTAAAATCGTACAGGGCGATGTGGTGGTTATCCGCTATGAAGGGCCTAAGGGAGGCCCTGGCATGAGGGAAATGTTAAATCCTACTTCCGCCATTGCAGGAATGGGGCTTGGATCCAGCGTAGCCTTAATTACGGACGGACGTTTCTCCGGCGCTTCCCGCGGAGCTTCTATCGGTCATGTATCTCCCGAAGCGGCGGTGGGAGGCAATATTGCCCTGGTGGAAGAGGGGGATATCATTCAGATTGATATTAATGCCAATACGTTAAATTTTGTTATTTCCGAAGAAGAGTTAAAGGCCAGAAGAGCAAAGTGGCGTCCAAGGGAACCGAAGATTACTACCGGTTATCTGGCAAGATATGCCGCTATGGTAACATCAGGAAATCGGGGGGCTATCTTAGAGATACCCAAAAGATAAAATAGATGTAATGAAAGAGGTGCAAAATGCAGTTAACAGGTTCACAGATATTAGTTGAATGTTTAAAGGAGCAGGGGGTAGACACCATATTTGGTTATCCGGGAGGTTCGGTTTTAAATATATATGATGAATTATACCGGCATCAGGATGAAATACGTCACATATTAACCTCTCATGAACAGGGAGCTTCCCATGCTGCTGACGGCTATGCCCGGTCTACGGGCAAGGTTGGAGTATGTCTGGCAACCAGCGGCCCGGGTGCGACGAATCTGGTTACGGGTATTGCGACCGCTTATATGGATTCCGTTCCATTGGTTGCAATTACCGGCAATGTTACAGTGAATTTGCTTGGTAAGGACAGTTTTCAGGAGGTGGATATTGCCGGTATTACCCTGCCCATTACAAAACATAACTTTATTGTAAAGGATGTGGGTAAATTGGCGGATACCCTGCGAAGGGCTTTTAAAATTGCCCGGACGGGAAGACCCGGCCCGGTATTAGTGGATATTGCCAAGGACGTAACGGCCAATAAGACGGAATATGAAAGGATATGTATTCCGCCAATTGAAAGAATCAGAGATACCATAAAGGAAGAAGATATAGAAATTGCCTTAAGGATGATTCAGGAGGCCAAAAGACCCGTGATTTTCATAGGGGGCGGAGCCGTCATTTCCGATGCCGATAAGGAGGTAAAGGAATTTGTTTATAAAGTAGACGCACCCGTAACCGATACCTTAATGGGAAAGGGAGGATTTAGCGGCGAAGAACCCTATTATACCGGAATGCTGGGGATGCATGGAACAAAAACGGCAAATTTAAGTGTTACCGAGTGTGATCTTTTAATTACTATAGGCGCCAGATTCAGCGACCGTGTTACTGGGAATGTACAGAAATTTGCCAAAAATTCTAAAATTTTACAAATCGATATTGACCCGGCTGAAATCAATAAAAATGTAATCGTGAATCACTGTATTATCGGAGACGTCAGGGAAGTTTTAAAAATATTAAATGATAAATTAGAACAGTTTGATAACAGGGAATGGGTTAATCATGTTATGGATATGAAAAAGCGGTTTCCTTTAAAATATCATACCGATGTGTTAACAGGCCCTTATGTCATTGAAAAACTATATGAAATAACCGGCGGAGATGCCATTATAACCACGGAGGTCGGCCAGCATCAGATGTGGTCGGCACAGTTTTTTAAATATAAGAAGCCAAGGACTTTTATTACTTCCGGGGGGCTGGGAACTATGGGCTATGGCTTGGGGGCCTGTATCGGCGCCAAAGTCGGAAATCCGGATAAAACGGTGGTCAACATTGCGGGAGACGGCTGTTTCCGCATGAATATGAACGAAATAGCAACCGCGGTACGCTATAACCTGCCTATTCTTCAGATTGTATTTAACAATCATGTTTTAGGCATGGTCAGGCAGTGGCAAACTCTGTTTTATGGGCAGAGATATTCCCATACAACCCTGAATGACAGTGTGGATTTTGTTAAACTGGCTGAGGCAATGGGAGCAAAGGCTTACCGTATCACGAAAAAAGAGGAAGTGGAACCTGCAATAAAAGAAGCAATTGCTTTAAACAGGCCGGCTGTACTTGACTGCCAGATTGCCAGTGATGATAAAGTGTGGCCCATGGTTGCCCCTGGAGCGGCTATTGAGGAAGTATTTACGGAAGAGGATTTGGAATTAAAAAAATAACAGAAAAAAATGTTAATTTAAGATGTGATGATTCATCTGCGTTCAAAGAGGAACAAATTTGCGGACACTTTTTGGACAAAATTACTTTGTTCAATGTCCGTTTTTTATTTTGATAGGATATTGACTAAAATTTAACCAAGTTCTATAATGTACTAGAATGTAATTGATTAAAGTGGTCAAGTGGAAAAATCAGCATACTTAAGGAGGATATTAAAGTGGGAAGAGTTTATAATTTTTCAGCAGGTCCGGCCGTTTTACCCGAGGAGGTATTAAAAGAAGCGGCGGGGGAGATGTTAGACTACGGGGGCAGCGGAATGTCTGTTATGGAGATGAGCCACAGGTCCAAGGTTTTTGAAACCATTATTAATGAAGCGGAGCAGGATTTAAGGGACTTAATGAATATACCTGACGACTACAGCGTATTATTTCTTCAGGGAGGCGCGTCCCAGCAGTTTGCCATGATTCCTATGAATCTGATGAAAAACAGAGTGGCAGATTTTATTATTACCGGTCAATGGGCCAAAAAGGCTTACCAGGAAGCACAAATCTATGGTAAGGCCAATGCGATTGCATCGTCGGCAGATAAAACCTTTACATATATTCCGGATTGCTCGGATCTGCCTATTAGTAATGATGCGGATTATGTATATATCTGTGAGAATAATACAATTTATGGAACTAAATTTAAAAAACTCCCTAATACAAAAGGGAAGCTCTTGGTTGCGGACATATCCTCCTGTTTCTTATCGGAACCTGTAGATGTTACAAAATACGGACTTATTTTTGGCGGTGCACAGAAAAATGTGGGACCTGCCGGAGTGGTTATTGTTATTATCCGTAAAGACCTGATTACGGAGGATACCCTGCCGGGAACCCCCACCATGTTAAAATATAAAATACATGACGATCACAAATCCTTGTATAATACACCTCCGGCTTATGGAATTTATATCTGCGGCAAGGTATTTAAACGGCTTAAGAAATTAGGCGGGCTTAAGGTCATGAAGGAAATCAATGAAAAAAAAGCGGCGATACTCTATGATTTCTTGGACCAGAGCAAATTATTTAGGGGAACCGTAGTAAAAGAAGACCGCTCTTTCATGAACGTGCCTTTTGTGACCGGAAACGAAGAATTAGACGTCAGGTTCGTAAAAGAAGCAAAAGCGGCCGGACTTGAAAATTTAAAGGGACATAGGACCGTTGGAGGTATGAGAGCAAGTATTTATAATGCCATGCCCATGGAAGGTGTTGAAAAATTAGTAGAATTCATGAAAAAATTCGAAGAAGATAACACAAAATAATAAAGGAGTGTCGTTATGGTAAAATATAATTGTCTGAATCCCATCGCAACGGTTGGTCTGGATTTGTTTACCGACAGCTATCAAAAGACGGATTCCATGGAAGAGGCGGATCTTGCATTGGTAAGAAGCGCGTCCATGCTGAATATGGAATTGCCGGATAACCTGAAAGCCATTGCAAGGGCCGGAGCCGGCGTAAATAATATTCCCATAGATAAATGTGCTGAAAAGGGTATTGTTGTATTTAATACACCGGGAGCCAATGCAAACGGTGTCAAGGAACTGGTTATTGCAGGCTTAATGTTAGCCTCCCGCAATATCGTGGGAGGAATTAACTGGGTGCAGACCATTAAAGACGATGAAAACGTGGCAAAATTAGTGGAAAAAGGAAAAAGCAAATTTGCCGGGAAAGAAATTGCAGGTAAGAAATTAGGCGTTATCGGACTTGGCGCCATCGGCGTTTTAGTTGCTAACGCGGCAAAACGTCTGGGTATGGAAGTATACGGATGCGACCCTTATATTTCCGTAAAACACGCTTGGAATTTGTCCAGGGATATTATCTATGTTAAGGATAAAGAGAAAATTTACCGGACCTGCGATTATATTACCGTCCATGTGCCTCTTTTGGACGATATGAAAAAAATGATCAATAAAAAGGCCATAGCCATGATGAAGGATGGAGTTATCATTCTTAACTTTGCAAGAGATATGCTGATAAATGATGATGATATGGAAGAAGCCTTAGAGTCCGGTAAGGTTGCATGCTATGTCACCGATTTTCCCAATGCCAGGACGGCAGGCATGGAAGGCGTCATTGCAATTCCCCATCTGGGAGCATCCACGGAAGAATCGGAAGATAACTGCGCCGTTATGGCGATAAAGGAAATCATGGAATATATGGAACACGGAACAATAAAAAACTCCGTTAACTATCCCGACTGCGATGCGGGAATCTGTGTTTCCGGAAAACGGATTACCATCAACCATAAAAATATACCTAATATGTTAACCCAGTTTACAGGGATATTTTCAGCGGAAAATATCAACATATCCAACTTAATTAACAAGAGCAGGGGCGATTATGCCTATACGGTTCTTGATATTGAAGGAGACGTGCCGGAAGCCACGGCGGAGAAGTTAAATTCCATCAACGGGGTATTAAAGGTGCGGATACTTTAATAAATTATATATATTTATAAAAAATAATATGATAATATACAATAATATAAATAAGGAGGCGCCGCACTAGAGTGTGTTTGAAAAATGCTTGTGCCGGACTGGGCGCTCCAATTTGTGGGAGGCAAGGAGCGATTTTTGGAGCGTAGCGGGGGGGGGGCCTACGTTCCCAAAATTGCGACGCAGAATACCGCAAAGTGGGGCGGTCAGAACGGTGCAATGATTTTTCAAACACGCTCTAACGTTGTTTTTACCATATTCAGCCCTTCGTTAAGCCGGCTATTTGTTATATATGGCGGTTACAAAACATAGTGAGACACCTCCCTTTTTTATCTAATAATTTTCAGTTAGAATACGTCGTTTTTGCAATCGAATTCACCGGTAAATTCATTCCTGTTTTCGTTCCCTGAATTATAATTTTTATCATTATAAACGGCCGGACTGCCGTTTGCTTCAAGTGCTCTTTGCTTTTTATAAGTCAGAAAGATACCGCTTGCCAGGGCCGTGAAAGGCGCCACCGTTACCGGTCCGAAACTGCCGACTATGGTTTCTTGATTTCTGCGGGGTGGCAGCCATGATTGGAATTTTTCTTTACAAAATTAAAGTGAATGGATTATAATGGATATGTGCGAATTGCCGGGCGATAAGTCCGACAGTACAGGAAAAGACGTAAAATTTAAGTATTATCAGGAATGTAACAGCTTAGGGGGAATTACTTTATGGCAGATGTAAAACCGTTTCAGTGTATCAGGCCGGACAAAGAGATGGCGGGCAGGATAGCGGCCCTGCCTTATGATGTTTACAGCAGACAGGAAGCTAAAATAGAAATAGAGAGAGAACCTCTTTCCTTTCTTTGTATTGATCGGGCGGAGACGCTGTTTGACGACAGCGTGGAGGCTTATGATGAAAGGGTTTATAAAAGGGCAGGGGATCTGTTGGAGAAGATGGTTTCAGACGGTATTTTCATTAAGGAAACCAAAGAATGTTACTACGTTTATGAGTTAATTATGGAAGGAAGATCCCAGACAGGTCTGGTTGCCTGCTCCTCCATTGATGATTATCTTAATAATATAATTAAGAAGCATGAAAATACCAGGCAAGATAAGGAAGCGGACCGGATATGCCATGTGGATATCTGTGATGCCCAGACCGGCCCAATTTTTTTAGTATACCGTTCCCATGAGATTATAAATAAAATAATAAGTGATGTAAAAAAAGAGAGAGTTTTATATGGGTTTACCGCACCGGATGGAATCACACACAATGTCTGGATGCTTCAGGAAAAAGATAAAATTGACAGAATTCGGAAGGCTTTTGCCGGTGTTAACAGCATCTATATAGCGGACGGCCATCACAGGGCGGCTTCCGCCGTAAAAGTAGGTTTAAAGAGAAGAAAAGCCAATCATGGGTATAACGGTACGGAAGAATTTAATTATTTTCTCTCTGTTTTATTTCCGGAGGATCAGTTGATGATTATGCCCTATAACCGGGTAGTTAAGGATTTCAACGGTTATGGATTGAGTGAATTTTTAGACAGGGTATCCGAATTTTTTCAGGTTAAACCGCTGGAAAAGAATACATATTCACCGGAGGAAAAGGGATGTTTTGGTATGTATGCGGCCGGAAGCTGGTACAAGCTGACTGCCCATGAAAATATAAGAAATAATACGGATCCGGTCAAGGCACTGGATGTTTCCGTACTGCAGGATTATTTACTGAGCAGGATACTTGGCATCGGGGATCCCCGCACCGATAAAAGGATTGATTTTATCGGCGGAATCAGGGGGCTTGGAGAGCTGGAAAAGAGGGCTAACGAAGATATGGCTCTGGCCTTTTCCATGTACCCCACCAGTATTTCGGAATTATTTGCCGTATCCGATGCAGGTAAATTAATGCCGCCCAAATCAACCTGGTTTGAACCGAAATTAAGAAGCGGTTTATTTATACATAAACTTACTAGAATATAAACTGCACCAACAGCATATAAATAACGGTTCCTGCACCAATGCTTAAGAAAGTGTTGCTTTTCCAGAGGTGGAGGACGATTATGGCCGCTATGGAGATTGCTTCAGGCAGGCCGTAAGGGGTTTCGGTAAAGGAAATGTCCTTTAAGCAGTAAATAACAAGCATGCCGATTATGGTATAGGGTAAAACCCTGCCTAAGTATGTTATATATTGAGGGGTTTCCTTATTTTCCGGAAACAGAATAAAAGGCAGGAACCTGATTAATATTGTGGTTAAACTGATAGTTCCAAAAAACACAAGTGACTGCGTTGCGGTAAATAGCATTATGTATTCCTCGATTCAATTTTGTTTTGAAAGACGGTTACAAAAATAAGAATGGCAATCATGGCGGGTACAATAAAATTCGACGAACCAAAAATTATTCTGCACAGAACGGAAGCGCAAAGGCCCGTCAGTACCGGAATATGATTGCCGGTGGATTTCCACTGGTTTATGAATATAACTACAAACAGGGCGGTCAGTACAAAATCA
Organism: Clostridiales bacterium; assembly: GCA_015655075.1. GTDB lineage: Bacteria > Bacillota > Clostridia > Lachnospirales > Lachnospiraceae > Anaerocolumna. Next base: position 20,405 of record JAATFT010000009.1, on the reverse strand, counting down.
ATTCCCATGGTATTAAAATGGAATAAACTGCTTACAATACTTCCTAAGATGGAGCCGCATACCCAGTAAATCTGATTCAGCAGGGTGATAAAAAACATAAACCAGCCTTTGTCAATTCCGGCAGGGGCTTTAGCGGAACATAACAGGGAGAAGGTTTCGTCGGTTAACCCGAAGATCAAATAAGGTTTTTTCTTTCCTGTTCCCTGAAATTCAGAAAGCATGGAGATTCCGTAAAATAAATGTCTGGCATTCACCATTAACGTCAAAAAGCAGGCATATAAGGGGTGAAAACCGGCAGCTAAAAGACTTATGGATACAAACTGCATGGAACCGGCGTAAATAAAGAGGCTTGTCAAGGCGGACCACAGAAAGGAATATCCTTTGCTGCTTAGGAGAATTCCATATGCCGTTCCCAAAACCATATATCCGGTAAGAACAGGAATAGTATATGGCAGTGCAGCCCGGAGAGCCTTTGTTTTTTCGTTCATCATTAAACTCCTTCTGTATAAGAATGCAGAATAATATAGGTTCTTCCTCAAAAATAGAAATTTTCATAGATAAATACATTATTTTCATTTTGCCGTATAAACGGAAAAATTAGGATGAACCATAATATTATAATACTTAGAATAATACAATACTTAATAATAATATAAATTAATAAAACAGGCAAGATGATTAAATAAATATTTTTTTATCGAATCGGAGGCATTTTCCTGTTTGATAGAAAATAGAAATAAATTGGAACTAAACCATATTTTGCATCGTCTAATGCGTGAAGGTAAAGATTCTGAGTATGTCCGGAATATAAATCAATTAGTAGCAGTAAGTGTTTTATTGTATGGTATTCCAGGGCGCTTAAAGGAGAAAAGGAGGAATTAATATGATTCGAAAAAAATTAGTACCATTAGTTTTAATTGGCTGCATGGTTACGACCTGTTTACCCGGAGCGGCTTATGCGGCAGGAAGCGAGGCTGCCGGTGGGGGGCAGACGACTTATGCTAATAAGGCCGCGACGATAGAGGCGGCGACAGGAAGTGATTCTGCAAGTGCACCCTCCGTTGATGTTCCAGCAACAGGGGGAGCGGTAACCGGTGAACCGAAAGCGGAGGATTTAGAGCGTATTATTGCAGCAGTAAAATCCAAAATTACAATTAAGGAGGAATTGTCTGAATTTAATTATTATTTTAGTGCGGCAAGCTATGATTCCTTGGCCTATTGGAGGCTGAACTGGTCCAGGGAGGATAGTTCGGAACGGATTATCGTAAAAATCGATCAAAATGGGAATATTATATCTTATAATTATGAAAACTATGACGATAGCAGATATGTACCGAAGTATCTTAAATCAGAATTAAAGGAAGCTGCCGGTCAATTTATTAAAAAGATGGCGCCGGATATTTTTAACAAGGTTGAATATGTGGGTGCGTCCTGGGGAGGAAGCTACAGCGGACAATATATTTATCAGTACCAGCGTGTGGAAAATGGGATTCCCATGCCCGACAATACGGTAACGGTAGGCGTGAATTATGAAACCGGTAAGGCAGTGTCTTTTAATGCCAGCTGGTTATATAATGTGAAAATTCCTTCTGCGGACACCAAGATTACGAAGGAAGAAGCAGCTGAAAAAATCGGTGAAAAAGTAACCATGGAACTGGCATATCAAAATGCATATACAACCGATGACGGCAATACAAAAATAAAGGCATTTCTGGTATATGTGCCGGATAATTCCTATACGGCTGTGGATGCCAAGACCGGTGAGGTTTATACTACCCAGAACGAATGGGTTGACATGGAACTAAGTGGCGGCTATGGCTCCATAAGCAAGGAGAATGCAGCTGATGCTTCCTCAGACGGGAGCAATGAAGAGAAACTGACCGAAGAAGAAATTCTGAAAGTAGAGGAATTAAAGGACTTAATCAGCAGGGAAGATGCTATTAAAGCGGTAACGGGAAATAAGAGCTTATTATTGGACAATAGCTTAAAATCCATTTCCGCTCAATTATATAAGCAGAATAATTATTATAGCGATGGTGAAAACACGAAGTATATCTGGAGTATCAATTTGTCCGATCCAAGGGAACTCGATAAAGATAGCGAGGATACCTACCGCGCTTATGCAGACGCAGAGGTGGATGCAGTGACCGGTAAAATAGTTTCCTATCAGGCAAATGTAAAAGATTACTATAATATGAGTGAGAAAGAATGGGAGACCGTCAAAGTAAAATACAGCTCCGAACAAGGACAGAAAATATTAGAAGAATTTTTAAAGAAACAGATTCCGGATATGTTTGAAAATTCCGTGTTAACCGATAAGGAAGATTCTTATGTGATTGCATATAAGGATAATAAGGAAGTATACGGCGGCTATTCTTACAGCTATGACAGGGTGAATAAAGGAATTAACTATTCTTATAACGGTATTTACGGCTCTGTGGATGGCGTGACCGGAAAAATTTATTCTTTCTCTTATAATTGGAATGATAATGTGGCCTTTGAATCACCGGAGAATATCATTAGCGCCAAAGAGGCGTTTAATGCATATATATCCAAGGAAGGATACCATCTTGTATATGAGATAAACAGCATTCATTCCTATAACAGCGCCACGGAAGATAAAATAAACATTGAGGAAAGCGTAATAAGTGATGAAGATTATTCCGTTAAGAATGAAGTACGGCTGGTATACAGAACGGATATATCCCCGAATTACATTTCTGCGTTTACCGGGAAACAGTTAAATTACGACGGAGAGGAATATGTTGCAGACGAGGATACCTATAGTTACAGCGATATTAATAATACCAACTCCAGCCGCAATATCAGGCTTTTGGCAGATATCGGCATCGGATTCAAGGGCGGGGATTTCCAAGCGGATAAGGCCATAACAACCAAGGAATTAACCGAATTTTTAGAGCTGTTGGATTTTAGTTATAACGATAGGAAATACCAGATTAGGAAAGACAACTCCACTATTGCACGTCTGGCGGTATCTAAATTTGCCGTGCAGCTTTTAGGCTATGAAAGCATTGCGAAATTAAAAGGCATTTATAACACCGATTTTAAGGATCAGGATCAGATACCCGAGGAATATCTTGGTTATGCTACACTGGCCAATGGCTTGGACATAGTTACCGGCAACAGTAATAATGAATTCAGGCCGAATGATAAATTAACCCGTGGGGAAGCGGCAGATATGTTAATTGCGATGTTAAGTGTGGAAAATTAATAGAATTTAACGGGAACATTATTTTTAAGTCAAAGCGGATATTCCGGGTCCGCTGTACTGCTCATAACCTTGAGGCTGTCGAACTAAGCATTTAACTACTCTATATAGCGCATGATTGACTTAACAAAGCGCTAAATATGGTAAAGAATAGTGCTGGAGCGACAGCCCCTTCAGTCGGAACCCACTCTACGATTGAAACAAGTAAGTCCCAAACCCGCCGTTTACGCTTCGTTAAGAAGCGTAAACGGCGGGTTTGGGACTTACTTGTAATGTTAAAATATATAACAGGGCATATTTTGATGCACATTTCACAGAAAACTACATATTTACTAAGCATACTGGATATTTACAGAACATTTTTGCTTTTTTAGGATACAAATAATTTTAGATAATTTTCACTTTTGCATAACGCAAAAATGTGATAAAATAAAGACAGGTTTATCAAACACTTTAGGAGGCAGAAATGAAAGACGTAATATTTTTGGAGCCGGTATTTAAAGAAATGATATGGGGCGGCAATCGGCTTAGAACCGATTTTGGATATGATATACCCAGTGACTATACAGGAGAATGCTGGGCGGTCAGTGCACATGCCAATGGCGACTGTACCGTAAAGAGCGGGTTATATAAGGGAGAGAAATTAAGCGGCTTATGGAAGAACCACCGGGAACTGTTTGGCGGCGTTAAAGGGGAAACCTTTCCGTTGCTTATTAAAATTATTGATGCAAAGGCAGATTTAAGCATACAGGTACATCCGGATAATGAATATGCATATCGGTATGAGAAGGGTTCCTTAGGTAAAACGGAATGCTGGTATATCCTGGACTGTGATGCGGACGGTAAAATCGTTGTGGGGCATAATGCAAAAGATAAAGAAGAATTAAAAAACATGATAGCCGAAGGCAGATGGAGGGAATTAATCCGGGTGCTGCCCATTAAGAAAGGTGATTTTTTTCAAATAGAGCCCGGTACGGTACATGCTATTAAAGCAGGAACCGTAATATTGGAGACCCAGCAAAACAGCGATATTACCTACCGGTTATATGATTATGACAGGCTGTCAGGGGGAAAACCCAGGGAACTTCACATTGCCAAGAGCATTGATGTAATTAAGTGTCCCCATGTGGACGGGGCTGTGAACAGAAAAGAAATAAAATTGGAACATGCCGTAGTAGAAGAATTTATAACCTGTCAATACTATTCAGTAAAGAAATTATCTGTTAACGGCAGGCAGGTATTTAAACAAACCGAACCGTTTACTATTTTAAGTGTTATTGAAGGCGAAGGCTTCCTAGACGGAATCAAAATAATAAAAGGAGATCATTTTATATTACCGGCAGGGTATGGAGATTATTGCTTAGAGGGTCATATGCGGTTAATTACTTCACATATATAAGAAAAAAGGAGATTACAAATGGGCAATTTTTTTAATATGGACAATGGCTTTTTTACTGCTTTGGGCAAGTTTGTGGACATGATAATTATCAGTATTGTATGGCTGATTATGTGTATTCCCGTAGTTACGATAGGACTTTCCACAACCTCTTTATATTATGTGGTGGTAAAGGTAATCCGAAGAGACAGGGGATATCTGGTCCGGGAGTTTTTCCATTCTTTTAGAACAAATCTAAAAAGCGGAATTATATCGGGAGTCCTGATGATATTATTTTTTAGCGTGTTATTTTTTGACCGTAAATTTGCAACGACTTTAACCGGGACTCAGGGTTTTGTCTTATTGAGTATATTTAACGCAATGATCTTTCTTTTAATCTGTGTAACTATTTATATATTTCCACTTTTATCAAGGTTTAGCATGGGAATCAGACAGTTGTTTAAAACGGCTTTATTTATGTCCATGAAGCATCTGCCTACTACGATACTTTTGTTTATAATCACGGCTGCCTGCGGAGTGGGAACCTATATTATTCGTCCTCTGATTTTAATTTCACCTGCGTTATGCATTCTGCTGATGTCCCTGTTACTGGAAAGAGTCTTTAAAAAGTATATGCCTAAGAAATCGGCGGATGCGGAAAGCGCAGGCATAGACGAATGGTATCTGGAATAATCATAAGTTGAAACAAGCGTGGGAAAGTGCGAAGTCAAATCGGGAGGATCTGTGTATGGAGAATTTACTTTATGAATTATTGGACTGGGCGGAGGTTGAGACAATTGTTTATTCAGAACATGATAATCCCCACAGCCTGTTAGGAGCTCATGTTACGGAGAAGGGAATCCTTATTAATGCGTTTATTCCCACAGCAGTTCATATCAAAGTGAATTTAACGGAAACGGGACAGGAATATCCTATGACCCGTGAGGTCTACGAAGGCTTTTTTTCTGTTTTAATTCCGGGTAAAAAAGTAGCTTCCTACACCTTGATTGTTATCTATGATAACAACACCATGGAGGAAATCCTGGATCCTTATTCTTTTGAGCCCATAATAGATCCCGTGGATTTAACCCGTTTTTCCAACGGAATTCACTATCATATTTATGATAAATTAGGCGCCCATAGCATGGAGGTGGACGGTATAAAGGGAGTCTTATTTGCCGTTTGGGCTCCCAATGCCCTCCGGGTTAGCGTAGTCGGTAATTTTAACAATTGGGACGGCAGGCGTCATACCATGAGAAGACTGTATGATTCCGGGATATTTGAATTATTTATTCCAAGGCCTATGCCTGGGGAGATATATAAATTTGAGATAAAAATAAAAGGCGGACTGATTGTTTTAAAGGCGGATCCCTATGCCAACAGGACGGAACTAAGGCCCAATAACGCGTCGGTTGTCTGTGATTTAAATGATTATGAATGGCAGGATGGCAGTTGGATGAAAGAAAGGGCTGTATATCAGTTCGAAACCCAGCCCATGAGCGTATACGAAGTACATCTGGGTTCCTGGAAGAAACCCCCGGCTAAGGAGGAAAGGGAATTTTATAACTACAGGGAACTGGCGCCTATGCTTGCCGGTTACGTGAAAGATATGGGTTATACCCATATTGAATTACTTCCCATAATGGAACATCCCTTTGACGGGTCCTGGGGTTACCAGGTTACGGGATATTACGCACCCACGGCCAGGTACGGCTCGCCGGCCGACTTTATGTATTTTGTGGATTACATGCATAAGCAGGGAATCGGTGTTATCCTGGACTGGGTTCCCGCCCACTTTCCAAGAGATGCCTTCGGACTTGCCAATTTTGACGGGACTTGTTTATATGAACACCGGGACCCAAGGCAGGGCGCGCATCCCCATTGGGGAACCCTGATTTATAATTACGGGAGACCCCAGGTTTCTAATTTTCTGATTGCCAACGCCTTGTTCTGGGTAGAAAAGTACCATGTGGACGGAATACGTATGGACGCGGTTGCTTCCATGCTTTATCTGGATTACGGGAAAAAGCAGGGGGAGTGGATTGCCAATATTTACGGCGGCAATGAGAATCTGGAAGCCATGGAATTGTTAAAACATCTCAATTCCATCTTTAAAAAAAGGCATGACGGCGCCTTATTAATAGCGGAAGAGTCCACAGCATGGCCTAAGGTAACCGAAGATGTAAGAGACGGCGGCCTGGGCTTTGATTTAAAATGGAATTTAGGATGGATGAATGATTTTACCGATTATATGAAATGTGATCCCTTATTCCGGAAAGGCCGCCATGGGGAACTTACCTTCAGTATGATTTATGCTTACAGTGAGAAATTTATGCTGGTGCTTTCCCATGATGAAGTCGTTCATGGCAAAGGCTCTATGGTAAATAAGATGCCGGGCAGTTTGGAACATAAATTTGCTAATCTGCGGATTGCCTATGGCTTTATGATATGCCATCCCGGTAAGAAATTATTATTTATGGGCCAGGACTTTGCTCAATTTGCCGAATGGAACGAGGCAAAAAGCCTGGAATGGGATTTGCTCAATCAGGAGCAAAATGGAAAGCTGAACCGTTATGTCAGAGATTTAAATAAGCTATACCGTTCCCATCCGGCGCTTTACGAACTGGATTTTGAGGAAAGGGGATTCGAATGGATCAGCTGCATGGACGCGGACCACAGTATTATAGCTTTTGTCAGAAGGGCCGGCAGAGAGGAAGAAACTTTACTGATTGTCTGTAATTTTACACCGGTCCTGTATAAGAATTTCTTAATCGGAGTACCTTTTACCGGAAGATATAAGGAAATTTTTAATAGTGATAAGACAATATACGGCGGATACGGTAACGTAAATCCCAGGCTGAAACAGTCCGGGCGGCAGGAAGCGGATGGAAGGGATGAATCCGTCACTCTTGTTATACCGCCGTTAGGTATTGCTGTTTTCAGCTGTGCTCCCTTCATCCGGGAAGCAAAAGCCGAAAGCGGCGCTGATTTTTGAAAGGATTGTGTTATGAATCAATTATTGTATTACTGTATTCCGGTATTAAAGGCCGGAACGGATAATAAAAACATAAATAACGTTAAAAATATCTTAAATGACTATTTTAACAGCAGATTTAAAGCTTTGATTGACAATGGGCTAAACTTTATATTAAAATTGTTATTTGCCATAATTATTATATTGCTTTGCAAAAAGTTAATTCGTTTTCTTACGGGCCTTATGGACAAATATTTTAAACGAACTAAAATAGAAGTCAGTGTTTCCGGCTTTTTAATTGCCATGATCCGTACGGTACTGTATATCATGTTAGTGGTGTTTATCATAACGGAAATTATCGGTATAGAAAGCACCCCTATCGTTGCCATTATCGGATCTGCAGGGCTTAGCATCGGATTGGCGCTACAGGGAAGTCTATCTAATTTTGCCGGCGGGGTCCTGATATTATTATTAAAACCTTTCAGGGTGGGAGATTATATCATTATAGGAGGGAATGAAGGCACGGTTGCTGCAATTGACATCTTTTATACCAGACTGTTCACTGCTGACAACCGGCTTTTGGTAATGCCCAATGGTTCTCTTTCCAACGCCAATATTATCAACGTGACCCATGAACCCATTCGAAGGCTTGACCTATCTGTTTCCGTTGATTATTCGGAAAATATTAAAAAAGTAAAAGATATTTTAACGGAAATTGTAAGTCATCATGAAATGGTCCTGAAAGATCAGGACATATCGGTTTTTGTAAATAGTTTTGATCCCAGTGCCATAAATATTGGTATAAGGATATGGGTTTTAAAAGAAAATTACTGGCTGTTAAAATGCGAGCTTTTGGAATTGATTAAAAATCAATTTGAGGAAAATGAAATTACCATTTGATCAGTGTTAATATTCGCAGTAATAATTAAAAACCAACGGATAAGGGATATTTTCAATTTAAAATATGCTAAAAGTTAATAATGATAAGAGAAAGTCATAAAAAAAATTCTATTTTTTTTAAAAAAAAGCTTTCCTTTTTCTTAAAAAAGTGGTATTTTATTTTTAGACGAAATATTCGTTAGAGCAAGGGTGTTCTCAGGGTTTCTTTTGGGAACACTTTTTTGTTATACATTTATTGGGGATTCCAATATTTGTATATTCTAAATAAATAGGTGATTATAATATAAAATGAATGGAAGGAGTTTATTTGTATGGCAGAAAAATTAACTGAAATCTTTGGTATTGACGTGTTTAATGAATCAACCATGATTGAACGTTTGCCAAAGAAGACCTATGCCGCATTAAAGAAAACAATCCAAAACGGGGAGGATTTAGAACCCGCTGTTGCAGATGTAGTCGCAAATGCAATGAAGGATTGGGCAATTGAGAGAGGTGCTACACATTTTACCCATTGGTTCCAACCAATGACCGGTGTTACCGCCGAGAAACATGATTCCTTTATCAGTCCGACGTCCGGCGGTAAAGTATTGATGGAATTTTCCGGTAAAGAATTAATAAAAGGGGAACCGGACGCTTCTTCATTCCCTTCAGGCGGTTTAAGAGCAACTTTTGAAGCCAGAGGCTATACGGCATGGGATTGCACTTCGCCTGCATTTTTAAGAGTAGATGCCGCCGGTGTTACCTTATGTATCCCGACTGCTTTCTGTTCCTATACAGGAGAAGCACTGGATAAGAAAACTCCTCTTCTTCGTTCCATGGAAGCCCTTAGTGATCAGACAGTGCGTATATTAAAATTATTCGGACATGGAGATGTTAAATCCGTATCCTGCTCCGTAGGGCCGGAACAGGAATATTTCTTAGTTGACAAAGCCAAATACTTAAAGAGAGAAGACTTAATTTTTAGCGGGCGTACTCTTTTTGGCGCAATGCCTCCCAAAGGACAGGAAATGGAGGATCATTATTTCGGAAGCCTGAAAGAAAGAATTTCCGGTTTCATGAAGGAAGTAAATGAAGAATGTTGGAAACTTGGTATCTTAGCTAAAACCCAGCATAATGAGGTTGCTCCTGCGCAGCACGAGCTGGCGCCTATTTATGCAAGTGCCAATATTGCCACCGATCATAACCAATTAGTTATGGAAACCATGAAGAAGGTTGCCAACCGTCATGGTTTAGTTTGCTTACTTCATGAAAAGCCGTTTGCCGGCGTAAATGGTTCCGGTAAGCATAACAACTGGTCCATGGTTACCAATACCGGTAAAAACCTTCTGGATCCAGGCAAGACGCCTCATGAAAATGTGCAGTTTTTATTATTTTTGGCTGCCATATTAAAAGCGGTTGATGATAATGCGGATCTTCTCCGTCTTTCCGCTTCCAATCCCGGTAACGACCACAGGCTAGGAGCGAACGAAGCACCTCCCGCCATTATCTCCGTTTTCCTTGGAGAACAGTTAACGGACGTATTGACGCAGTTAATTGAAACCGGTGAAGCTACCAGCAGTAAACAGGGCGGTAAATTAAATATCGGTGTTCACACTCTGCCTAAAATAGGAAAAGATGCGACAGACAGAAACCGCACGTCACCATTTGCATTTACAGGCAATAAATTTGAATTTAGAATGCTTGGTTCTTCCACGTCCATAGCAGGACCTAATACCACGTTAAATACGATCGTTGCGGAGGTTTTAAGTGATTTTGCGGATGAATTGGAAAAAGCCGATAATTTCGACGTGGCGGTTCATGATTTAATCAAGAAGACAGTTACCGAGCACCAGAGAATCGTATTCAATGGCAACGGATATTCCGATGAATGGGTTGCGGAAGCTAAGAAGAGAGGCTTACCGAATATTAACTCCATGGTGGAAGCAATTTCCTGTATGGTTTCTGAAAAGGCCGTTAAAATATTTGGCAAGCACAACGTATTTTCAGAAGCAGAACTTCATTCCCGTGCCGAAATCGAATATGAATCATATTCAAAGACCATTAACATTGAGGCTAAGACCATGATTGAAATGGCAAGCAAGCTGTTTATTCCTGCCGGTATTAAATATGCCTCCGGTTTAGCCGCTTCCATTAATTCCATTAAGACAGCTGTTCCGGACGCAGATGTAAGCGTAGAGGTAGGTTTATTAAAGGAAACATCTGCCTTTTTGGCTTCTGCTAAGGCGGAGCTTGGCAAGCTTCAGTCTTATGTTGCAACGGCGGCAGAAAAAGAAGAGGGCGTTGAACAGGCTAAATATTTCAGAAACGTTGTATTTCCTGCAATGTCTGAACTTAGAAAACCTATTGATGAACTGGAACTAATCGTTGATAAAGAAATATGGCCTGTTCCTACTTACGGCGATTTGTTATTTGAAGTATAATTTTGAATCATAATATTTAAAACATAATTTATTATCATTTTTTCCGGGCTGCCCACAAGGCAGCCCATTTTTTTATTTTTATTCCCATTGCATTTGCCTATTATTTATTATAGCGATGTGAATATAATAAAAGAAATTGTTCAATGTGGTGAAACTGCCGGGTTTGAAGGATTACTCGTTGTAAATAGCCGGGAATGTAGGAGGTAAGTATAATGATAAAGTTTTGATTGGGTTGTGCCGAAATATCTACATATCATATAAGGAATATGACAAATTATTAACCAACCTGTATAATATAAAAATTTTAGAGGGGGGTAAAAGGATGCTTAGAATAGCTATTTGTGATGACGAAAAATATTATCGGAGATATATTGAGAAACATGTTTCTAAGTATATGCGAAAATTAAAACTAAATTATGAAATAGATATCTATAGTTCCGGCAAGGCATTTGCAGAATTGGGTATAGAGATGTCAAGATATAATATTATATTTTTAGATATTAATATGAATGAAATGGATGGAATAGAAATAGCACAGCAAATACGAACATACTCGAAAGGTACTTATATTGTATTTGTTACAGCATTTATTTCTTATGCTTTAGAAGGATATAAGGTGAATGCTGTGAGATATTTGCTTAAAGATAGCGAAAATTTTGAGATATCTTTGTCAGAGTGTATCGATGCAATATTAGAAAAGATGGACTATGAAATTATTAGAATACATTTTACTTTTATTGAAGCTAAGGGAGATATATAGTTATGCCTAACATTAGCAATATAATTCAAGGTTTATTTTTAATTATAATTGAAGTTATCTGTTGTAAAATGTTTTTTGAAATATTTTTTGAAAGAAGAAAATTCAGGAAGAAATGATATGGATGGATTTTAATTTTCCTTCTGGTTTCTGTTATATTTATTGGAACTATGTTATTAGCTAACCATGTTTGGGGCAAACAGTTATTTGTATTGATAGCAATGTCTGTAATTATGTATATTTATTTTATGACAGATTTATTTAGAGGTATCATAATAGCAGTAATTTTTCAAGGAATGCTATTTGGTATAGATTATTTGGCATTAATAGCTTTAGATTATATTTGGGCGGATAAAACAGAGAAATTTTTATCAAGTGTAGCAGCTAGCAGTATTGCAGCTCTTATATGTAAAATGGTTTTGTTTGGTCTTGTTTTAATAATAAGAAAGAGGTGGAATCAAAATGAGTTTATGCATATGCATTTGGGACGTCAAATAAAGCTACAGCATACTACAAAATGAATTATTAAAAATTAAAATTACGAATGAAAAAAGAGTGTCTTAAATATTAATATTAATTTGTTTGGAGGTTACATATGACAGTAGGAAGTATTAGAGTATCCAATTATTATCAACAAGGGTTTAAAAGTACAAATAAAAAAAGTGCTGATTCTAATATACGGGAAAGAAGTATGACAACAGTCTCAAATAAATCAGTTAATGAGGATAACAAAGTGGAAAATAGAACACAAAGTTCTGCTGTTGATGCGTATAGGGCAGCTTCCGCATACAGCATAAATGGTATAAAGCCAAGTTATACTACATATGAATCTGACAATTATAGAATTGTTCCGGATAATGGTTCTGCTTGCTTTGATATATATGATAAGCAAGGAAATCATTTAGGCGTTTTCTCTTATTCTGATATTAAAATAAGGTATGATTCTGAATCCGGAAAACAATTATTGATTTCGGAGAATGGAACAGCGTCTTATGATGCTTTGATTTTGGACGAGGAACTTAAAGAAATCTTGCAGAACGTTATGGGTATAGAGGAATTAGGTGTAGAAGAGCTCCAGGGGTATCAGCTAAAGCAGCATTCCGGTACGGGAATCCTGTATTTGGTAAGAGACGGTGAGGAAGGTCGGGGTCAAAGGAAGAATTGAAGCAAGGATATCTTAACAATTGAAGTTACTACATATACAGGGATTGTCAACTTAGAACTAAATGATTCCTTTTATAATCCGAATCTGCAATTGATATTAAAATGGATTTTATGTAATGACAGCAAGTAAGGATAAAATGAATAGATTATCTAAGGTTATTATCAATAAGTTAATAAAAGACAATATCATAAATGGCGGAATGGAAGAAGAATATACTTATGCTTTTGAAACGATGATAGAAAAATATTCATCATATTCTTTCCTTTTAATGCTAGCTTTGTATTTCGATATGGTTATTCCAACCATTGTTTTTATGGTATTTTTCTTCAGTATTAGAAGACGTACAGGAGGGCTTCATTTAGACACATATTGGGAATGCCTATTTGGAACTGGATGTATATATGTGTTCTTAATTAAGATTTTATATCCTCTCATGATAGAAAATATAGAACTTTTATACATATTATTGGTTTTATCGTTTTTTTGCATTATATTTATAGGTGCAGTAAGCCATCCTAATATGAATTGGAGCAAAGAGGAATTGAAAGAAACTAAAAGATCATCAAGGGCATTAATAAGCTTACAATTAATGAGCATTAGTTCATTAGCTATTCTAAGGGCTAATGAAGCGTGTATCATATTTGCAGCTTTTGGAGTGATTTTATGTGGAATCTTATTATTCATAGCAAAAATCATAAAACAGGAGGTAAAACTATGAAAAGTAATGGTAATATGAAAACAGTATTACATGTTTTGGAAAGGATAGCAAGAGTTGAGGTGGAGAATAACTCAAAACAGTGGCCTCCCATTTGCATGGGATTGTTGTATCAGCCTAAAAGACCAAAGAGAGAAGAAAAGTAAAAGGTAATTTTATTAAAGAAAAGTAAGCAATTTTTACCTTTTGAAAGTTGATGCCAGGAGAAAGGCGGGAAATACGCTGTTTCTTCTGGTGTTTTATTTTTCAGGTGTTCTGTAAATCTGCTAATTATTTGCATTTACAAACAGCAAAATTTATTTCAGTAATTACACCAGACAGATTAGAAACTGACGGATTATTTTGTGCTATATTGTGGCTTTGTATTATAATGGACTATGTAAGGCGTTTCTTCTCTGTTTGATATACCCCTAAAAATTATCTTAACTTTATAAATATAAATAGAATATGGTGTTATTATGACATTGCTAGATTCCAAGACTCCAGCCTTTCTGAAGTACTATTGTTTTGAAAGCTTTGTAACATAGCTGTCCCACAGTAGCTGCCTTAGCCTTTGAGATTGTATTCCTTTCTGTGTTTATCGTGAAAGTTAAGAATATGGCTGGACTTTTTGAAGGATATGTTAGATAATAAAAACAGTCAGTCAGGAAGAAACAATATGGAATACCTGCCCTGACCCATAGCTTATATAAAAGGAGTAGAATATGCGGAACATTAAATTAGTATTGGAATACGACGGCTCCCGTTATGACGGATGGCAGAAACAAGCGGGTAATCCCAAAAGTATAACCGTACAGGATAAGCTGGAAAACGTATTGACTAAAATGGAAAATGTACCGGTAACGGTAATAGGAGCGGCAAGAACGGAAGCAGGTGTCCATGCATATGCGCAGGTAGCGAACTTTACTACCGGTACGGATATGAAACCGTATGAAATCAAGCATTATTTAAACCGTTTCCTGCCCAGGGATATTGCCGTGTCGGAGGTGGCCGAGGTCCCGGAGAGATTTCACAGCAGTTTTAATGCTAAAGCATTCCGATATGAATATAAAATATACATGGGTGAAATTCCCTCAGTTTTTGAACGAAAATACAATTATTACAGCTTTCATAAATTAGACGTCTTAAAAATGAGACAGGGAGCAAAGCATTTAATTGGCAAACATGATTTTAAGGCATTTTCTGATAATAAACGTCTGAAAAAATCCACAGTAAGGACTGTTTATCAGATTGATATTTATTCAGATATAAATGAAATTGTTATAACCATTGAGGCAGACGATTTTTGGCCCAATATGGCAAGAATAATCGCCGGAACCTTGATTGAAATCGGAGAAGGAAACCGGGATGCGGATTCCGTGAAAGATATTCTGGAGAGCGGGAACCGGGAAATGGCCGGTATGACGGCGGAAGCCAGAGGTTTATTTTTGCAGGAGGTACTTTATTGACCGATTTTTAGATGTGGATTCCGTTTTGTTGTTCCTTGCTAAGGTTAGCTAAAAATCCCTTTGCAATGTCTTTGTTTGCTTCATTTAAACTGTTATAGTAAGATAGTGATTTTTTTCATCATTGTCTAGATCGTATTTATTGCGACATCTTTTATCAACAATTCCCAGTAAATAATCCGTTGATACATTAAATATTTCCGCAACTTTAATAATAGTTTCATCAGTAAGTGCAACTATACCGTTTTCATATTTTGAAATTACTGCTCTTTTTACATTTAAAAGCGTAGCCAAGTATTCTTGCGTCCATCCTTTTTCATCACGTAATAATTTTAATCTATGGACTTAATCACCTTTTTATAATATTTTAATTAATTGTATTAACAATATATAAGTTAAAATAAAAACCATCCTGTATTATATAAAATTCAGGATGGTTTTTAAGTAAGATATTTTTTACTGAATAGAAAAGCTTCCGTGAAAATGCTTTCGTGGACGGAAAAGTTATTTCACCAATATTTTAGTGATTTCGGATATATATAAGGTATGGTAATCTTTATCCGGATAACAAGCGCCTAAAATAGCGGTATCGATAAAGCTTTTTTCCATATATGGCTGGGCAAACAACTTTTTACACAGTAAAACTGTTTTCGCTTCTTTAAAATAGGGGGTATCGTTGTCATGAGCCACAGTCAATCCTGATTTTAACACCTTATCCTCATCCCTGCCTGAAACAGATCCAAAATAACTTAAAATCTTCCGGAAACCTTCGTCATAAAAACTTAAAGAAAAAGTGTCGGCGGAATCAATAAATTCTTTCGTATAACGCTGAGGACGGATAACCGTGAAAGCAACATTTTTACCCCACATAATGCCAAGCCCGCCCCAGGCAGCGGTCATGGTGTTTACTTTGTCTTCTTTTTGAGCGGTAATTAACATCCAGTCCTGGCCGATCATATAAAACGGATTTCCCTGCAGCTGAACTGCTGTAATTTCTTTAAAATTTTCCATAGTTATACTCCTTATCTTTAATAATTTAATTTAAATTTTTATTAGCGGGGCTTTGCCCCTACGCAAGCCTGGCAAGTTTTTACTCAACTGTAACATATTAGTTATATTTACAGTATAATACTAAGTTATTCCCAGAAGCAAGTAAAATATGTGTTACGGGATAAAAAAATACCGCCGGGTTAAACCGGAAGAAACACCTTCGCGGGCGCGTAATTTGTTCTCACTAAGCGACTGCTATTATAACTGTCAGGTTAACCGTTAATTGCAGGATTATATTTTTCTGTCCGTAACTATTCTACCGTAACCGATTTAGCCAGGTTACGGGGCTGGTCTACATTTAAGCCGCGGTGTACGGAGGTATAATATGCAAGTAACTGTAATACCACGGCAGCCGTAAATGGCGCCATATTATCAGCTAATTCGGGTAAGGTAATGTGATAGTCAAATATGGAGGCATCAACTTTACAATCCCCGTTGGTAATTAAAATAACGAATGCATTCCGGGCGCGGACCTCTCTGATATTGGAAATCATTTTATTATAAACTTTGGTCTGGGTAGCCAGTGCAATTACAGGAATTCCTTCCGTTACAAGGGAAAGGGTGCCATGCTTTAATTCACCGGCGGCGTAAGCTTCGGAATGAATATAACTGACTTCCTTTAATTTAATGGAACCCTCACAGGACAAGGCGTAATCAAGTCCCCGGCCGATAAAGAATAAATCCTCTTTATCTGCAAGGTTTATGCAGATTTTGTTAATGTCCTCCGCCAAATTTAAAGTTTTTTCAACA
Source organism: Clostridiales bacterium (assembly GCA_015655075.1). Classification (GTDB taxonomy): domain Bacteria; phylum Bacillota; class Clostridia; order Lachnospirales; family Lachnospiraceae; genus Anaerocolumna. The sequence goes on along the minus strand of JAATFT010000009.1, from coordinate 3,625 downwards.
GCAGGTATCACGGATTGAAGTTGTTTCGTATAAGTGATGCATTGGGCTTCGGTTATCGTTCCCCTGATTAATGCAAAGTGGTAAGCAATCAGGTAGAGACAGGATAACTGGGCCGTATAGGCTTTTGTACTGGCAACCGCTATTTCGGGACCGGCATGGGTGTATAATACGTAGTCACTTTCCCTGGCAATGGAGGAACCTTTTACGTTGACAATGGATAAGGTTGTGGCCTGATGCTCGTTGGCAAGCCTTAAGGCAGCCAGGGTATCGGCTGTTTCACCGGATTGGGAAATGGTTATAAGCAGGGTGTTTTTATCAATAATCGGATCCTGGTAGCGGAATTCTGAGGCTATCTCTACGGTAACCGGAATGCGAAGAAGTTTTTCCATCATAACTCTGCCCACTAAACCCGCGTGCATAGCAGTACCGCAGGCTGCGATTATAATACGGTTAATTCCGTCAAATATCCGATCCGGTATGCCGTCCGCTGTAAAATCCGGAAGCTGTTTGTTTTTAACGCGGGGCATAATCGTAGAACGGAGAGACTCCGGCTGCTCATGAATTTCCTTTAACATATAATGAGGATAACCGCCCTTTTGAGCCGCCGTCACATCCCAATTGACATAGAGCATTTTAGGAGTAAAGACATTATCATTTAAATCCGTCACCGTAATATTTTCCTTGGTCAAACGTGCGATATGCAGCTCCGGCAATACAAAATATTCCCTGGAATATTTAATTAATGCAACCATATCCGACGCGATGACGGAACCTTCCTTGGCATGGCAGGCAACTAAGGGGCTTCCGTTTCGTAAACAGTAAATAACCTCCGGCTCGTCGGCAAATAAAATGCAAAAAGCATAAGCACCTTCTAACCGGACGACCGCCTTTTTTATGGCGGTTATGGCATCCCCTTCATAGTAACTGTCAATCAGCGTGGCGGCTATTTCCGTATCCGTCTGTGATACCGGAAATTTTCCCAAAGCGGCCATTTCCATTTCCAATTCATGATAATTTTCGATAATACCGTTGTGAATTAAGGTCACTTTACCAAAGGTGTGCGGGTGGGAGTTGGTATCCGATACGCCTCCATGGGTTGCCCAGCGGGTATGTCCGATACCGCAGGTGCTGCTGACATCAGCGGATATGGCGACTTTGTCAATAAGGGAGGATACCTTTCCGGTTGTTTTAATCGTGTTAATAGTATCATTATGAAAGAACGCAATCCCCGCACTGTCATATCCGCGGTATTCCAGTGCCGCAAGCCCCTCCAATAGTACGTTTTTTGTTTCCAAGTAACCTGTAAAACCAATAATTCCGCACATAAAATTGTCTCCTTCCTTTTTCTTCGCATGACAATAAGCCACACAAAGCAGTAAATCGTTTCACGATTTAACTGATTAAATTTTCAATGTTCTAATTTCCCTTCAGAATTCACAACATTACTAAGCTTCCATGATTTCATCGAAGTCAGAGCAATACCTAATTCTGTTATCTTGGTTATGCCGCTGTTGTGCTCCGGTTACCCGAAGTTTTTTCGGCATATCACACATCCAAGCATATGAGAGAGCACCCGCCGAAACACTCGCTGACTCTCTTCCTCGTCAACCTCTAAAAAACATTGCCCAGTAGAGGTGCATGGCGCTAATTTAAACATTTCTGTTAGACTGGTTCTAGGCTAATCCTGTTAACGGGTCAAAGTATCACAAAATCAATATATGTAATTACACTCCTTTCTGTTACAGAATTGGTTTATGGGATAACCGTGTTTTTTGTGATGATGATATGGTAACATGAAAAGGAGGAAAAGTCAATAAAAGGAAAAAATAGTCAATGCTCTGGACGGGCACGGCAGAATAGCATTTTCCGGCTGAGCCATGATGGGTGAGACTCCCGTCTTATAATTTTAATCGAAACATAAATGTGAAAGAAGGCTTTAGAGGAATTCAAGTCAAATGAATGTCGCTATTTATGGTGGATGCTGTGGTACTGATTCGAGGCACATTGAAGCAATGGCGAAGAAATTAAAATAGAATAATGTAGATAATGAAAGTGCTAATCCATAACAATATGAAAGATTTTCCATAAAAACAACAATATTTTACAAAAATATATTTACAAATATCTACTATACTGATATCATTAGCTTAGAGGAATGATTACGTTAATTTACCATGTAGGAGGTGGAAAAGAAGTTTTTAGTTTCTCATATTAGGGCGTGTCTGAAAACTGCTTGCGCTGGGCGTTCCATTATGTGGGAGACAAGAAGCGATTTTGGGAGCTTAGTAGGGTTTGTTTCCAAAATTGCGGTGCAGTATACTGCAAAGTGGAGCGGTCAGAACGGTACAATGATTTTTCAGACATGCCCTAGCTGAACTAATGCAATATATTTCTCTCTACATGTTATTTTATTAAGTATTTATATTCTTCTTGTTTATATAAATGATTATCTGCAATGTGTTTACTAGTTACGAGATGCTTTTCACAATACTATTAAACCGTATTCTGCTAATTCAAAGTCACAGAAAAATTCTACATTCCATATGAGTCGCATTAATAAACCTACATTAAAAATGAAGCGGTTTATAGCCTTAGGTAACATTGCAATAAGTTCAGGTAAACTTTATTGTGTTGCCTATAGCTTATATTTTTACTTTTACATTGTATATGGCATTTTAAAGAGCAATATTGGTTTGGATTTTATTCTTTTATGCTAATTCCAGGTTTTCTATAGGTTTAGGGTAATGACATAGGCTAAAACCTAAATTTTGTTGTTGTTTATAATTGAAAATTTTTTATCAGTGAGGAGGTGGCAGTCAGATGTTCACGGAATATGACACAGGATAAGCTATGTACTGCAAAGAGGAACAACCGTTAAAAACATAAAAGGAAGTGATAAGGGAGGATTTATAAAAGATAATATTCTAGTAGGTAGGTGAGTGGTAACTTATAAAATTATATTTTAGGAGGATTGTAGTATGAATAAGTTAAATAAGAAAGTTTTGGCGTTATTTTTTGCAATTTCAATGAGTTTTACCAGCATGTTTGCGGCAACCGCATTTGCAGCGACAGACTATTGGCAAAATTGGACCGATGGTGGTGGGACAGTAAATGCCGTCAATGGATCTGGTGGAAATTACAGTGTTACATGGACAAATTGCGGGAATTTTGTTGTCGGTAAAGGCTGGGGTACCGGAAACGCATCCAGGATATGTAACTACAATGCCGGCGTCTTTTCACCGTCCGGCAATGGGTATTTGACTTTCTATGGGTGGACAAGAAATGCACTCATAGAATATTACGTCGTTGACAGCTGGGGCACTTATAGACCTACTGGAACATATAAGGGCACCGTGAGCAGTGATGGGGGCACCTATGACATATATCAGGCTACCAGGTACGACGCGCCTTCCATTGACGGCACTCAAACTTTCCAGCAGTACTGGAGTGTTAGACAGTCGAAGAGAACCACCGGGAGCAGCGTCCAAATCACTTTTAGCAACCATGTTAATGCATGGAGTAGTAATGGAATGAATCTGGGCACCAGCTGGTCTTACCAGGTAATGGCGGTAGAGGGATATCAAAGCAGTGGAAGTGCTGACGTAACGGTGTGGTAACAAGCCGC